>JACCWP010000290.1 GCA_013697585.1 Nocardioidaceae bacterium
GGGCGGCTTCGCCGGAGGTTCCCGAGCATGCTACCGATCGCGGACCACGAGACACCGGCTTCGCGAGCTGTAGCGACCGTCTCGGCAACGCGTCGCTCGGTGGCGGCGCGCTCGGTCACTGCTGTGCGGATTGCGTGCAGCGGCGCAGCATCGCGGACGTCGTTCGGCTCGTGGTCGGCGAACCGACGCTCCAGCTCGTCGGCATGTTCGAGAATCACCTGCAGGCTTCGGGGCATGGTGATCACCTCAAGTACAACCGAGAGCGACCCGGCCTGCGCGAAGCGCTCGCCGCGTGTCGTGCCGGCGACACTTTGGCGGCCAAGCTCAGCCGCGACCCCATGAGGGCGTACCAGCCGCCCGAGGCCAGGAACGACGCCACCGCGGCCACAACAACGGTTCATGGGTTGAGGTCGGACACGATCAGGTCCCTGTCGTGTCGCCCGCGGCGCCGCTGGCCGCCTTGAGCTCGCGCCAGCCGCCCGCGCGGTTGTTGGCGATGATCTGGCGCAGCATCACCGTGAGCGGGGCGACCGGGACCGGGTCGCCTTCGCGGAAGGCGATAGTCCGGGCGGTGCTGTTGTTGTGGCCGCCGGTGATGATCCCGTGCGGGTCGGGGACGATGGCCCCGTCGTAGGTGAAGAGGTTGAGGTGGTTCTTGGCCGCGAGGAACGCGCACACGTTCCCGTCCAGCTCGAAGTACGGCTGCCCTCTGCGCTTGACCGTCTCCCGGACCCCAGGGTCGGCGGCGTGAATGAGGGTTCGGAGGCGGCGGCAAAGATCCGCCTGCCACGCCGGCAGCTGGTTGATGTAGTCGTCGACGCGCGGATCGGTGTGGTGGCCCATGCTGACAAGACTGCCGGACCGCAGACGACTCATCGGTGTTTGTGTGAACGATCCGCTTGCGGCGAGCGTCATCCTGGTCACCCGTCCGGCGAGGCGAAGAATCGACCACCCGAAGCCGCTGGGTTGGAAGGTCCACGATCAGGCAAGTGTGTCCGCCGACATCAACGAGCCCGCACGGTGCTGCCAGGCGGGATCGGCCGGGTGGCGCTCGAGCACAGCGCGTAGCCGAGGCGCTTCCCTACCCGGTTCAGGCACCGGCCTTGAGCCCGCCGATGTCGCGCACCGCATAACGGTGACGCTCGGCCTCTTCCTTCAGCACCACCTTGAGGCAGCGGCGCACGACGTACTCCGCCTATGGCGGTGTCCCCGTCAGGACCTCGACTCGCCTACCTGCTGATCTTCAGCGAGCACCCCGATCTCGCGAGAGCCGAGGACTAGGCGCTCTTCCTGGATCGCGGTATGAGCGGTCGTTCCGGCGTGGAGAGACGCCTCCCTGCCCGACATTTGAGTCTCACTCAGATACCCCCGTCCACTCATCGGCCACTGACCGGCCCAGCGACACGAATGTTCGGTGGCGACAGGCTAGATCACTTGGACTGAGGGCCGAGTGCCGTGGAATCACCTTGCAAGGGCATCTCCTTCAACTCCACAAACATGACGTGCGTGGGTGAGTCGCCGATGTTCTCTCCGTGATGCTCCTGGGCCGGCAGCCAGCCGACTGCGCCAGCCTCCATCTCCACTTCCCGTCGCGACTCCCCCGAAACTAGGCGCCTACGGAAGCTGGACAGGGTGTACATGACGCTGTCGGGATGCCGGTGGGGAGTGGTCCGGTCGCCAGGACGGTCGGTGTACTCGAGGACTCGAACCCGATCGTTGTCGAATATGACCTTGTAGTGCTCGGGGTTACTGATCGTCGGATCAAGGCTCATGTCCCAACGATGGCATGGGTCCCGCTGCCCTGGCGAGTGCACCGAAGCGCTCGCTCGGCAGCACCCCCGCTGCGCTCTCCCTGTTCAATAGCCTTCCGCCTGCGTTGCGTGCTCAAACCTGGTGCGACACCGAGACCCATTCTGCCGTCAGCGGTCCCTGATGCCTCGAGCAGCTGCGGAGGGCTCGTTCGAACCCGCGGCGGCTTCTGCGTCCTCGACCTGAGACATGATCTTGCGGAGGGCGTCGAGCTCCTTGCGGAGCGCCTGCTTGCCCTTGGCGGTGATCGAGACCCACGTCCGGGGCCGGCTCTCCGCGGTGCCCCGGGTGAGCTTCACGAACCCGGCGTCGCCGAGCACCTCCAGGTGTCGCCCCAGGTTGCCGTCAGTGAGCGCGAGCTCACGCTTCAAGTGCGCGAAATCAGCTCGCACCAGGCCGGTCAGAGCGGCCAAGATGCCCAAGCGGACGCGCTGGTGGACCTCGTCGTCGAGGTCGTGGATCGGGTGCTCGGTCACAGGCCTTCCTTCTGTCCGGACGGGTCTGCGGCGGCAAAGAGAAGGAGAGCGCCGTAGGCCGCCAGCTGCAGGGCGATAGCGAGATCGCCGTCGGCCGCGAGCGAAGCCACGGCCGTGACGATCACCATTGCGACCGCGGTCAGCGCGAGCCGGCGTGACTGTAGCCAGGCGGCGGTGAGCGCCGTCCCGACGGTGAACGCCAGGCAGGGGCCGAAGTCGCTGATCCACGGCTCCTCCAGGGCCACGCCGAGCCGCGACATGCTCGCGCCCGCAATGAGGGTCGCCGCCAGGATCAGCACCCAGGGGCGCCGCGGGGAGGAGCAACCCGTGGGCCGTGGCGTACCGGCGATACCACCACGTGGACACGACCAGCACGGTGAGGAAGGCGGGTGCGAAGTATGAGAACAGGTGGAAACGCCCGATGACGAGCACGACCACCGCTCCTCCGAGGTCGGCTGCAGCGAGCAGTCGCAACGGCAGGGTGATCGCCCGCCTGACGGCACGAACACGCTCCCGGGCGGCCACCGCCTCCCGGTAGGCGAGCTCGGCGATCAGCGGATCCTGCACTTGCCAAACTCTGTACTACAGAGTTATCTTCGTCAATCACTCTGTGGTGCAGAGTTACTCGAAGGAGTCCGCTATGGCCCTGCTGCTTCCCCTCCTCGGCGGAGTGCTCGCCGGCTGGCTCGCTCCCAAGCGCACCGCGATCCTCCTGCAGGCGGCGTTCGCGGTGGTGGCGGCCACTGTCGTCACCGCCTCCGCGCCGTTGCACGGCGAGGACTACGGGATCGTGGTCTACGTCGTGCCGATCACGGTGACCGTGTCGGTAGCCGCGCTGTACGCCGGGTTCTGGCTAAGGCAACGTCGCGCCGTCGCATGAGACTGCTCGGTCGACTCGTGGTGTTCGCCGCCGTCGTCCGAGGTTGGCTGCTGGGCGCTGGCCACCGGCTTGCGCCCGGGATCCTGGCGGTTCAACATCAGCGACCTGTACGCCGCCGGTGCCCCAAGACCGCTGCTCGTGATGGCGGGGGAGGCGGTTTTCGCCCTCGGGCTCGCTGCCCTGGTCCTCGGCCTGCACCGGGCCTTGCTAAAACGGACCACCGGGCCGTTGGGTGCGGGCTGCTGATTGTGGCGAGCCTGGGGACGATGGCCGGTGCGCTTGCCCGCACCAGCTGCGAGGAGTCCGTTCCGCGGTGCAAGGGCGACACCTTCACGACCGCTGCAGACTGGGTGCACGGCGTCGGCTCACTGATGGAGATCCTCGGCATCGCCGGCGCCGCCAGCGTGCTGGCCGCAGTGCTGCCCCGGCCCTGGTCAGCGTACTCCGCGGCAACGGGGGGCATGGTTCTGGTGTTCCTGCTCGCGTGGGCCGCGGTGCCCTACCCCTGGGTCGGGACCGCGGAACGCGCCCTCGCCCTGGTGCTGGTGGGCTGGGCGGCAGCCCTGGGAACGCAGCTTGCCACGGCGCGGCCGGGCTTCAATCCGCACGCTGAACACTTCTGTACCGGATATTCGACCCCTTCGACACGTCACGACGCGGGGCGACGACGCCTCCCGAGATGATCGGTGGCAGCGGCCACTCGTCGGTCATGTGGGTAACATGCGTAGGCCGATGATCACCAGGTCGGGGCGGTCGGCTGGGCAGCGATGCCCGAGACCACCCGACTCAAGAAGACCATCGACACCTGGTGGCCCGAGATCGAGACCTTCATCTGCACCCGTGCGACCAACGCCCGAACCGAGGCAGCGAACGTCACCATCAAGAACATCAAGCGCACCGGCCGGGGCTACCGCTCGGCAGCGAACTACCGATGCAGGATCATGGCCTACAACGCCGCCCGAAGCGCGGGTGGGCGGGACGCCACGGTCGCCCTTCCGTATCGACCACACTCACTTTCAGGAGACAGCTTGAAACTTCTTCTCACCTCCGGGGGTTTGACGAACGCCAGCATCCGCGACGCGCTCGTCGAGCTCCTTGGCAAGCCGATCGCCGAGTCCACCGCGCTCTGCATCCCCACCGCGCAGTACGGGCATCCGATGGTCGGCCCGGGAGTGAAGGCCTGGCAGTTCATCAGCGGCAACTCCCAGAATCCCATGGTCGACCTGGGCTGGAAGTCCGTCGGCGTGCTGGAGCTGACCGCGCTGCCCAGCATCGACAGGAAACGTTGGGTGCCGCTGGTCCGGGAGACCGATGCCTTGCTCGTCGCGGGCGGCGACGTCCTCTATCTGTGCTACTGGATGCGCGAGTCCGGGCTGGCAGACCTGCTGCCGTCGTTGAGCGAGACCGTCTGGGTAGGACTCAGCGCGGGGAGCATGGTGATGACCCCCCGTGTCGGGGACGACTTCATCCAGTGGCGACCCCCCACCGGCGACGAGACCACCTTGGGCGTCGTCGACTTCTCGATTTGCCCTCACCTGGCTGCCGACGGCATGCCAGGCAACTCCATGGCCGAGGCGGAGCAGTGGGCGGCCGGCATCCCGAACACGGCGTACGTGATGGACGATCAGACGGCGATCACGGTGGTCGACGGCGACATCGCCTTCGTTTCCGAGGGGCGCTGGGAGCAGCTCCGGACACTGAGATCTGATCCCAACCGCACGTAGACGGGCCCGGGACACCTGCAGCCTCCAGGCCTTTATGATCCAGAACGCGCGCTTGTGAAACGCTCTCATGCGATGAGGTGCGTCTATCCGCCGCCTGTGCGCCTGCCGAAGGGTTGCAATCGCCGCCAGAAGACCTGCGCTCTAGGTCGCGGTTCATCGGTGGTGTCGTGCGCAGCGGCGCACGCTCCTCGAAGGCATGCCCCGCAAGATCGAGCCGCCATCCAGGAGACCGTCCGAGTGGAGTTGAACCGGAGGACCTTGCCCTGTGCAGCCTGAGCATGAGCGCCCAGTGGCGGCGGTATTACCCTCCTTGTGCGAGCAGACTCCGCCTGCTGCGCGCGGTCGGGCCACCTAACTAGCCTGTCCGCATGCGACGCTTCGACGATGAGGATCTCACCGGCGCGGTGTTCCGCGAGTGCGACCTGAGTAGGGCGCGGCTGGTCGGCGTGGTCATGCAGGACGCCGAGATAGACGGCCTGGTCACCAACCTCGTGGTCAACGGGGTCCAGGTGATGCCGTACGTCGAGGCCGAGCTCGACCGCCTGCACCCGGTGCGGCTGCTGATCCGGTCTGACGAGCCGTCCGACCTGTGGGAGGCCTGGCGACGGTTGCGGGCCGACTGGGCCACGACCGCCGAGCGGGTCCGGTCCATGCCCGAAGGCAGTGAGCATCGCGGCGTCGACGGCGAGTGGTCGATGGTCGAGACCCTTCGTCACCTCGTCTTCGTGCACGACTCGTGGTTCCGACGTTGCGTGCTTGGGCTGACCGAGCCCTTCACCCCCATGGGTCTGGCATCGCCGTTCGTGCCCGATCAGGAGGAGCAGGGGCTCGACCGGTCCAGCCGGCCGAGCCTGGACGAGGTGCTGGATGTGCGCGACCGGCAGGGCTCGGAGATCGAGGCGTGGCTGGCTGAGGTCACGCACGAGCCGCTCGCTCAGATCGCGCCGGTGCCCCCCGACGACGGGTGGCCCCCGTACGCCAGAGGGCGGTCGGTGCGGCAGTGTCTCGGCACCGTCCTTAACGAGGAGTGGGCCCACCACGGTTTCTGCATACGCGACCTCGACAAGCTGTCGGGCCAGGAGGCTCTGCAGAAGACGGCTGACTAGGCCGCCGTCTGGTTCATGAATGCAGTAGCTGGCGTCGTACGGAGTCCGTGTCGATCAACGACCACACCTGCCGGATCCGGCTCGCGCGGAAGCGATACAACACGTGCTCGGCGAACGAGACACGACGCCCGCTCGCATCGGTGCCGAGGAAGTCGCGCTGCGGCGTGCCGTCGAACCACAGCCGGCAGGCGACGTGGTCCGGACCGACCACAAGCACCTGGATGTCGTAGCGCAGGTCAGGGATGTTGTGGATGTCGTCGGCGAGCAAGGCCCGAATCGGTCGCGGGTCCGCGGCTGGCCGTTGTAGGTGAGCCGATCGTGCACGTACTGGTCCAGGTCATCGAGTCGGCGATCGTCGAGGGCAGCGATGTAGTTGCGGTAGATCTCCTCGAGCGCTCCGTTCACGATGTTCTCCACGGCGAGTTGTACGCCGTTGACGGGCAGTGGCCGCTTCCTGGCTAAGGTCCGTAGGCGAGGCGCCGATTCCCAGCTTCATGGGCTGACCCGCACACGTACGCGTGGATTGCTCGCCAAGGTCTACGGGAGGCTGACGCGTAGGAATCCGCCGTTCGCGACTGCCCGGGCCGCATCGAAACGCTTCTCCTCCGCGCCACAAGGTGATGAGACGGGCGCGCTTGAGTCGATAGCGTGCAACGCATGCCCATCAAACTTGAGAACGTCGGAATCGCCGTACGCGACCTCGAAGCGACCATCGCCTTCTTCACCGACCTGGGGCTTACCGTCCTCGGCCGTGACACCGTCAGTGGAGAGTGGACCGACACAGCCGTCGGCATCGACGGCAACCACGCCAACATCGCCATGCTCCAGACGCCAGACGGCAACGGTCGTCTCGAGCTCTTCGAGTACATCCACCCCGACGCGATCGAGACGGAGCCAACCCGCCCCAACGAGATCGGCATGCACCGCGTCGCTTTCTCGGTCGACGACATCGACGGGGCCCTCGACATCGCCGCAAGGCACGGCTGCCACCCACTGCGCGGCGTGGCGACCTATGGGGACGTGTACAAGCTCACCTACGTCCGCGGCCCCAGCGGCATCATCGTCATGCTCGCGGAGGAACTGAAGCAGAGCTGACCCCGGGTTGATCCTCATCGGACACCCTGCAGGGCACAGCGGGCACTTGGACGGTGTGGCAACGGTGCGTCACTCCGCCACCAAAGACCGCACCCTCAGGTGCGTCGCAAGACGAACGGTCACCGGCGCACTCCAGAAGCTCGGACGAGTGCACCCGAGCCGTCCCGCAGCGGACCGACTGGAGCGCCGCCGCGGATCACTTGGGTC
>JACCWP010000293.1 GCA_013697585.1 Nocardioidaceae bacterium
GCGCACGCCGGGTCCAAGGGCACGCTCGAGGGCTGGGAGCAGGTGGCGGCGCACCCGGACCCGCGCGTGCGCGTCGTCGATGTTGTGCGGGTCGTCCCACCAGGCCAGGCCCGACGCGCGGCACACCTGCTCGGTGTCTGCGCGGGTGAGCCCGAGCAGTGGCCGACGCAGCCATCCGGACACCGGCCGCATCCCTGCGAGAGATCGACCGCCCGACCCGCGGGAGAGTCCGAGCAGCACGGTCTCGGCCTGGTCGTCGCGGGTGTGTGCCAGCAGCACGCACCGGGCACCCAGGTCATCGACAGCGCGCCCCAGCGCGGCGTGCCGGGCAGTCCGAGCCGCCCCCTCGGGCCCGGCCTCCGTGCCGACATGGACACGCTCGACGCGCACCGGCTCGGCGCCGAGGTCTGCCGCCTGGGCGGCGGCGCGGTGAGCAACGTCGGTCGAGCCGGGTTGCAGGCCGTGGTCGACCACGATCGCGCCGACCCGTACGCCTGAGTGCTCGGCCTCGAAGCAGGCGGCCACCAGCAGCGCCAGCGAGTCGGCGCCTCCCGAGCAGCCGACCAGCACCAGGTCATCGGGGTCGAGATCGGCCAGGCACGCGCGCACGGCGACCCGGGCCCGCGCCACCGCGGGGTCGAGGCGACCGCCCACGACCGACCCGTGCTGCCGTCAGGCGACGACCCGGTCGCACCAGCGCGCCGGATCGGCGATCTCGTCGGGTCGCGGCAGGTTGTCCGGTGCCGCCCACACGGCGTGGAAGCCGTCTGACCCGACCCGGTCGACGACCCCTCGGCAGAAGGCAGCGCCGTCGCGGTACTGGCGCATCTTGGCGTCGAGGCCGAGCAGCCTGCGGACCAGCTTGTCGACCGGTCCCGCGCCGCGGCGCCGCTGGGTGAACCGCTTCCGCAGGGTGTCCACGCTCGGCACCACCTGCGGCCCGACGCCGTCCATCACGACGTCGGCGTGGCCCTCGAGCAGGGACATCACCGCGGTGATCCGCTCGACGACCTCCTTCTGCGCCGGCGACTGCACCAGATCGAGCAGCGACGCCTCCGAGTCGCCGCGGATGATCCGGCCGAGCAGTGTGAGCCCCTGGTCGACCACGCGAGTCACGTCGGCCAGCTCGAGGTCTGTGGTCTCGGCGAGCTCGCTGACCTGCGCGCGCAGGTGCGCACCCAGCCACGGCACTGCGCCGAACTGCAGCCGGTGCGTCTCCTCGTGCAGGCACACCCACGTACGGAAGTCGCCCGGCACGGCATCGAGCTCGCGCTCGGCCTGCACGATGTTGGGGGCGACCAGCAGCAGCCGTCCCCCTGCTGCTGCGAACGGGTCGAACTGGCCCAGCACCTTGCCGGACATGAATGCGAGCAGCCCGCCGACCTCCAGCCCGGTCACCCGTGACCCCACGGCTCGCGCCCACGGCGTCATGCCCTTGGCCTTGGCCAACCGCTCCTCCAGCGGCTCGGCCAGCACCTGGAAGCCCTCGGCCGCGGCGCGTACCCAGCTGGGTCGGTCGACGACGAGGACCGGGGTCCGGCTGGGGTCGGCGTGCAGCCCCGTATAGGCCGACACGACCGACCGGGACAGCTCCGCCGACGCGCGCAGGCCCATGACCGCGTCGGTCGCCTCGTCGGCGGACACCACCGGGCCAGGACGGACCAACGACTGGCCGGTCGCGACCGCGAGGTCCCAGTCGATGACGCCGCGACGCCGCCGCCCAGGCCGCCGGGCGGGCAGGTTCGGGGGACGAGGGGCCATGTCGACCACGGTACGGGGCGGTCTCATGGCCACCTGCGCCGCACGACGCCCGCAGGGTGGACAATCCAGCACCCGGCGCCGGCCCGGCGCGCATTCCGACAGATCACGGGCCCGGCCGCGAGGAAGCCGGCCGCCACATCACGTATCGCCCCCGCGGCGAGCGTCGTGTGGTCGCCCAGGTAGTAGATCTGCGAGCGGTGCCTGGCCGCCAGCGCGGGACCCCGGTAGCGGATCCGCGCATCCCTGGACAAGAGCACCCAGCCGCGGGCGGCGGCGTGGGCGATCCAGACCTCGTCGGAGACCAGCTCTGCGTCGGGGTATGCCTCGGTGATCAGATGGACCGTCCAGGCGGCGGCGCGCATGATGGCCGCGGTCTCGTGGCCGAGACTGCGGTCGAAGCAGACCTCAGGCGGCGGGGGCGGCTCGGCAGATCTGGTCAACGGTGTCCCGGGTCAGACCGAACTCTGCCGCCACGACCTCCGCGGGCTCGCCCGCCCTGCGCAGCACCAGGACCGCGGCGACCGGCGTCTTGGTTGCCTCGAGCACCGGCTCGCCCCAGCCGAAGCGCGGGTCGATCACGACCGGTGCTGCGGTGCCGTACTGACGCAGCCGCAGCCGTCGCGGCCACCCGTCGTCGTTCCAGGCGATGAAGCGCAGGTGGTCGTCGACGACGGTGCGGATGGGGCGCTGCTGGCCACGTACCGTCGCCAGGCCGTCGCAATAGCGGACGAAGATCTCGACACCGTCGCTCGCGATCCGCCGCGACGCGAGCGCATGCCTGGTTCCGAACTCGGCCCGCACCTGCGTGGCGGCGGCCCGGATGGTGGCCTTGGAGAGGCCGAGATCTCGCAGCGAGCGCAGCACGTACGCCTCGACGACACCGACGAATGGCACGCGCGGCCAGCCGCGGACCCGTGGATCACCGGGCGCGGGCGCGACCTCGTGCACCAGGGCTGGCGAGCCCCGACCCTCGGCCAGCCAGCCGTTGAGGGTCGACAACGGCAGCTGCAGGTGGCAGGCGGTCTCGCGGGCCGTCAGCAGCGGCGTCGTGAACAGGTCCATCGTCGGGCGACCCTAGCGGGGCCGTCGGCAACCACAGCCGGCGAGAGCGGCAGCCATCCGGTCGAGCTGCGCTCGGGCGTCGAGGGTGTCGATGGGGCGCACCTGGTCGGTGAGCAAGGCGAAGGCGAGACGCGAGTCGTCGCGGGTCACGACGGTGCCGGCGAGCCCGTGCACCCCGGTGAGGGTGCCGGTCTTGGCCCGCACGAGACCCCGACCGGCGGCCGTGCCGTCGTCGACGAACCGGAACACGAGGCTCCCGGTGAACCGCGCCACCGGCAGACCGCTGAGCAGCGTGCGCAGCTCAGGCAGGTCGGGGTCGGCGCCGAGGGCGAGCACGGCCGTGACCGCCCGCAGAGTGACCCTGTCGTTTCGGGACAGACCGCTCCCGTCGTGGACGACAACTGCGTCCCAGGGGACACCGAGTCCGGTCAGCACCTCCTCGACTGCGGCGCCGCCGGCGGCAAACGACCCGGGCCGACCGTTGGCCAACGCCACGTGGCGCAGCAGCACCTCGGCACCCTCGTTGTCACTGACCTCGAGCACGTGCGTGACGATCTCGTCGAGCGGGGCGCTGCGCCCGGACGCGGCGACCTCGCCCTCCGCTCCGTCGGACACGGCGGGCGCGCCGACCACCCCGATCCCCCGTCCTTCCAGCCCGTCGACCAGCTCGGCGGCGGCCGCCTCCGCCGGGTCGGGCGAGCGATCGGAGAAGCCGAGCCCCAGCCGCCCCTCGTCGACCCACAGCGCCGAGATGGGACTGACCACCTCGTCCGGCACATAGGAAGGCTGCCACTGCGGCGACACCGACGGGCCGCTGAACATCGATGCGTCCCACCCGACGCGCACCCGACGTACCCCGGCGTCGCGCAGGAAGCGGGCCGTCTGTGCCGCCAGCAGGTCGACGCTGACCACCCCGGACACATCGGGAGCGAACGCGGTGCCCGGGTCTGGCTGCTGCCGGGCCAGCAGCGGGTCGCCACCGCCCACGAGCACGACGGTCGGCACGCCCGGCCCCGACCGGTCGAGCTGGACAGTGGTCTCGAAGCGATGCGCAGGGCCCAGCTCGGCCAGCGCGGCAGCCGCGGTGAAGAGCTTGAGTGTCGAGGCAGGCACGAAGGGTGCGGTCCCGCCAACGGTCAGCACCGCGCGGTCGCGGCTGAGGTCGTGCACGGCCACGCCGACATGCCGGCCGAGGTTGGCGTCACCCAGCAGGGGGGCCAACGTGCTCCGGAGGGCGGCGGGGTCTAGCGCGGGCCCGGCGGGCGTTCGGAGCACCGGGCCGGGCGTTCGTGCGGCCGGCAGCACCAACCCCTCCGGCGGGTCGACCTCGCCGGGCTCGGGAGGCTGTGTCGCGGGGATCTCGGCGCCATCGTCCGGGGTGTCCGCACGCCCCAGGTAGGCACCGGCGACTACTGCGCCGACGACCAGGACTGCGAGCAGGAGCGTCACCACCGCCGGCGTACGGGTGCGCACGATCGCCCTCCCGTCGCCGTTGCACCCCGGTGCGAGACACTAGCCCGCGAGCCGGGCAGGAAGGTGAGGGCACCGTGGAGTTCGACGTGACTGTCGAGATCCCCAAGGGGCAGCGCAACA
Source organism: Nocardioidaceae bacterium (assembly GCA_013697585.1). GTDB lineage: Bacteria > Actinomycetota > Actinomycetes > Propionibacteriales > Nocardioidaceae > JACCWP01. The sequence continues at coordinate 4,417 of JACCWP010000293.1, forward strand.
AGTACGAGGTCGACCACACCACGAACCGCATCCGGCTGGACCGGACGCTGTTCACGGCGACGCAGTACCCGGCCGACTACGGCTTCGTCGAGGACACCTTGGGCCTCGACGGCGACCCGCTGGACGCAATGGTGCTGCTGTCCGAGCCGACGTTCCCTGGCTGCCTGATCGCCTGCCGGGCGATCGGGATGTACCGCATGACAGACGAGGCCGGCGGTGATGACAAGGTCTTGTGCGTCCCGTCGCACGACCCGCGCCAGGAGCACCTGCGCGACATCCACCACCTGCCGGAGTTCGAGCGGCTCGAGATCCAGCACTTCTTCACCGTCTACAAGGACCTCGAGCCCGGCAAGTCCGTCGAGGGAGCCACCTGGGTCGGGCGCGCGGCGGCCGAGCGCGAGATCGACGCCTCCCGTGAACGCTTCGCCGAGCACGGGCTTCCCAGCGCCGCGGCCGACTCCCAGGACTCCGGCGACAGCGAGTAGCGCATCCCGACTTCGATCAGGCGACGCGGCCGAACAGGTCGGGCATGATCCAGTAGTACATCGAGACGATCTCGACGCCGCGGCCTGGTCGGGGGGCGTGGATCATCTGGCCACCGCCGAGATACATCGCCACGTGATAGATGGAGCTCGAGCTCCCGCTGCTCCAGAACAGCAGGTCGCCCGGTTGCAGCTCGGCGAGCGAGATCGACGTGGTCTCGGCGTACTGCGCGACCGACCAGTGCGACAGCGGCTGACCCGCGGCCGCCCAGGCCAGGCTGGTCAGACCCGAGCAGTCCCAGGCGTCCGGGCCGGCCGCGCCGTAGACGTACGGCTCACCGAGCTGGGCCTTCGCGAACGCGATGGCGGCGGCCGCTCCGCTGGGCGGCGGGGGTGGCGGGGCGGGCGGAGCCGGAGGCGGCGTTGGGGTGGGCGTCGGTGTCGGGGTGGGCGTCGGTGTCGGGGTGGGCGTCGGTGTCGGGG
>JACCWP010000033.1 GCA_013697585.1 Nocardioidaceae bacterium
GACCCCGGTCGGCGCCGGGGCGATGTCGCGGCCCGGTGCTCAGCCCAGCGAGTCTCGGCCACCCCGTCCAGTGAGCTTTGACGACGACGACCTCGACGTACCCGACTTCCTCAAGTAGGCCGGTTGCGCAGGGGCTGCGGGACACTGGACGGGTGTTCTGCTTCCGGGCTGTCGTCGGTGCGGTCGAGCTGGCCTTCACCGACAGGTTCGGCGGCGTGAGCAGTGGTGCATGGTCGTCGCTCAACGTCGGGACCCGCACGGGGGACGACGCTGAGCGGGCGCACCGCAACATCGAGCTCCTCGCGGCTGAGTTCGGGGTCGAGCGCGACCGACTCGTCCGGATGAGCCAGCACCACACCCGTGACGTCGTGGTCGTCGACGGCAGCGCCGACATGGGCCGGCTGGTGCCCGCCGCCGACTCCCTCGTCACCGCCATACCCGGGGTTCCGCTGATGGCACGTGCAGCCGACTGCGTCCCGGTGGTGCTGGCCGATGTCGAGGCCGGGGTGGTCGGCGTCGTCCACTCCGGACGGGAAGGGACGAAGCTGGACATCTGCGGCGCGGCAGTCGTTGCCATGCGCGACGCCGGCGCCACCCGGCTGCGCGCCTGGCTCGGACCGCGCGCGTGCGGGAGGTGCTACGAGGTTCCCGAGACGATGCGGGCCGAGGTGACGACGGCCGTTCCGGCAGCGTGGTCGACTACCCGGGCGGGCAGCCCCGCGCTCGACCTCGGCCGCGCGGTGGCGAGCCAGCTGGCGGCCGCGGGGGTGGGGGTCACCGACCTCGCCGACGCTGCCTCGACGTGCACGATCGAGGACGACCGGTTCTTCTCCTACCGCCGCCAGGGGCCCCGCTCCGGCCGGCTGGGCGCGCTGGTACGCGTACGGACATGAGCGACGACCAGCTTGCCCGCACCGAGCAGATCCGCGCCGGGCTGCAGGCAGTGCGGGAGCGGATCGCACGAGCGTGTGCCGCTGCCGATCGCGACCCAGCCTCCGTGACCCTCGTCATCGTCACCAAGACCTATCCGGCGACGGACGTGTCGAGCCTCGCCTGCCTCGGTGTCCGCGACATCGGCGAGAGCCGTCATCCCGAGGCGGCAGACAAGCAGCAGGCGAGCGAGCAGGCGGGCATAGGCGACCTGGTGTGGCACTTCGTCGGCGCGCTGCAGACCAACAAGGCTGCCGCGGTCGCTTCGTACGCCTCGTGGGTGCACTCGGTCGACCGGCTGCGGCTGGTGCGGGCGCTCGACGGGGGAGCCCGTCGGGCCGGTCGAGTCGTCGACTGCCTGGTGCAGGTCAACCTCGGCCCGAGTGGATCGGTGCAGGGTGCCGGGGCACGTGCTGGTGCGGCGCCGGCGGACGTCGGCGCGGTCGCCGACGCGGTGTCGGCGGCCTCCGGGCTGCGGTTGCGGGGGGTGATGGCCGTCGCCCCGCTCGGCACCGACCCATCGGCGGCGTTCGCCCGGCTCGCGCACCTGGCGGCCGGGGTCTGCGCCACGCACCCGGGCGCAGACGTCGTGTCCGCAGGCATGAGCGGTGACCTGGAGCAGGCCGTCGCCGCCGGTGCGACACACCTGCGTGTCGGGCGCGCGGTCCTCGGTGAGCGCGATGCCAGCGGATAGTGTCGCGACGTCGAGAGACAGCGACGACGTACCCATAGGCGAAGGGCATGGCTCTGATGGCTGGCGCAATGCGCAAGATGGGTGTCTACCTCGGCCTTGTCGAGGACACCGAGCGGTTCGACGACGACTACGACGACCACGGTCGGGAGGCTGCCGAGCCCGACCGTCGTCCCGTCCGGGCAGTGCGCACCGAGTCGGCGGCCCCGGTCGCCAACCTGGCCGAGCGTCGGCGACCGGCGTCCGCGACGGAGATGTCTCGGATCACCACGCTCCATCCCCGCACCTACAACGAGGCACGCACCATCGGGGAGCACTTCCGCGAGGGCATCCCGGTGATCATGAACCTGTCCGAGATGGACGACAACGACGCCAAGCGGCTCGTCGACTTCGCCGCTGGCCTCGTCTTCGCCGTGCATGGCACGATCGAGCGGGTGACGAGCAAGGTCTTCTTGCTGTCCCCGCCCAACGTCACGGTGGCCGCCGAGGACAAGCAGCTGATCGCCGAGGGTGGGTTCTTCAACCAGAGTTGAGGTCGCCCGTGTCGCTGAGTCTGGCAACGTAGCCCCGTGCGCGCCGTCGGTGAGGTCATCGCGTTCGTGCTGTGGGTGGGCGTTCTCGTTCTGATCGCCCGTTTCGTCATCGACTGGGTGCAGGTGCTCGCGCGGTCCTGGCGACCTCGAGGTGTGGTGCTGGTGCTCTGCGAGGCGGTCTATACCGTCACGGACCCCCCGTTGCGGGCGCTGCGCCGGGTGATTCCGCCGTTGCGGCTGGGCGCGGTAGCCCTCGACCTGTCGCCGATGGTGCTGCTGATCGCGCTCTACCTGCTGCAGATCCTGAACGGTGCCGTGTTTCTTGTCTGAGCGCCGCCTCTGACGTGCGTCCGAGCCGGTCCTTCGGCTCGCTACCGGTGTCGTTCCCGGGTGCTGACCCGCTACGGTGAGCAGCGCCAAACCGCTCGGTGTCCCGTCGGGGCTCCCGAGCGAACAGTTGCGCTCCGCCCCGTGCTTGCGACCAGAGGTGAGCTCATGCCCTTGACGCCTGAGGACGTACGTAACAAGCGCTTCACGCCGGTGCGGCTGCGCGAGGGCTACGACATGGGTGAGGTCGACCAGTTCCTCGACGAGGTCGAGTCGGAGCTGGAGCGGTTGACCGGTGACAACACCGAGCTCCGCACCAAGCTCGAGGTGGCGTCCCGGTCGACCCCGCCCACGGAGCTCAGCCCTGAGCCGATCGCTGAACCGATCGCTGAGCCGCTCACCCCGCCCGAGCCTGAGCCGACCCCCCAGGTCGTCGAGGAACAAGAGCCCGAGCCGGTCGTCGCGCCCCCACGCCGCACGAGCGTGGCCGAGGCGTCCGGGGCCGCGGCGCGGTTGCTCGAGATCGCCGCTCGCAACGCCGACGAGGTGGTCGACGACGCCAAGGACCAGGCCGACAGCATCCTCGCCGAGGCGCACACCAAGTCGGAGCGGCTCGAGAACGAGTCGCGCAGCAAGGCCGACCGGCTCGAGTCCGATGCCCGCGCCCGCGCCGACAAGCTCGACGCGGAGACCGCGGCCAAGCGCACCCAGCTGTTCGGGGAGATGGAGCGGGACCGCGACAAGCTCACCGGAGAGGTCGAGCACCTGCGGGCGTTCGAGCGTGAGTACCGCAGCCGGTTGAAGAACTACTTCACCGCCCAGCTGGCCCAGCTCGAGGGTGATGAGCAGGCATTGGGAGCGCTGCCGGTATCGGACGACGACCACACGCCGCGACGGCTCAAGTCGTTGCTCGGCGAGGATCACAACCAGAGCTGACAGCGCTGGCCGTACCGCCGGTCCGGTCACCTGACCGGTGTTGAAGGCGCTGCCGACTCCCCCTATCCTCTCGGCACGTCGAGCGTCCGGGGTGTGCCGGCCGTCGCTTTCGGGCACCGACGTCGAGCAGGCGACAAGAGGGGCGACGGGCATGGCGAAGGAGGCCGGTACGGCGAAGGAGGCCGGTACCGCGAAGAAGGCCGGCACCGCGAAGAAGGCCGGCACCGCGAAGAAGGCCGGCACCGCGAAGAAGGCCGGCACCGCGAAGAAGGCCGGCACCGC
>JACCWP010000041.1 GCA_013697585.1 Nocardioidaceae bacterium
GTCCGGGCGGATGGACCAGTGCCCCGCCTCGTCGTCGAGGATGGCGGCGAAGATCGAGGGACTGTCGAACCGGGGCATGCACAGCCAGTCGACCGAGCCGCCGGAGGAGACGAGGGCTGCCGAGTGCCGGTCCGACAGCAGGGCGTACTCGCCGATGGGCAGCCAGCTCATGTCGACGACTCGAGGGTCGTGGCGTCGGCCATCTGGGAGAGCGTGTCATCGGGTGTGATCGTCGTGCGCACCTCGACCTCGGAGTGCAGGGTGCGGTGCACGGGGCATCGGTCCGCGATCTCGAGCAGTCGCCGGCGTTGTTCGGCGTCCAATGCGCCCGTCAGCTGGATCACCCGATCGATGCGGTCGAGTTGGCCGGACTCGGTCTCGCAGTCCGCGCAGTCTTTGGCGTGGATCCGGGAGTGTCGCAACGAGACGCTCACGTTCTCCAGGGGCCACTGTTTGCGTGCGGCGTACATGCGTAGCGTCATCGAGGTGCAGGCGCCGAGGCCGGCGAGCAGCAGATCGTAGGGAGAGGGGCCGGTGTCATGCCCGACCGGCGCCGGCTCGTCGGCGCTGAGCACGTGTCGCCCGGCCGTGACGCGTTGCCCGTACGGGCCGCGGCCGTTCTCGGACACCACGACGACGCCCTCCTCTGCCGGCACTGCGGCCGCGGTGGCGGACGAGGAGGAGCGTGCCTCGTCGTCGAGGTATCTGCTCGCCCAGGCCGCCAGCACCGAGGAGGCGAAGCGGGCATCGGCGGGTCGGGTGAGCAGGTGGTCGGCGCCGTCGAGGGAGACGAAGGACTTCGGGTGGCGGGCCGCGTCGAAGATCTCGCGCGCGTTCTCGACCCCGACCGTGTCGTCGATCGGCGAGTGCATCACGAGCAAGGGGACTCCGAGCCGCTGGATCCGCTCGAGCTGCGGCTGGCTGGTCACGTCATCGAGGAACTGCTTGCGGATCCGGAACGGGCGCGAGGCCAGGCAGACCTCGGCCTCGCCCGTCTGCTCGATCTCCGCGCGGCTCTCGCCGAGCAGATGCAGCAGGTGTTCGGTGCCCGCTGGTGCACCGATGGTGGCGACCGCGCGGGTCTCCGGCACGTGCTCGGCGGCGGCGAGGACGGCGGCGCCACCCAGTGAGTGACCGACGAGAATCGTGGGCGCCTGGTGGTGTTGGCGCAGGTAGTCGGCGGCGCTGATCAGGTCACCGACGTTCGAGGTGAAGTCGGTGTTGGCGAAATCTCCCCCGGACCCGCCGAGACCGGTGAAGTCGAAACGCAGGACGGCGATTCCGAAACCGGTCAGCGCTTGCGCGATCCTCGATGCGGCGAGGACGTCCTTGGTGCACGTGAAGCAGTGCGCGAAGAGTGCGTACGCCCGGGGTTCGGTCTCGGGCAGGTCGAGGCGGCCCGCCAGCTGGGCGTCCCCGGAACCGGGGAACACGATGCGGGTCGAGGCGGTCGAGCTCATCGGGACTGTCCGCCGGAGAACATGCGGCGGAGCAGCCCCGGCGCGCTGGTTGCCGCGTCGCGACTTTCCGTCGGCGTGCGCTTCACCTTGACGCCGCCTCCGAAGGCGACGTGTCCCTTGATGTTGTTGGCTGCCGGGCTCGGATTGCGGTACTGCCACGCGGCGGCTCGGTTGGCAGTTCCGTCTACGACGATGTCGTAGTAGTTGGCGGTTCCCTTCCAGTGGCAGACCGTCTGGCGGTCGTTGACCTTGAGCAGCTCCCAGCGGACCGAGTCAGCGGGGAAGTAGTGGTTGCCCTCGACGACCGACGTGGCTTCGCTGTCGGCGATCACGGTGTCGTTCCAGTTGGCCTGTGTCATGACGACTTCCTTGCCTGGCTCGGCGATGCCGAGCCGATGGTGGGTGTGGTGACGATGGGGTTCAGACGGCTGTGGGGGCCGGGTTCGTCGCTGTGTGGTGGCGGGCGTAGATCAGGCCGAGGGTCATGCCGAAGACTGCGTGGGCGAGGTACCACAGCCACTGCGGCGAGACCGTCGCGCCGGCGAACAGGTCTGCGGTGCCGTCGTTCAATGGGAGCACGAGGTAGCGCATGACGACCCACACTGCCACGCCGAACATGGTGCCCAGCGCCAGCGGAGCCATCACGCCCCGGCTCTTGACCAGGGTCGCCATCAGGAGGGTGAAGGCCACGCCGAGCATCATCGAGTTGGCCAGGTGGCCGCCCAT
>JACCWP010000062.1 GCA_013697585.1 Nocardioidaceae bacterium
CGCTTCAGCCGGTTGTTGCGGTTGATCACCCTGCGGTACAGGTCGTTCAGGTCACTGGTCGCGAACCGACCACCGTCGAGCTGCACCATCGGGCGCAGGTCGGGCGGGATGACCGGGACGCAGTCGAGCACCATGCCGCGCGGCGAGTTCGTGGTCCCGCGGAAGGCCGAGACCACCTTGAGCCGCTTGAGTGCCCGCGTCTTGCGCTGACCCTTGCCGTTCTTGATGGTGTCCTGCAGCAGCGCGGCCTCCGCCTCGAGGTCGAAGCTCTCCAACCGCTTCTGGATCGCCTCGGCGCCCATGTATCCCTCGAAGTACTGACCGAAGCGGTAGGTCATCTCGCGGTAGAGCACCTCGTCGCCCTCGAGGTCTTGGACCTTGAGGTTCTTGAAGCGGTTCCACACCTCGTCGAGCCGGTCGAGCTCGCGCTGCCCGCGGTCGCGGCGCTGTTTGAGCTCGCGCTCGGCGCCGTCGCGCACCTTGCGCCGCTGGTCGGCCTTGGCGCCCTCTGCCTCGAGCGCGGCCAGGTCCTCTTCGAGCTTCTTCATCCGCGCCTCGACGTCGGCATCGCGGCGCTGAACCATGCCTTGGCGCTCGACGTCGATCTTGGCCTCGAGCGAGGGCAGGTCACGGTGCCGCGCGTCCTCGTCGACACGCGTGATCATGTACGCCGCGAAGTAGATGACCTTCTCGAGGTCCTTCGGGGCGAGGTCGAGCAGGTAGCCGAGTCGGCTCGGCACGCCTTTGAAGTACCAGATGTGGGTCACAGGCGCAGCGAGCTCGATGTGGCCCATCCGCTCGCGGCGGACCTTGCTCCGGGTCACCTCGACGCCGCAGCGCTCACAGATGATGCCCTTGAAGCGGACGCGCTTGTACTTGCCGCAGTAGCACTCCCAGTCCCGGGTGGGGCCGAAGATCTTTTCGCAGAACAGACCGTCCCGCTCGGGCTTGAGCGTGCGGTAGTTGATGGTCTCGGGCTTCTTGACCTCGCCGTGCGACCACTGACGGATGTCGTCAGCCGTTGCGAGGCCGATGCGCAGCTCGTCGAAGAAGTTCACGTCCAGCACAGTGCAGTTCCTTGTCTTAGATACCGAAAGAGGCCCATCGGGGTGGGGTCGTCAGACCTCCTCGACGCTGCTGGGCTCGCGTCGGGATAGGTCGATGCCGAGCTCCTCGGCTGCCCGGAACACGTCGTCCTCGGTGTCGCGCATCTCGAGCGTGGTGCCGTCGCTCGACAGCACCTCCACGTTGAGGCACAGCGACTGCATCTCCTTGACCAGCACCTTGAACGACTCGGGGATGCCGGGCTCGGGGACGTTCTCACCCTTGACGATCGCCTCATAGACCTTGACCCGGCCCAGGACGTCGTCGGACTTGATCGTCAGCAGCTCTTGCAGCGCGTAGGACGCGCCGTATGCCTCCAGCGCCCACACCTCCATCTCACCGAACCGCTGGCCCCCGAACTGGGCTTTACCGCCCAGCGGCTGCTGCGTGATCATCGAGTAGGGACCGGTGGAGCGGGCGTGGATCTTGTCGTCGACCAGGTGGTGCAGCTTGAGCATGTACATGTAGCCCACCGCCACCGGGTCGGGCAGCAGCTCGCCACTGCGGCCGTCGAAGAGCACCGCCTTGCCGTTGCCGCCGACCATGCGCTCGCCGTCGCGGTTGGGCCGGGTCGCCGCCAGCAGTCCGGAGATCTCGTCCTCCTTGGCACCGTCGAACACCGGGGTGGCGACGTTGGTCCCCGGTGGCGACTCGGCAGCACCGATCTTGTGCAACCGCTGCTGCCACTCCTCGGTGGAGGCGTCGACCTGCCAGCCCGCGTTGGCCACCCATCCCAGGTGCGTCTCCAGCACCTGGCCGATGTTCATCCGGCCAGGCACCCCAAGCGGATTCAAGATGATGTCGACCGGGGTGCCGTCGGACATGAAGGGCATGTCCTCGACCGGGAGGATCTTGGAGATCACACCCTTGTTGCCGTGCCGACCGGCCAGCTTGTCGCCGTCGGAGATCTTGCGCTTCTGCGCGACGTAGACGCGGACGAGCTGGTTGACGCCGGGAGGCAGCTCATCGGCCTCCTCGCGGTCGAACACCCGCACTCCGATGACGGTGCCGGACTCGCCGTGCGGCACCTTGAGCGACGTGTCGCGCACCTCGCGGGCCTTCTCACCGAAAATCGCGCGCAACAGCCGCTCCTCGGGCGTGAGCTCGGTCTCGCCCTTGGGCGTGACCTTGCCGACGAGGATGTCGCCGTTGCCGACCTCGGCGCCGATCCGGATGATCCCGCGCTCGTCGAGGTCGGCGAGCATCTCCTCGCTGACGTTGGGGATGTCGCGGGTGATCTCCTCCGGCCCGAGCTTGGTGTCGCGCGCGTCCACCTCGTGCTCCTCGATGTGGATCGAGGTGAGGACGTCTTCTTGCACGAGGCGCTGCGACAAGATGATCGCGTCCTCGTAGTTGTGGCCCTGCCAGGGCATGAAGGCGACCAGCAGGTTGGTGCCGAGCGCCATCTCGCCCTCGTCGGTGCAGGGGCCGTCGGCGATCGGCTGCCCCTTGACCAGGCGCGCGCCCTCGACCACCAGCGGACGCTGGTTGATGCAGGTGCCCTGGTTGGAGCGGCGGAACTTGGCCAACCGGTAGGAGCGGACCGTGCCGTCGTCCTGCAGCACCTCAACCAGGTCGGCGCTGACCTCACGGACGACACCGGCCTGCTCGGCGATGACGACGTCGCCGGCGTCGACCGCGGCGCGGAACTCCATGCCGGTACCGACCAGCGGGGCGTGGCTGCGGATCAGCGGCACGGCCTGGCGCTGCATGTTGGACCCCATCAGAGCCCGGTTCGCGTCGTCGTGCTCGAGGAACGGGATCAGCGCGGTCGCGACCGACACCATCTGCCTCGGCGACACGTCCATGTAGTCGACGTTGGCTCCCGGCACGAGGCCCACCTCACCGTCGCGCTGGCGGACCAGCACCTGGTCGTCGGCGAACCGGCCGTCCTCAGCGAGCGCGGCGTTGGCCTGAGCGATGACGAAGCGGTCTTCTTCGGAGGCAGTGAGGTAGTCGACGTCGTCCGTCACGACGTCGCCCACGACCTTGCGATAAGGCGTCTCGACGAACCCGAAGGCGTTGATGCGGCCGTAGGTCGACAGCGAGCCGATGAGGCCGATGTTGGGGCCCTCGGGTGTCTCGATCGGACACATCCGACCGTAGTGAGACGTGTGCACGTCGCGGACCTCGTAGCCGGCGCGCTCACGGGACAGCCCGCCCGGGCCCAGCGCCGACAGCCGGCGCTTGTGGGTCAGCCCGGCGATCGGGTTCGTCTGGTCCATGAACTGGCTGAGCTGCGACGTGCCGAAGAACTCTTTCAGCGCCGCGACGACCGGGCGGATGTTGATCAGCGTCTGCGGCGTGATCGCCTCGACATCTTGGGTTGTCATCCGCTCGCGGACCACGCGCTCCATCCGGGCCAGCCCGGTGCGGAGCTGGTTCTGGATCAGCTCCCCGACCGTACGCATCCGGCGGTTTCCGAAGTGGTCGATGTCGTCTGCCTCGACCACGACGGCACCTTGCGGACCCTCGACCTCGGTCTGGCCGTCATGCAGCGCCACGATGTAGCGGATGGCGGCCGCGATGTCGTCGACGGTGAGCGTCTGCTGGTCGAACGGGGCGTCGAGGCCCAGCTTGGCGTTGATCTTGTGCCGTCCGACCTTGGCCAGGTCGTAGCGCTTGGAGTTGAAGTAGTAGTTGTCGAGCAGCGTCTGGGCGGCTTCGCGGGTCGGCGGCTCACCAGGCCGCAGCTTGCGGTAGATGTCGAGCAGCGCGTCGTCCTGGCCGGATGTGTGATCCTTCTCCAGCGTCTGCCGGATCGACTCGTACTGGCCGAACTCCTCGAGGATCTGGGCCTCGGTCCAGCCGAGCGCCTTGAGCAGGACGGTGACGTTCTGCTTGCGCTTGCGGTCGAGGCGCACGCCGACCAGGTCGCGCTTGTCGACCTCGAACTCGAGCCACGCACCGCGGGACGGGATGATCTTGGCCGTATAGATGTCCTTGTCGCTGGTCTTGTCGGCCGAGCGCTCGAAGTAGACGCCGGGTGAGCGGACCAGCTGGGACACGACGACCCGCTCGGTGCCGTTGATGATGAACGTGCCCTTGTCGCTCATCAGCGGGAAGTCGCCCATGAAGACGGTCTGGCTCTTGATCTCGCCGGTCTCGTTGTTCATGAACTCCGCCGTCACGAACAGCGGAGCGGCGTAGGTGAAGTCCTTTTCCTTGCACTCGTCCACGGAGTACTTCGGCGGCTCGAAGCGCGGTTGGGCGAAAGACAATGACATCGTCTCGGAGAAGTCCTCGATGGGAGAGATCTCCTCGAAGATCTCCTCCAGCCCGAACTTGCGGGAGACGTCGGGCCGCCCGGAGGCCAGCGCCTCATCGGTCCGGGTCTGCCACGCGTCGTCGCCGAGCAGCCACGAGAACGACGACGTCTGAAGGGACAGCAGCTCGGGGATCTCGAGCGGTTCGGCGATCTTGGCGAAGGAGACTCGGCGGGGAGCGAGGGGCGAAGCGTTCAAGCGATCGATGCTGGTGGCGGTGCTGGTGGTGCGGGGGGAGGCGGTGCGCGAGGCGGCCAACAGTGGTCCTTCCGAGTGCTCGCGAGTCAATTGCACGGCGGGCCACAGACCGGCCCGAGCGCACGCCAAAGCGCCCCGTTCAAGGGCAGGGGGGCGGGAGGCAGCGCAAACGAGAAGTTTAGCCCCTCGGAAGACTCCTGTCGAGCCCGCGCAGCACCCGTCGCCAGCCCCGGCAGCCAGCGACTCTCGCCGCGGCACCTTCCGGGGCTGACCTCGCTCCACGAGGATGACCGCTGGCGGGAGCTCCGTCAAGAACCCCCCGCCCGCTGAACGTGCCCGCGGCGAGGGCTCAGGAGATGGTGGCGGTTGCGCCGGCCCCCTCGAGGGCCTCCTTGGCCTTGTCGGCGACGTCCCTGGCCACCTTTTCGAGGACCGGCTTCGGCGCAGCCTCGACCAGCTCCTTGGCCTCCTTGAGACCGAGGCTGGTGAGTCCACGCACCTCCTTGATGACCTGGATCTTCTTCTCTCCGGCCGCTTCGAGGACGACGTCGAACTCGTCCTGCTCCTCTTCGGCCTCTGTCCCACCGGCGGCGCCGGCGGCGCCCGGGGTGGCAGCGACGGCCACCGGAGCGGCGGCCGTGACGTTGAACGTCTCTTCGAACTGCTTCACGAACTCACTGAGCTCGAGCAGCGTCATCTGCTTGAACGCGTCGAGCAGGTCAGCCTGGTCGATCTTCGCCATGGTGGCGGGTCCTTCCTGGTGGGTGGGAACGAGCGGGTCAGAGCGGGTCGGCAGGAGCCTCGGCGGGGGATGCATCCCTGGGGGCCTCCGGTGGCAGCGAGGCGACCTCAGCCTCGGCCGGTGCGGAGTCGGTGGGCGCTGCCGGCTCAGCCTGGTCCAGCTCGGCCTGCAGCGCGCCCAGCGCCCGCGCCGCCTGCGCGAGCGGCGCGTTCAGCAGGTTGGCCGCGTTGCTCAGGCTGGCCTGCAAGGCTCCGGCCAACCGGGCGAGCAGGACCTCGCGCGACTCCAGGTCTGCCATCTGCTGGATCTGGGCGACCGACAGCGGCTGGCCGTCGAGAACTCCGCCCTTGATCACCAGCGGCGGGTTGGCTCGCGCAAAGTCGCGCAGTCCCCTGGCCGCCTCGACCGGGTCGCCGGTGATGAAGGCGATGGCGGACGGACCGACCAGCAGCTCATCGAACTCAAAGATGCCGGCCCGCTTGGCGGCGATCTTGGTGAGCGTGTTCTTTACCACGGCGTACGTGGCTCCGTCGCCAAGAACGCGGCGCAGCTCCTTGAGCTGCGCCACACTGAGCCCGCGGTACTCGGTCAGCACCGCACCGGTCGACTGCGAGAAGCTCTCGCTCAGCTCGGCGACGGCGGCTGCCTTGTCCGAGCGTGCCATGGGCGCTCCTTTCGTACGGGCCTCGCGCCACCAGGTGGGCAGCACGGGGATCTCACCGCCAACAGCCCCGGACATGGCAACGCCCCGGACGCAGGAGCGCACGGGGCGGGCGGCCTCCGAGCGACGAAGGACCGGCTGTCTCGTTCACACCTGCGCTGGCCGCTCGCTGTGCGCGAGCCTTCGGTCGTGGCAAGCCACGACGACCGGCGGTCTTCGGCACGGTGAGCCTACGGGAGCGCCCTGGCGGCGACCAAATCGACTGGGGTCGGTCAGGCACGGGGCAGTTCAGGTCTGGGGGGCCTGCGCGATCTGGGACTTGGGTGGCGCGGTGACGTCGACCGGCTCTCCCCAGTCGCTGAACGTCAGCGTGGAGCTCGTGCCCTGGATGTCGAAGCTCAGCTGCCGAATCAGGTCGTCAGCGCCGATCCAGACGTCATAGACGAAGGTCTTGGGCAGCTGGGCCGCGGCGCCCGGTGGCAGCGCCCCGCCGGCGCCACCTTGGGCAAGCAGCTTTGAGGTGTCGAGCGCGGCGCGGTAGCGGGTGGTGTCCACGCCGTCGACCGTCTCGCTCCCGACCTCGTCCAGCCCGGTGAGCGCCTTGTCGAAGGCCTCCAGGGTCGAGGCGGGGTCGGCTGCCTCGAGCAGCCCGCCGAACTGCTGGGCAAGGGGGTTTGACGGGTCGTCCAGCTCGACCGCGACGTACTTGCCACCGCTCTGCTGGCCGAGGTTGAGGTAGATCGTCTGGTCGACGGCGATCATGGACAGCCCGTCGACACCGGGCAGCGCGATCGACATGTCGAGCGCGAGGTCCTCGGTCTCCTCGGCGAGCTGCAGGTCGCCCTCCAGCGAGACCTGCTGGCCCTGGGCGCCGAACTCGCCCTCGACGTGGGTGCTGCCAGCCACGAGCTGGGCGTCGACCAGCCGATCGGCGAAGTCTGCCTCGGTCAGGCCAGCTCCCGGCGAACCGCCACCGCCGGGCTCCTCGGTGGGCTCGTCCTCGGTGGGCTCGTCCTCGGCGGGCTCGTCCTCGGGGGCCGAAGTCGTCTCGCTCGGGTCGTCGGTGCCCGAGTCGGCAGAGGTATCAGCGTCGCCACCGCAGCCGACCAGGACAACAGCCAGCATCAGCGTGGTGGCTGCCAGCCCAGTGCGAGTGGTGGCGGCTGTCACGGCTTCGTCCCCCTCGGAGCTCAGGCGTCGGCGTCGGCCGCGACGTTGCGGGTGCGAGCCGGATCGACCGGGATGCCCGGGCCCATTGTCGTCGACATGGTGACCTTGCGAAGGTAGCGCCCCTTGGAGCTGGCCGGCTTGAGCCGGAGCACCTCGTCGAGCGCGGCCGCATAGTTCTCAGCGAGCTGCTGCTCGGAAAAGGACGCCTTGCCGATGATGAAGTGCAGGTTGGCGTGCCGATCGACGCGGAACTCGATCTTGCCACCCTTGATGTCCGAGACCGCCTTGGCGACGTCGGGGGTCACGGTGCCGGTCTTGGGGTTCGGCATCAGGCCACGTGGCCCGAGGACGCGCCCAAGCCGACCGACCTTGCCCATCATGTCGGGCGTTGCCACCACGGCGTCGAAGTCGAGCCAGCCGCCAGCGACCTTGTCGACCAGCTCGTCAGCCCCCACGTGGTCAGCGCCCGCCTCGCGCGCCGCTTCCGCGCGGTCTGTCGTCGCGAACACCAGCACTCGCGCCGTCTTGCCGGTGCCGTGTGGCAGGTTGACCGTGCCCCGAACCATCTGGTCCGCCTTGCGAGGGTCCACGCCGAGGCGCATCGAGACGTCGACGGTCTGGTCGAACTTCGTCGGCCTGCCCGCCTTGGCCAGCCGGACGGCCGCGAGTGGTGCGTACACCGTGGACGTGTCGATCTGCTCCGCGCTCGCACGGTAGGTCTTGCTGCGCTGCATGACTGGTTCCCTTTCTCCAGGGTCAACTCAGGGTGTGGTCGTACGGGCGCGCCAGCTGCCCTGCCACCGGTTCGGTCCTGCGGGGCCGTGCGTCAGCGAGCGACGGTGACCCCCATCGAGCGGGCGGTGCCCTCGACGATCTTCATCGCTGCCTCGATGTCGTTGGCGTTGAGGTCAGGCTGCTTGGTCGTGGCGATCTCACGCACCTGGTCTCGGGTCAGCCGGCCAACCTTGTCGCGCTGCGGCACCGCCGAACCCTTGTCGAGGCCAGCGGCCTTCTTGATCAGCTCAGCAGCCGGTTGGGTCTTGGTCACAAAGCTGAACGAGCGATCCTCGAAGATCGTGATCTCGACTGGTATGACGCTGCCGCGCATGGCTTCGGTCGCGGCGTTGTATGCCTTGCAGAACTCCATGATGTTGACGCCGTGCGGGCCGAGGGCCGTACCCACCGGTGGCGCGGGAGTGGCTTGGCCGGCTTGCAGCTGCACCTTGACCAGGGCAGCAACCTTCTTCTTCTTGGGAGGCATGGTGACATTCCTTGCTCGTTGCGGTCGGTGGGGCAGGTAGGTCGCGTCAGTCCCGCTGGATCTGGGTGAAGCTGAGCTCGACGGGTGTCTCGCGGCCGAAGATCTCGACCAACGCCTTGACCCGCTGCGCATCGACGTTGATCTCGGTGATGGTGGCGTGCAAGGTCGCGAACGGGCCGTCGACGACCATCACCGAGTCGCCGGAAGAAAAGTCGGCGAACTCGACCTTGGGCGCCTTCTTGGGCAGCGCCGGGCCGCCGGCCGCGCTGGCCATTGCCGCGGCCTGGGCCTCGACCGCCGGGGCCAGCATCGACTCGACCTCACCGAGGCTCAACGGCACCGGCTGGTGACTGTGCCCGACGAAGCCAGTGACCGACGGCGTGTGTCGTACGGCGGACCACGACTCGTCGGTGAGGTCCATCCGTACCAGGACGTATCCGGGCAGGACGGTGCGCTTGACCATCCGGCGCTGGCCGTTCTTGATCTCGGCGACCTCCTCGGTCGGGACCGTCACCTCGTAGATGTAGTCCTCCATGTTCAGCGAGCCGATCCGGCTCTCGATGTTGGTCTTGACCCGGTTCTCCATGCCCGAGTAGGTGTGCACGACGAACCAGTCACCCGGCTGAGAGTGCAGCAGGTCACGAAACTCCTGCAGCGCGTCACCTGGGGCGTCGACGTCAGCCACCGGCTCGTCGGCTTCACCGGCTGCCTCCTCGGCTGCCACGTCGGCGGCGTCGGCTGCGGCGTCGAGGGCGGCTGTCTCGCCGACAGCGTCGTCAGCGGCCAGCTCGACGGCGCGGTCGGCGGCCGGGTCAACCAGTGCACTGTCGCCGCTCGCGACCAGGTCGTCGGCCGACACGTCACTCACCTCGACGTCGGCCACCAGGTCGGCGGCGACATCGGCCGCGGTCGCATCGTCGGCCAGCGCTGCCACCTCGGACTGCCGCTCGAGGTCGTCGGCCGCGGCGTCGAGGCCGGCGTCGACCTCGACCTCTCGCAGCTCCTGGTCCTGCCCGGTGCGCAAGTCGTCGGGGCGCTCTGTCTCGCCCTCGTCGCGCAGAGCGGCGTCGACCGAGTCGTAGGCCTGCCCGAGACTGTCGTCGCTGCCACCCTCGGTGGTGTCAGCGGCGTCGCCACCGCGCTGGTCTTCTCGCACCGTCTCGTCGTACGGCTGGGACACGGGGTTTCCGCCACCTTCTGCTTGTCGAGGCTCTTGTATGCGGGGCACGGCCAGCCGCGCGGCGTGGGGCCGCTCAGCCGAAGACCGCGAACATGGCCTTGCCGAGCCCGAAGTCGAGCCCGGCGACGTACGCCATCATCACCGCGACGAACACGAGGACGACGAAGAAGTACGTCACCACCTGCTGCTGGGTCGGCCAGACCACCTTGCGCAGCTCGGCGACCACCTGGCGGACGAACAGACCCGGTGGCGTGCGGGGGCTCTCGCCGTCCTTGGCCGTCGGGGTCCTCGAGCGGGTGTCGCTCACCGCTGCCACCTGCCTGGTTGCTGGGTCTTTGCTTGTCGGTCTGTACGCAAGGTCTGCTGGTCGGTCACCGTCTCGCAGGGCACGAGGGACTCGAACCCCCAACCTTCGGTTTTGGAGACCGATGCTCTGCCAGTTGAGCTAGTGCCCTGTGTGGCGGACCCGGGGCCGTCCGCGGGCGCGCCGGCGCAAGGGTGCTGGATCCACCAGCGCTCGATCCTACGCGGTGGCGGCGGTGGCGTCGAACCGTCGACCGCCGTGCGCCCGGGCACGCACCGCGTCGGATCGTCCGCCGAGTTGCCGCGGTGACACCATGGGCCAATGCCTGCCCAGTTCTCCTCAGCCACCTCGCCCACGTCCGGTGAGCCCGCCGCCCGCCGGATCTCCGCGCGGATCGGCGGCATCGCGGAGTCGGCCACCCTGGCCGTCGACGCCAAGGCCAAGGCGCTCAAGGCCACCGGCCGTCCCGTGATCGGGTTCGGCGCCGGAGAACCCGACTTCCCGACGCCCGAGCACATCGTGCGGGCTGCGGTCGACGCGTGTGCCGACCCGCGCAACCACCGCTACTCCCCCGCCGGCGGGCTCCCGGAGCTCAAGGCGGCGGTCGTCGCAAAGACCGCCCGCGACTCCGGCCTCGAGCTCACCGACACTCAGGTCCTCATCACCAACGGCGGAAAACAGGCGGTCTACGAGGCGTTCGCAAGCCTTCTCGACGCAGGCGACGAGGTGCTGCTGCCGGCGCCGTACTGGACGACGTACCCCGAGGCGATCCGGCTGGCCGGCGGCAGGCCAGTGGAGGTGCTGGCTGACGAGTCGCAGGACTACCTGGTGACGGTGGACCAGCTCGAAGCGGCGCGGACCGAGCGGACCAAGGCGCTGCTGTTCTGCTCCCCGTCCAACCCGACCGGCGCCGTCTTCCCCCGGGACACCGTCGAGGCGATCGGACGGTGGGCCCTCGAGCGCGGCGTCTGGGTGCTGACCGACGAGATCTACGAGCACCTGGTCTACGACGGAGCCGTGGCACCGTCGATGCCGGTGGTCGTACCGGAGCTCGCCGAGCGCTGCGTCGTGCTCAACGGGGTGGCCAAGACGTATGCCATGACCGGGTGGCGGGTGGGCTGGCTGGCCGGTCCCGCCGACGTGGTCAAGGCAGCCACCAACCTGCAGTCACACCTCACCTCCAACGTTGCCAACGTCTCGCAGCGAGCCGCGGTCGCCGCCCTCGAAGGTGACCTCGCCACGGTTGCCGAGATGCGAGCCGCGTTCGACCGGCGCCGCCGCACCATCGTGGGCATGCTGCGCGAGATCGACGGTGTCGTCTGTCCCATGCCGCAGGGCGCCTTCTATGCCTACCCGTCGGTGCGGGGGGTGCTGGGTCGCGACATCGGGGGGCGAACGCCGCAATCGTCGGCCGAGCTGGCCGAGATCGTGCTCGAACAGGTCGAAGTGGCGCTCGTGCCCGGCGAGGCGTTCGGCAGCCCCGGATACGTCCGCATGTCCTATGCGCTCGGCGACGACGACCTGGCCGAAGGTGTCGGCCGGCTGCAGCGGCTGCTCGGAACCCGATCCCCAGCGTGACCGGGCCCGACATTTCGGCCGCATCGCGGCTGGGCGCCGGGCACCCCGGCCGGGTGCTGTCCGGGGACCGGTTGGCGTCTGCTGCCCGCGAGGCGATCGGGCGGTGAGCGACTGGCCAGCCGGGTCGGCACAGGCTCGGCGTCCGCTGCGAGCCCTGCCCAAGGCGCACCTGCACCTGCACTTCACCGGGTCGATGCGGCACGAGACCCTCGTCGAGCTCGCCGAACGCGACGGTGTCCGGCTGCCCGCTGCCCTCAAGGAGGACTGGCCGCCGGTGCTCTCGGCTGCCGACGAGAAGGGCTGGTTCCGCTTCCAGCGGCTCTATGACCTTGCCCGATCGGTGCTGCGTACGGAAGGCGACGTCCGCCGGCTGGTCCGGGAGGCGGCCGAGGATGACGTGGCGGACGGGGCCGGCTGGACCGAGATCCAAGTCGACCCGTCTGGTTATGCCGGGCGCTTCGGCGGCGTCACCGCATTCACCGAGCTCGTCCTCGACGCCGTACGCGACGCTGGCGCCGTGAGCGGGCTGAAGATGGCGGTGGTGATTGCCGCCAACCGCACCCGCCATCCGATGGACGCGCGGACGCTGGCCCGGCTGGCAGCGCAGTACGCCGGGCGCGGCGTCGTGGCGTTCGGGCTGTCCAACGACGAGCGCCGAGGCCGGACCGAGGACTTCGCCCGGGCCTTCGCCATCGCCCGAGCGGCCGGGCTCGCGAGCGTTCCCCATGGCGGCGAGCTGCGGGGTGCCGAGAGCGTCGCGGCGGCGCTGGCGGTGCTGCGAGCCGACCGGCTGGGGCACGGCGTGCGCAGCGTCGAGGATCCGGGTGTGTTGGCCATGGTGGTCGAGTCCGGCGTCACGCTGGAGGTCTGTCCGGTGTCCAACGTGTCGCTCGGCGTCTACTCGACACTGGAGGAGGTGCCGCTGCCGACTCTGCTCGATGCGGGTGTGCCGGTGGCCCTCGGCGCCGACGACCCGCTGCTGTTCGGATCCCGACTTGCCAGCCAGTACGCCGTCGTCCGTGCGGCCCATGACCTGCCCGACAAGACGTTGGCGGAGCTGGCCCGGATGTCCCTGCGCGCGTCGCTCGCCCCCGACGACGTACGGACCGCGCTGTTGGCCGGCGTCGACGCCTGGCTCGCTGTCTCACCGTGACCCACTGCCTCCCCTCGCGATTGCGGGAGGGAGGGCTGGGTCAGAGGCTGCACCCGACCAGCACGGGCTCGGGGTGCAAGGTCACTCCGAACCGGGCGCGGACCCCGCCCTGGACCTCACGTGCGAGCGCCAGCAGGTCATCGGTAGCGGCGCCACCCTGGTTGGTGAGGGCCAGGGTGTGCTTGGTCGAGATCCGCGCCGGCCCGGTCCCGTGTCCGGGCTCGAACCCCGCCTGCCGGATCAGCCAGGCGGCGCTGACCTTGACCTGCCCGTCGGATTGCGGCCAGCGGGGTGCATGTCCGGGAAGCGTTGCGGCCGTTTCCGCGGTGAGCACCGGGTTGGTGAAGAACGAGCCCACGCTCCAGGTGTCGTGGTCTGCGGAATCGAGCACCATCCCCTTGGCGCTACGCAGGGCGAGCACTGCATCGCGCACCTCGGCCAGCGGCCGCCGCTCCGCCAGCTCACAACCCAGCCGCCGGGCCAGCTCGGCGTAGGCGACCGGCGCCGACAGGTCGCCGAACGCGAGCTCGAAGCACACCTCGAGCACGAGGAAGCGCCCCGGCTCAGCCTTGAACCGGCTGGTCCGGTAGCCGAAACCGCAGTCGGCATTGTCGAGAGTCAGCTGCCTGCGCTCTGCGCGGTCCCAGGCGCGCACCCAGGCGATGGTCTGCGCGACGTCCTGCCCGTACGCCCCGACGTTCTGGACCGGGGTCGCGCCGACCGATCCGGGGATACCCGCGAGGGTCTCGATGCCCACCCAGCCTTCGCGGACGGCACGGAGCACCAGAGCCTCCCAGCTCTCGCCTGCCGCGACGCGGACGACGGCATTGCCGCGGTTCCCACCGCCCCCGTCCCTGGTCTCGACCACGATGCCGCGGGTGCGGACGAGGACGACCCGGCCCGGGACGCCGTCGTCGCCGACCACCAGGTTGCTGCCGCCAGCGACGACCAGCGGCGGGCGGCCCGCGGCGTCTCCGGACGCGACCGCGGCCACCAGCTCCTGCTCGTCGTGGACCTCGACCAGCTCGCCGGCGGGGCCGCCGAGACGCAAGGTGGTGAGCGCCGCCAGGGCGTCAGGCATCGGTGCTGACGCTCGCGCGGGCGCGTCCCAGCACGGTGACGGCACCGCACCGCACGGTGAGGTCGACGCGGACGGCACCGTCAACGATCTCGTCGACGACCCCCTCGACGACGACCTCGACGCCCTCGTCGTCGTCGGGCACGACGACCGGGCGGGTGAACCGCACCCCGTAGTCGCGCACCCGGCCGGCGTCGCCGGCCCACGTGCTCAGTGCGCGCCCGCCGAGAGCCATCGTGAACATGCCGTGGGCGATCACGCCGGGTAGCCCGACGGACGCGGCGACCCGGTCGGACCAGTGGATCGGGTTGTGGTCGTCACTGGCGCCGGCATATGCGATCAGGTCGGCCCGGGTCACGCGATAGGTCTGGGTGGGCAGCTGGTCCCCTCTGGCCAGGGAGCCCATCAGCCGTCGGTCCCATCGGGGGAACGGTGGGCCAACGTCGCGTGCGAGATGCACACGTGCGCACCGTCGGCATCCGTGATCTCGGTACGGGTGGCGATCAGATTGGTGCCGGCGGCCCGTCGTACGGACTCCACGGTCAGGCGGGCCGACAAGACGTCGCCGGCACAGATCGCCCTGGCGGACTCGAAGCGTTGCGCCGAGTGGACCAAGTGGCGCAGCTCGATCTCGACTGACGGGTCGGCCAAGAGCTGGTGCATGGCCCCCGACGCGACCACGATCGGGAACGTCACTGGCGCCAGGACATCGCGATGACCCCGCTCCCGGGCAACCGCGGCGTCGGTGTGCACGGGGTCGGCCTCGCCGACGGCCGCCGCGAACCGGGCGATGTCGATCCGGCTGACGTCGTAGGGAGCCTTCAGGTCGTAGCTGCGACCGGTCAGGTCGGCGTCGAGTGCCACCGGGTCGTCCGCCGTCGCCTCGTCGAGCGGGTCAGCGGGTCTCTCGGTGCTCGGTGTGCTTGCCGCACCGGGGGCAGAACTTCTTGAGATCCATCCGGTCCGGGTCGTTGCGGCGGTTCTTCTTGGTGATGTAGTTGCGCTCCTTGCACACCGTGCAAGCCATGGTGATCTTGGGACGGACGTCGGTGCTCCTGGCCATGGTGCCTCTTCTGTTGCCGGTACGTAGTGCTGCGGTGGACTGCTGTAGCGGGGGCGGGACTCGAACCCGCGACACCACGATTATGAGCCGTGTGCTCTGACCGCCTGAGCTACCCCGCCTCCCCGGGACCCGCGCACCGGTCGCTGTCGGCGGTGCCCGAACCCGTGAGCCCCTTTACGGAATCGAACCGTAGACCTTCTCCTTACCATGGAGACGCTCTGCCGACTGAGCTAAAGGGGCGAGAGACCTCGACGAGGATACACAGGCGAACGCGCCCCTCGGTCCTCGGTCACCGCCTGATCGTGGGTGGGTTGGTGGCAGGTGCAGGATTCGAACCTGCGAAGGCTGTGCCGGCTGATTTACAGTCAGCTCCCTTTGGCCGCTCGGGCAACCTGCCGGGCGCCGCGCTCCCCGTACGATCAGGGGTCCGCGGGCAGCAACGATAGCCGACCCGCAGCAACGACCAGACGCAGCAGCAGGCGGAGGTGGGCACATGGCTGGTGACTCCAGCTTTGACATCGTGAGCAAGGTGGATCGGCAGGAGGTCGACAACGCGTTGAACCAGGCCGCGAAGGAGCTGTCTCAGCGGTTCGACTTCAAGAACACCGGGGCATCGATCAGCTGGCGGGGAGAGGACGGCGTCGAGATCAGCGCCAATGCCGAGGAGCGCGCGCTCGCAGCTCTCGACGTGTTCAAGGACAAGCTGATCAGGCGCGGCGTGTCGCTCAAGTCGCTCGACGCCGGGGAACCCCGGCAGTCCGGACGCGAGGTCAAGATCGACGCAGCGATCAAGCAGGGCATCAGTCAGGAGCAGGCAAAGCGGGTCGGCAAGCTGATCCGCGACGAGGGACCCAAGGGCGTCAAGGTCCAGGTGCAGGGAGACGAGCTCCGCGTGTCCAGCAAGAAGCGCGATGACCTGCAGTCGGTGATCGCGCTGGTCAAGGAGCAGGACTACGACTTCGCGGTTCAGTTCGTCAACTACCGCTGACGGTGTGGCTCGTCAGCTACCGCTGGCCCGGGATTGTTGCAGCGACTCGATGGTGTGCTGACACTCGGCGACCAGCCGCCGGGCTTCGGCCAGCCCCGACGGCCCACCGAGCTGAGCCGGGCGCGGCGGTGCAGCAGGGTGCGCCGGGCGCGGGGGTGACGCCGGACGCAGGGGCTCGTCGAGCCGGGCCGGGACCAGCACCACCTCGGCGTCGAGGCGCAGCAACCGCACACCGAGCAGCCTTGCCAGCACGCGCCCCTCGACCCGTACGCCCTCGGCGAGCCGGCCGTCCGGGTCAGGAGTCGCCGCGAGGACGGGACCCCCGATTCGCGTCCGCATCGGACGACCGTTGACTGAAGTCGTCCAGCCGTATTGACGCTCGCTGCGCCAGCGCCACGATCTGGGCATACCGCTCACGTCCTGCTCTGGTGCCGAGCACATAGCCGGCGCCGAAGATGGCCACTGAGGCGAGCTTCACGAACGCGGCTTCTTGCGCAGCGCCGAGATGGCCGAGCTCGCCACTGTGACCGCGACCGCTGCGCCTGCAGCCACCGCGCCGGAGCGCACGGCCGCTGTGCCGGGCACGCGATCGGCCACCGGCTTGGCGAGCCGCTGCCACCTGCTCTTTCGCTGGAACCACGCCATACTTGCTCCTCCTGCTCGCTCGTTGCTTGGCTGGCGTTCTGGCACCGCTGCCGCGACGCTGGCTGTTGGGCTGACTAGCGCTTCTGCCGCGACGCTTCGTCGATCGCACTGACCAGCTCGTCCTTGTTCATCGCCGACCGGCCCGTGACGTCGAGCGTCACCGCAAGATCGAGCAGCTCCTTGCGGGTCAGCTCGTCGAGGTCGTCCGGTACCTCGGGGGCGCGCAGCGCTCGGGCGATATCGCCCGCGTGCGAGGCGGCGGTCTGCTGCGCCTGCTCAGCTTCCGTGACCCGCTCATCGGCCTCCTGGGCGCGCTCCCGCGCCTCACCAGCGAGCTCTTGCGCCCGCCGCTGCGCCTGCGCTGCCGCCTCTTGCGCGGCTTCGGCAGCCTCGTCGGCCAACCGACGCGCATCGGCCATCTGCTCGGTGGCCTCGGCGATCCGGTCGCGGGCGCGTTCCTGCGCCTTCTCAGCCTCTGCGCGGGCCTGCTCGTCGTCGCGTCGCGCGTCGTCGGACACCGCGCGCACGTTGTCGTCGGCCTTCTGCTGCGCTCGCGCGCGAGTTTCCTCGACCTTCTCGTCGGCCTTGCGTCTGGCCTCGGCGACCTCGGCCTTGACGTCCTTGGCCCCGCCGTCCTCGGCGGCGCGGACTCGGCGCTGCCCCTCGGTCGACACCTTGCTGGCGTGGTCGCCGAGCTCCTTGGCTCGCCGGGCCTCGTCAAGCGCCTCGCGCTCGGCCTGCTCGGCGCGCTCGGCTGCCTCCCGGGCCCGTTTGAGCCGCACGGCGACGGAGTCCGTGCCCGGCACCGCGTCGTGGATGCCGGCGGAGACCTGGTGGGCTCGGTCCCGCGTGCCGTTGACGGCAGCCCCGGCTGGCTGGGCCAGCGTCTTGGACAGCACCCACGAGACGTTGCTCGGCAGGTCCTTGACTCCGATCATGGCGCGCTGCGCGACCCAGCGCGCGGGTTTCCTGTTCGGCATGCATTCCTTCCCTGGCACCCACTACGGTTGGGTACTCCACTCACTGCGCACCATCCTCTCGGGACAAGGGAATGGCAATTCGGACGTCGGCGCCACCGCGCCACCCGATGTTCACCCGTGCGGGGTGCGGTGTCGGCCACGATGTTCGGGGGGCCGAGCACGCTGAGTGCCATGAGCCAGGAGCCGATGCCCACCCGCACCCGACTCGCCACCTTCGTCGTCGCCCTAGGCGCCACCGCCATCGGATTCGTCGCTCCCGCCGGATCGTCCGACACCCCGGACGGGGCAGCCCCACCGCCCAGCGCCGGCTCTCGCTGACCGAGACCCCGCCCTGCCAGAGGGCGGGTCCTAGGCTCGTCGCAAGAACTCCGACGAGCCTGGGAGGCATACGTGCAGCAGCGCAGCATCGGTGACATCGAGGTCGGGGCGATCGGACTGGGCGCCATGCCGTTCTCTGTGGACCCGGCGCCTGACGCCGAGCGGGCAACGGCGACCGTGCACGCGGCCCTCGACGCCGGGGTGACGCTCATCGACACGGCCGACGCATACACACCGAGCACCGCCGACCACCTGCCCGGCCACAACGAACAGGCCGTTGCGCGGGCGCTGAAGTCCTATCCCGGCGACACCGCCGGGGTGCTGGTCGCCACCAAGGGCGGCCACACCCGCTCCCCCGACGGTGGCTGGGGAACAGACGGGCGCCCTGAGCATCTGCGTCGGGCCTGCGAGGCGTCGCTGCGCACACTCGGCGCCGACGCGATCGGGCTCTATCAGCACCACCGCCCGGACCCGGACGTGCCGTACGCAGAGACGATGGGTGGGCTGGGTGAGCTGCTCGAGGCCGGACTGGTGCAGCGGGTCGGCATCTCCAACGCCGACACCGACCAGATCCGCACCGCCCACCAGATCCTTGGTGACGGTTTGGTCAGCGTGCAGAATCAGCTCTCGCCGAAGTTCCGCAACAGTCTCCGCGAGCTGTCGCTGTGCGGCCAACTGGGTCTGGCCTTCCTGCCGTGGAGCCCGCTCGGTGGCATGCGGGAGGCCGCGGACCTGGGCGAGCGGCACGCGGCGTTCTCCGTCGTCGCGAACGCGCGCGGGGTGAGCCCGCAACAGGTCGCGCTGGCCTGGCTGCTCGGGCTCTCCGACCGGCTGATCCCGATCCCAGGAGCCAGTCGACCGGAGTCCGTGCGTGACTCGGTCGCCGCAGCCGACCTCGTGCTCACCGACGACGAGCGCGCCCGGCTCGACGACGGTCGTTGAGCGGTGGAGTCGCGGGCACCGCTGCTCGGACCGTTCGCGCAGTGGCTCGGGCTGCGGATCACCGAGGTCGGCAGCGACCGGGTCGGTGCCGAGTGGGAGGCGGGCGAGCACCTGCACCAGCCGTACGGCCTGGTCAACGGGGGGGCACACTGCACTGTCGTTGAGACCTTGGCGAGCGTCGCAGGCATGGCGTGGTTCGGCGACAAGGGCGACGTGGTGGGGATCTCCAACCAGACCGACTTCTATCGCCCGGTGCGTTCCGGCACCATGGCATCGACCGCGACCCCGGTGCACCGCGGCCGGTCACAGCAGGTGTGGCTGGTGGAGACGCACGACGGCGACGGGCGGCTGGTGGCGCGCGGCCAGGTGCGGCTGCAGAACCTCCCGCACGCCCCCTGACGTCGAGTCGTCGACGGCTCCGGACACAGACGGCACGCCGGGCGGGCGGGCGTGCCTACGATGGTGGGCGGCACACATCCGCGTACGTGCGGGACGTACCAGGCCCGACCGGCCCAGCGCCCCGCCGGGAAGAGGACCCGCGTGACCAGGCAGGTCAAGCAGCTCGATCGCGTCATCATTCGCTTCGCCGGCGACTCCGGCGACGGCATGCAGCTCACCGGTGACCGGTTCACCCAGGACACGGCGGCCTTCGGCAACGACCTGTCGACGCTGCCCAACTTCCCCGCCGAGATCCGCGCACCCGCCGGGACCATGGCCGGCGTCTCCAGCTTTCAGGTGCATTTCGCCGACCACGACATCCTCACTCCGGGCGACGCGCCTGACGTGCTCGTGGCGATGAACCCGGCCGCCCTGCGGGCCAACCTCGGCGACGTTCCCCGCGGCGCCACGATCATCGTCGACACCCACGACTTCTCCGCTCGCAACCTCGCCAAGGCTGGCTACACCGAGAACCCGCTCACCAACGGCACTCTCACGCAGTTCCGCGTGCACGCGGTCGACCTCACCACGCTGACGGTCGAGGCCGTCAAGGAGTTCGGTCTGACCCGCAAGGACGCCTCGCGGGCCAAGAACATGTTCGCGCTCGGCCTGCTCTCGTGGATGTACGGGCGACCGACCGAGCCGACCACCGAGTTCCTGACCACCCGGTTCGGCGCAAAGCCGACGCTGCGCGACGCGAACGTGACCGCCTTCCGCACCGGCTGGAACTTCGGCGAGACGACCGAGGCGTTCGCCGTCACCTACGAGATCAAGCCGGCCGCGATGCCGAGCGGCCGCTATCGCAACGTCACTGGCAACGCCGCCTTGGCGTTCGGGTTGATAGCGGCTGGGCAGCAGTCGGGTCTGCCGGTGTTCCTCGGCTCCTACCCCATCACCCCGGCCTCCGACATTCTCCACGAGCTGAGCAAGCACAAGCGGTTCGGCGTCACGACGTTCCAGGCAGAGGACGAGATCGCGGGGGTTGGCGCCGCGCTCGGCGCGGCGTTCGGCGGTGCGCTCGGCGTCACGACGACCTCTGGGCCCGGCGTCTGCTTGAAGTCCGAGACGCTCGGGCTCGCCGTGATGCTGGAGCTGCCGCTGCTGGTGTGTGACATCCAGCGTGGCGGGCCGAGCACGGGGTTGCCCACCAAGACCGAGCAGTCTGACCTGCTGCAGGCGATGTTCGGCCGAAACGGCGAGGCTCCGTTGCCGATCGTGGCCCCGCGCTCGCCGGCCGACTGCTTCGACGCCACCCTGGAAGCGGTGCGGATCGCCGTCACGTACCGGACCCCCGTCATGTTGCTGTCCGACGGCTCGCTGGCCAACGGGTCCGAGCCGTGGCTGCTGCCCGACGTAGCCGATCTGGCCCCGATCGACCCCGACTTCGCCACCGCCCCCAACGCACGCGCCGACGACGGCGGCGGGTCGTTCCTGCCCTACCTCCGTGACGAGGACACCCTGGCCAGACCATGGGCCGTCCCGGGCACGCCTGGTCTGATGAACCGCGTGGGTGGCCTCGAGAAGGCCGACCGCACCGGCGACATCTCCTACGACCCCGACAACCACGACCTGATGGTGCGCACGCGACAGGCCAAGGTCGACGTGATTGCGCGGTCACTTCCACCCACCGAGGTCGACGACCCAGGCGCTGAGCTCGGTCGAGGGGCGCGGATGCTCGTGGTCGGGTGGGGCTCGACGTACGGAGCGATCGGCGCCGCGGTGCGCCGGGTGCGTCGCGACCGCCGACAGGTGGCGCAGGTCCACCTGCGCCACCTCAACCCGCTGCCACCCGACCTCGGCGAGATCCTCGCGCGCTACGACCGGGTCGTCGTCCCGGAGATGAACCTTGGCCAGCTGGCCCTGCTCCTGCGTGGGCGATACCTCGTCGACGCACTGAGCCACACCCAGGTGAGCGGGATGCCGTTCAAGGCCGCACCGCTCGCCGACGTCCTGCGCGGCCACCTGCGCCAGCTGGATGGCCAACCCGCGGTCCAGCACAGCGAACGCCACCCCGCCGCGGGGGTGCCGGCATGACCGCCGTCGACCTGCCCGGTCCGGTGCTGGCACGGGACGGGCTGGCCGACGTACCGACCAGCGACGACACGCAGACCCGCAAGGATTACGCCTCGGACCAGGAGGTTCGTTGGTGCCCCGGGTGCGGTGACTACATCGTGCTCAACGCGGTGCAGGGGTTCCTGCCCGACCTCGGGCTCCGTCGCGAGAACATCGTTTTCGTCTCCGGGATCGGCTGCTCGTCACGCTTCCCCTACTACCTCGACACCTACGGCATGCACTCGATCCACGGCCGGGCGCCGGCGATCGCGACCGGGCTGGCCATCACCCGCCCGGACCTGTCGGTGTGGGTCGTGACAGGTGACGGTGACGCGCTGTCGATCGGTGGCAACCACCTGATCCACGCGCTGCGGCGCAACGTCAACCTGACGATCCTGTTGTTCAACAACCGGATCTACGGGTTGACCAAGGGTCAGTACTCGCCAACCTCAGAGACGGGCAAGGTCACGAAGTCGACCCCGCTGGGGTCGGTCGACCGCCCGTTCAACCCGGTGTCGTTGGCACTCGGGGCGGAGGGCACGTTCGTCGCCCGCACGATCGACTCCGACCGCGCACACCTGACCGAGGTGTTGCGAGCGGCCGCGTCGCACCGGGGGACCTCGATCGTTGAGATCTACCAGAACTGTCCGATCTTCAATGACGGCGCCTTCGACGCGTTCAAGGACAAGAACAGCCGCGAGGCCACCGTCATCTCGTTGCGGCACGGAGAACCGGTGCGGTTCGGACCAGACGGCGCGCTGGGCGTGACCCGCGACTCGGTGACCGGGTCGATGCGGGTGGTCGAGGTCGCCGACGTGGGCGAGAGCGCCCTCGTCGTGCACGACGCCGCCGCCGACGACCCGTCCTCGGCGTTCGCCCTCTCCCGACTGACTGACGCCGGCGCCCTGCAGCAGTCGCCGATCGGCATCTTCCGCCAGGTCGAGCAGCCGACCTACGACGACCTCGCACGGCAGCAGGTCGCCACTGCTCAGGGGACCGAGGGGGCGGGCGACAGCGCGGGGCTGGCCGCGCTGCTGGCGGGCACGGACACCTGGACGGTCGCCTGACGCGTCCACACCCGGGGTCCCGATGTCGTGACAGCCGGGATCCCGAGGGCACGAGACCGTTCCGCGAGCGCCAGGTAGCGTCCGTCCGGTGAGCGAGCAGCGTCGGGGATTCTGGGCCGGGCTCGCGGCGTACACCCTGTGGGGAGTCTTCCCGCTGTACTTCCCTCTGCTCGACCCTGCTAGCGCGACCGAGGTGCTTGCGCACCGAATCGTGTGGTCCCTGCTCACCGTGGTCGGCCTCATCGCCCTGCGACGGCGGTGGAGCAGCCTGCGAGCGGTGGTGGTCGACCGCCGCAGGCGATTGCTGCTCGTCGCGGCGGGGGTGATCATCACCGCCAACTGGGGCACGTTCATCTGGGCGGTGACGAACGACCACGTCGTGGAGACCTCGCTGGGCTACTTCATCAACCCACTGGTGCTGATCTGCTTCGGCGTGGTGCTGCTCGGCGAACGGCTGCGGCCCGGGCAATGGATCGGCCTGGCGGTGGCAGCGGCCGCTGTCGTCGGGCTGAGCGTCGACTACGGCCGACCGCCGTGGATCGCCCTAGTGCTCGCACTGAGCTTCGGCACCTACGGCCTGCTCAAGAAGCGGGCCGCGGTCGGCGCCGTCGAGGGCTTGACGGTGGAGACAGCGGTGGTCGCGCCGCTCGCGCTCGGCTACGTCGGCTGGCTGCAGGCGACGGGGGTCGGCACGCTCGCATCCGCCGGCCTGGGGCACCTGGCCCTGCTCGCCGGCACCGGGCTGGTGACCGCGCTCCCGCTGCTGCTGTTCGGCGCGGCCGCGCCCCGGGTCACGCTGACCACGCTCGGGTTGCTGCAGTACATGGCGCCGGTCATGCAGTTCGCCATCGGTGTGCTGGTGCTCGACGAGGCGATGGGCGCCGGCCGGTGGGTGGGGTTCGGGCTGGTGTGGCTGGCGCTACTGATCATCACCGCCGAGTCATTGGTGCACGGTCGACGGGTGGCCCGTGCGGCGCGGCGGGATCCGCTGGCCGACGCGGCCCAGTCGGTCTGCTGATCGGCCACCGCGCGTTGACTGCCGTTCACCGTGGGGCTGGCTCCCGGTGGGGTGACGGCACTAACGTCGCCACATTCGCTCCTCGCTCGCTCCCCCCTCTGGAGACCCCATGTCGCCTCGCCCGCTGCTGCCCCTCGCGCCCACCGGCTCCCACGGCTCACGCAGCCGGATGACCTGCGCCTACCGGTGCGGTAATGCGTGCGACCACCCCGAACCCAACCAGTCGGGCAACCCGCACATCCAAGACGTCCTGGCCCGGGCCATCCAGCGG
>JACCWP010000193.1 GCA_013697585.1 Nocardioidaceae bacterium
CCCCTCGACGTCGCGGGCGGCGGCAGCGCGGTCGGAGGCAGCGCGGTCGGAGGCAGCGGGGTCGTGAGCGGAGGTGGCGGCACCGTGCTCGCCCCGGACGTCATTCGACTCGCCGCCGACTGGCCGCCATCCGGATCACCACCTCGTGCTGTGGAAGCCGAGTGGACCGGTGGCGGACGACCATAGCGGGCTGGCTGGCGCAGCCGCGTCACCAGCTCGTCGGCCTCGCGGACCAACGAGCCCAGCCGGGCGGCCTCCGCTCCCTGCAGGCGCAGGCCGCAGGAGGGGCAGGTCGTCGCGCCGGCGACGATGTCGACCAGGCAGCCGGGGCAGCGGGCGGGGTCGTAGTAGCCGCTCACCTGTCGCCCGCCGTCAGCAGCGCCACACACTCGACATGGTGGGTCATCGGGAACAGGTCGAAGGCCCGCAGCGTGTCCAGCTCATAGCCATGCTCCGAGAACGTTGCGACGTCTCGCGCCAGCGCGGCCGGGTCGCAGGCGACATAGACCACCCGGCTGGGCAGCAGCGACGCAATCGAGCCGACGACGCCAGCGCGCGCACCGCGGCGGGGCGGGTCGAGCACGACGAGATCGGCATGCGCGCCGCACTCGCCCGAGCGGAGCACCCGGTCGACGCGTCCGGCGACGATCGTGACCTGGTGCTGGTCGTGCAGGTTGCGCCGCGCGTCACGCAGGGCGCCCGGATCGGACTCCACCAGCGCCACGCTCCCCTCCGTACCCACCGCCCCGGCGAGGAATGTCGAGAACAACCCGACCCCTGCGTAGAGGTCGACGACCCGCTCCCCCGCCCGCGGGCGGCCAAGGTCGAGCACTGCGTCGACCAGCGTCTCGGCGGCGCCCGGGTGCACCTGCCAGAAGGTCGGACCAGACACCCGCAGGGTGCGGCCCCGTACGCGCTCGGAGAGACGGGTCGGCCCGGAGACCAGCCGTCCGTCGGCGAGCAGCACGCGTTCGCCCGACGCAGCGGCCGCAACGTCCAGCCGCCGGGCGTCGGTCGGCACGGCTGGCGGCCGGGCGACCCGCGGGTGGGCGATCATGCAGTGCGCGACCGGCTCCACGTCGTGGGAGCGGTGTCGCAGCAGCCCTACCCGACCGTCGGATGAGACGGTCCAGCCCATCCGGGTGCGCCACCCCAGGTCGTCGGGGTCAAGGGCCTCGAGGGTGACGTCGAGATCGAGCCCGGCCAACCGCGACAGCTGCTCCCGCACGACCGCACCGAGCAGCTCGCGCTGCCGCCACGGCTCGACGTGCTGGAAGTCGCACCCACCGCACCGGCCAGGCCCCGCGTAGGGGCAGGGCGCCGGGACCCGCCCGGGTGCGGCGCGCAGCACCTGGACCGCGTCGCCACGCAGGAAGCGGCTGCCGGTATCACCCTCGGTGATGCGGACCCGGACCCGTTCGCCAGGCAACGTGTGTCGTACGAACACGACGCGGCCGTCCCACCGGGCGACGCAGTGCCCGCCGTGCGCGACGTTGCCCACGTCCAGCTCCGCCTCCGCGCCGAGCAGTGACTCGACCTGCGGGGAGGTCACCTCTTGCCGGAGCCGCCGCGGGTGTCACGGCCCGGTTTGACCCCCGACCTGATGATCGAAGTCGTTCGGGTCGCCGGACCGTGGTCCGGGCCCGCCGGTCCCGTTGCAGCACTGACCTGTGGCGCCGCTTCGAGATCCGGGGGCTGGACCGGGACGTCGTGCCCGGGTGCGCGGCCGGAGACGTAGCCGCGGCGGAGGTCACCTGGCGCGTGCCGGATCCGGTCGGCACGCTCCTCGGCCCCGACCGACGACTCCAGCAGCCAAGGAACGCTGGTGACCATGACACCGGGCGTGAACAGCAGGCGACCCTTGAGACGCAACGCGGTCTGGTTGTGCAGCAGCTGCTCCCACCACCGCCCCACGACGTACTCGGGGATGAACACGGTCACGATGTCTCGAGGGCTCTCGCGCCGGATGCTGCGCACGTAGCTCACGGTCGGCCGGATGATCTCGCGGTAGGGCGACGACAAGACCTTGAGCGGCACCGGCACGTTGTGGGCGTCCCAGTCGGCGAGCAGCCGTGCAGTGGCAACGGGGTCGACATCGACCGAGATCGCCTCGATCACGTTGGGACGCGATGCGCGGGCGTACGACAAGGCACGCATGGCCGGCTTGTGCAGCTTGGACACCAGCACGATCGCGTGCACCCGCGACGGCAGCCCCTGGTCGGAGTCGTCGATCTCGAGCTCGGCCGAGAGCTGGTCGTAGTGCCGGTGGATCGCCCGCATCATGAAGAAGATCACGGCCATGGCGAGGATCGCGATCCACGCTCCAGAGAGGAACTTGGTCACGAGGACAACGACCAGCACCAGCGCGGTCACGCTGAAGCCGAACGCGTTGATGGCCCGGCTGCGCACCATGCGTCGCCTGTCGTCATGGTCGTTCTCGGTCTGCAGTGCCCTGTTCCAGTGCCGGATCATGCCCGCCTGGCTGGCGGTGAACGACACGAACACACCCACGATGTACAGCTGGATCAGCTGCGTGACCTCGGCGTCGAAGGCCACGATGAGCACGATCGCGAACAGTGCCAGCGCGACGATCCCGTTGCTGAACGCCAACCTGTCGCCGCGCAGCTGCAACTGTCGGGGCAGATACCCGTCCTGGGCAAGGATCGAGCCGAGCACCGGGAACCCGTTGTAGGCAGTGTTCGCGGCCAGCACCAGGATCACGCCGGTGGCCGCGGTGACGAAGAAGAACCCGACCGGGAAGTCGGCAAAGATTCCCTCGGCGAGCTGACCGATCACCGGGTCCTGGTGGAAGCTGCCTCCCACCGGGGTCCCGTCGGGCCTGAGCAGGTCGTTGGCCGGGTCCTCCGCGATCCGGACGTTCATCAGGTTGGCCAACGTGATGACAGACATGATCATCGTGATCGCGATGACGCCCAGCAGCAGCAGCGTGTTGGCGGCGTTGCGTCCCTTGGGCTTCCTGAACGCGGGTACGCCGTTGCTGATCGCCTCGACCCCAGTGAGCGCCGCGCAGCCGGACGAGAACGCCCGCAGCAGCAAGAACGCGAATGCGAAGCCACCCAGCCCGTCTGTGAAGGCCTGCTCCGGGTCCGTACGCAGCTCGGCGGTCGTGGCCTGCGGCAGGTCGCCGCCCAGGTAACGCAAGAAACCCCACAACGACATGCCGATGATCGCGGCCATGAACAGGTACGTGGGCACCGCGAAGGCCCGACCCGACTCACGCACGCCACGCAGGTTGACCGCCATCAAGAACAGCACAGCAGCGACCGCCACCGTGGTCTGGTGACCCTCGAGCGGGTCGACGGCGGTAGCGGCGTACTGCGCGGCCGACGAGATGGACACCGCCACCGTCAGCACGTAGTCGACGAGCAGCGCGCTACCGACGCCGAGACCGGCCATGGGGCCGAGATTGGTCGTCGTCACCTCGTAGTCGCCACCGCCGCTGGTATAGACCTGCACGTTCTGTCGATAGGAGGTGACGACCGCGGCGAGGACGATCGCGACCGCGATGGCGACCTTCCACGAGTAGGTGTAGGCGGACAGTCCGGCCATGGCGAGGACCAGGAAGATCTCGTCGGGCGAGTACGCCACCGACGACAAGGCATCGCTGGCGAAGACGGGGAGCGCCACCCGCTTGGGCAGGAGCGTCTCGCCCAGCTGGGTGCTCCGCAGCTTGCGGCCCAGCAGGATCCGCTTGCCGGCATCGGCGACTCCCACGCTCGGGGATGGTAGCCGCGTGCGGGCAGCTCGCGATCATCCCGCTCACAGACGCGCCGGCGTGTAGCGTCTGGCCCCGTGCACGTCGTGATCATGGGCTGCGGCCGGGTGGGCTCGACCCTGGCGCACAACCTGGAGGACCGCGAGCACAGCATCGCGGTGATCGACAGCAACCCCGACGCGTTCCGGCGGCTCGGACCCGGCTTCTCCGGAACCACCGTGACCGGCATCGGGTTCGACCGCGACGTGCTCGAGGCGGCCGGCATCGAACGGGCCGGGGCGTTCGCCGCCGTGTCCAGCGGCGACAACTCCAACATCATCTCCGCACGGGTCGCGCGCGAGCAGTTCGGCATCACCAACGTCGTCGCCCGGATCTACGACCCCGGGCGCGCCGAGGTCTACGAGCGGCTCGGTGTGCCGACCGTCGCCACGGTGACCTGGGCTGCCGACCGGGTGCTGCGCCGGCTGATACCGGCCCCCGAGGAACCGCTGTGGCGCGACCCCTCGGGCACCGTCCGGGTCGACGAGGTACCGGCGCCGGAGAGCTGGGTCGGCCGCACCGTCCGTCAGCTGCAGGACGGCACCGCCGCGCGAGTTGCCTTCCTCACCCGGCTGGGGACAGGCCTGATCCCCACCCGCGAGACGGCGATCCAGGAGGGTGACCTGCTCAACTTGTTCATGCTCGAGGCGCAGGCCAGCGACGTGCACGCCGCCCTCGACGCCGGACCCGAGGAGCGTTGATGCGGGTCGCGATCGCAGGCGCGGGGGCCGTGGGCCGTTCGGTGGCCAGCGAGCTGCTGCACAACGGCCACGAGGTCCTGCTCATCGACAGGGACCCGCGGGCGATCCGCGCACAGTCGGTGCCCGAGGCCGAGTGGTTGCTCGCCGACGCGTGCGAGATGTCGTCACTGGCGGAGGCCGGGCTGCAACGCTGCGAGGTGGTCGTCGCCGCGACCGGAGACGACAAGGTCAACCTGGTGGTGTCGCTGCTGGCCAAGACCGAGTTCGCCGTGCCACGCACGGTGGCCCGGGTCAACCACCCCGCCAACGAGTGGCTGTTCAGCGACTCGTGGGGCGTCGACGTCCTGGTGTCCACACCACGGCTGCTGTCCGCGCTGGTCGAAGAGGCCGTGACGGTGGGCGACCTGGTCCGCCTCTTCACGTTCCGGCAGGGCAACGCCAACCTGGTCGAGCTCACCCTGCCCGACGACTCCCCCTTCGTGGGCAAGCTCGTACGCGACGTGCAGTGGCCGATCGACGTGGCGCTGGTGGGCGTGCTGCGCGACGGCGGCATCAACCTTCCGGAGCCCGACCGCTCGCTGGAGGCGGGGGACGAGCTGCTGCTGGTCGCAGCCGAGGAGCAGGAGGACGAGATCGGGCGGTTGCTCGCCCCCAACGAGCACCCCTCCTGACCCGGGCCGACCACGTCGGCGTGACCGCGGCCGGCGCCGGGCTGCCCCGGAGGTCCGTCGTTTTCGCTGGCTTACCAGCGAAAGGTGCGTCTCCCCAGCGTTCTTTCGCCAGGTAGGCGCCCCTGACGCTGGGGATGTGCGGCGCGACACCCGAGGCGGCGGGCTCGCCTCAGCCCGTGTTCGCCGGCCGCTCGAGCGGGGTGTGGTTGCGACCGAGCACCCAGACCATGGCACCCAGTGCCGCCACCTGCAGCGGCCAGCCCAGGACGATCTTCGCTGTGCCCAGCCAGGCAACCATGTCTTCACCGCTGAGCCACAACGGATACTGCACGACCACGCGCAACACGCACGGGAGGGCGAGCAGCAGGGTGAGCCGACTGCACAACCGCACCAGGGCCGGCTGGGAGTGCCAGGACGTGGGGTCGCCGGTGACGCTGCCGATCAGGAAGCCGACCATCGGCCACCGGATCAGCACCGACCCCACCAGCACGACGGCGTAGCCGGCGTTGTAGATGATCCCGGGGAGGAACGCGTCCTGCGCGTCACCGCTGCGCAGCGCGAACAGCGCGGCGATTGCGATGCCGAACAAGCTGTTGAGGACGAACTGCACGCTCTGGCGTTGGACCAGGCGAGCGACCAGCAGTGTGACCGCGAGCCCGGCACCGACGATCAGCGCCAGCTGCACGTCGCGGGCAGTCAGCCAGGTGACGGTGAAGCCGATGGTGGGTACGGCGCCCTCGACCATGCCGCGCTTGCCGCCGAGCGCGGCAGACAGCTGCCGCCGCACGAGCTGTTCGACGGTCTCCATGGTCGGCGCCACATCGCCTTGCGATGGCGTGACGCCGCTGCTCACGCGGCCAGCTCGTAGCGCGGGTTGAACAGCACCCGGCGGCCGTCCGTGCAACCGAGCCGGCCGCGGACGGTCAGCGCCCGGCCCGGCGCGATGCCGGCGATCTGACGCCGCCCGAGCCACACCAGGGTCACCGTGCCGCTGCCGTCGTACAGGTCGGCCTCCAGCGCGAGGACACCACCTCGTGGACGCAGCGTCACGCAGCTGAGTGAGCCGTGCAGGGTGACCACGTCGCGGTCGACGTGGCTGGCGATCGGCGTGCAGCCGACACGCCTGGAGTCGCGCTGGAGCTCTGCGTCATCCTGCGACCCGGCGCCGTCGGACAGGCCGTGGAACATCCGGTCGAGCAGACCGCGGCGCGGCGAACCCGTGCTCTCCATGCCAGCGAGCCTACGGGGTGGCCGGATCCTCGGCGGGAGGTACGGCCGGACCTGCTCGGGCGTCCGGCGGCAGTCGGAGCGGAATGGCCTCTCGCGGTGGCATGGCCAGCTGTCCGCGTACGACCACGACGTCGCGAAACGCCCGCTCCAGCAGGCCGTCGGGGTCGGGCTCTGCGGCCGCGCGCCCGAGGAAGGTGCCACGAAGGAACCAGCGCGGGCCTTCGACGCCGACGATGCGAGAGACCTGGACCGCGTTGCGACCATCGGGCGTCTTGACCGGCACCTGCAGCTTGAGCTCGGAACCGTGCTCGCCCACGCTCTCGCTCGCGGTGCCTCCTTGCTGGGCGGCCTCCGCAGCGATCTCGCGCCGCACCTCGTCCCACAGACCGCCCGACTTGGGCGCGGCGAACGGCCGCAACTCCAGGGCGGCGCCCTCGGTGGCCACCAGCACCGACGACACGACCCCGGTGTTCTGGTCGGCCTGCAATCGCAGCTCGACCCCCTCGGCTGCGCCCACCAGCAGACCCCCGAGGTCCACCCGGCTGACACCGTCGTCGTCATCGATCTCGCTGGAGTCATACGGGCCCGAGCCGGTCGAGGCGACTGTGGGCAATGTGTCCGGCTCGTCCGACGTCGAGCGGGTGCGGCGGCCGAACATCAGGCGTCCTCTTCTGTCTCATCCGGGTGCGGATCGAGTGGCTGCGCGGGAGCCTGCGGTTGGGCGAAGCCCCCTGTCGAACCGTAGCCCCCGCTGCCGCGAGCGGAATCGGGGAGTCGCTCGGTCTCGACGAACCGTGCGACGTCGACCGGTTGGACGACCAGCTGGGCAACCCGGTCGCCGCGACGCAACCGGATCGGCTCGTGCGGGTCGAGGTTGATGAGGCAGACCTTGACCTCGCCGCGATAGCCCGTGTCGACCGTGCCCGGGGCGTTGACGATCGACAGCCCGACGCGTGCTGCGAGCCCGGACCGCGGGTGCACGAAGGCGGCGTGGCCGGCGGGAAGCGCGATGGCGACCCCGGTCGGGACGACCGCCCGCGCGCCCGGTTGCAGCACCACGTCGACCGTGGTGACCAGGTCGGCGCCCGCGTCGTACGGATGGGCGTACGCGGGCAGTGGCGCGCCTGGGTCCAGCCGCGTGACGAGGACCTCGATCGGGTCGCTGGCGGCCGGCACGACGCGACCTTAGTGCCAGCTGCGCGGATCGATGGCGAGGCACCCGGTGGCCAGCGCGAGGTGTCAGCACCCTGGAGGTGAACGTCGTGAGCAGACAGGCGCGCGTGAGCGTGTGGGGACCCTGGTTGCGGGGATGCTGTGCCCGGCGGCCGGCATGCTGCCGGCGGCGGCAGCCCCTGTGGTGGGCTCGCGGACGCTGGTCGAACCCACGACCGTCAGGCGGAGCGGGCGCTTCGTCGCCTTCGAGTCTGCGTCGACCAACCTGGTGCCGGATGACACCAACGGCCCTTCATGGACGTGTTCGTCCGCGACCGCGCGGGTCGCCCAGCCGCGTAGCCGACGTGCACTGCCGGTTCGGATAGGTTCATTGACGTGGAGACGCTGACCGCGCCGCTGGGCTGGTGGGCGCTCGGTGCCGCGCTGGTCGGGTCGGTGTGGGTGGTGCTTGCGGTCGCCGTGCCTGGCTGGGCGGCGGCGGGCGGCGGGCTGCTTGCGGCGACGGCCGTGTTCTGCGCGCTCTCCGCGGCCGGCTCGGTGCGGGTGGGGGTACGCGACGGCGAGGTGGTCGCGGGGCGGGCGCACGTGCCAGTGGCCTGCTGCGGCGACGTGACGCCGCTCGATGCCGACGCCGCCCGTCGAGCAGGCGGACCAGATGCTGACGCGAACGCGTTCCTGCTGCTTCGCCCGTGGGTCGCGACCGCGGTGCGGGTGGACATCGCCGACGCGCACGACCCCACCCCGTACTGGCTGGTGTCGACGCGGCACCCCGAGCGGTTCGCCGCCGCGACGCGCACCGCCCGCGGGCATGAGGCACGATAGGCCGCGTGGCGCGACGTACGAAGGACCAGTTGATCGAGCAGTCCGACGAACCGATCAAGACCGCGGTAGCGGTCGGGGCGAAGCCGACCACCAAGAAGGGCGGCAAGCGGCTGTGGAAGGTCTACAGCAAGGGGTCGACGCTGCTCGCGGGCGTGATCGCACTGCGTCTCACTGAGACCACCTGGCAGCTCGCCACGCACCGCAAGGCACCCAACGACCCCGAGCACCCCGACATCAACGCGCGGGAGGCGATCACCTGGGCGCTGCTGTCCGGCGTGACTGCCGAGCTCACCAAGATCCTGATCAGCCGCAAGACCGCGCAGTACTGGGTGCGGTCGACCGGCAACCTGCCGCCGGGGATGGACCCGCTGGAGGACTGACCGCGACCGGGTGGGGCTCAGGCGGCGCAGTCGCGGCAGATCGGCTGGCCCTTGTGCTCGCCCGCGAGCTGGCTGCGGTGGTGCACCAGGAAGCACGACGAGCAGGTGAACTCGTCGGACTGCCGGGGCAGGACCTGGACGGCCAGCTCCTCGTGCGACAAGTCGGCCCCTGGCAGCTCGAAGGCCTCCGCGGCCTCGACCTCGTCTTCGTCGACCTTGCCGGAGTTCTTGTCGTGACGGCGAGACTTCAGCTCCTCGATGCTGTCTTCGGCGCTGTCGTCGTCGGTCTTGCGGGGGGCGTCGTAGTCGGTGGCCATGGTCAGTACGGATTCCTCGCACTCGCAGCGTGATTCGGTGACGGTTGGACCCGCCTGCATGAGGCCCAGCAGATGTCGGGGCGCCGATTGTGCCGCACGACCGGCCCCGACACACGCTCGCGACGGGCGCGA
Organism: Nocardioidaceae bacterium; assembly: GCA_013697585.1. Lineage (GTDB taxonomy): Bacteria > Actinomycetota > Actinomycetes > Propionibacteriales > Nocardioidaceae > JACCWP01. The sequence goes on from JACCWP010000193.1 coordinate 9,202, forward strand.
CCGGTGCGATCCGCGACACACCGGTCCCCTCGGCGACCTGAGGACCCATGCGCCGCTGCTTCAACGCACCCGGCGACACGGTATTCCCGGGCCGGGACGCTGGCTCAGAATCCGCACGTCGGGAGCCGCCGCCATGGTCCTCGCCGAGGATCCCGTCGTGCGGGCGGGCGCCGACAGCCGCTGGTGCAGCAACCGCTCGGCGCCGGTGTCGAAGTCGGTGACCACGTCGGTGGGGTGCGACTTGGTGCCCGCCACGGGCG
>JACCWP010000086.1 GCA_013697585.1 Nocardioidaceae bacterium
CAGCGCAGCGTGTGCTCGAGGTCGAGCGCGTACAACCCTGTGGGCAGCACCAGAACCAGGCCGCCGGTACCCAGCAGCGCATACCCCCAGCTGGCAGTGAGCACGTGCAGCGTGAGCAGTCCAAGACGCACCAGGACGCCGAGGGCGAGGCCGGTGGCGGAGTCGCCGGTGAGGTCGCGACCGGCACCGCCGAAGCCCGCGAACACGATTGCGGTGGCGCCCGTGACCAGCACGACGAGCACGCCGAACAAGCAGATGAGACCCCCGAGGATGGCTGACACGTGTCGGGTCGGCAGCAGCCAGCCCAACCCTCCGACGGCCACGCCGTACGCCACCAGTCCGACGCCCACACCGAGCACCCCCTCGTCGCCGAGGTCGGGCGCAACCGTGTCGTCGAGGATCGCGCTGACCACCACGAGGCCCCCGACGACGGCGGCGGCCAGCGCCGGCGCCGTGCGCAGCCACGCATACAACCCCGTCCCGGCGAGCATCACGACGCCGCCGCTCACGTAGTCGACCGCTTCCTCCCCGAGCAGGGCCACGGCGGCGACAAGGCCGAGGGCCAGCGCAGCGAGTCCTGCGGGGCCGGCGGTGAACCACCGCCCGCCAGACCGGTCGTGCACGACCAGCTCGCTTGCCGCGGTAAGGGCCAGCAGTGCCCCGGCGACACCGCCGACCACGACGAACGCCTGCCAGTCGAAGCCTTCCTCGAACAGGTTCGCGAGGGATGCGGCGAGCAGCGCCGCACCGCTGGCCGTGCCGGCACCCACCAGGGCGACGGAGGCCGCGAGCCGGGTGGGGAACGACCCTCGCGTACTCGGCGCAGTCGCCGACGTGTCGGTCGCGCGCATCGCCGCGTAGACCCGGTCGGCCTGCGTGTGGTCCAGCGTGCCGTCCCGCACCAGCCCGTCGACGGCGGCGAAGACGGGGTCGTGACCGGGGCCTGGCTCGGGTGCCTGGTCGGCGGGTCGGGACGGCAGGGTGGGCGGCGGCTGCGACATGCGCGGCACCCTAGAGCGTGGCCCCGCGGCGAGGCAGAGCACCGCCGGGCTGAAATTCGGACCAATCCGACCCAGCAGCGGCTGCGTATTACCTGTTGTGAGCTGGCTGCTGCCCCTTTCCGGTTGTGCGGCCGGTGTGCCGCAGCTCTGGCTCGCCGACCTCGTTCTTGTGGGTCTCCCGACCTCGTGCGTCGGTCGGGACGTGTCACGCCTGACGAGTGGAGAGTGCACAAGCCGCTACTGCGTGTAACGTGCGTCACACACGCCGGCCCGCACCGCGGCCCGACCGGCGAAGCCCCCTGAAGGAGGACATGTGTTCGGAAAGCGAACTGTTATAGACATGATCTCGCGGAGTGCGGAGAACGACGCCGACCGGCGTGCGTTCCTGCGCACTGCGGGACTCACCGGACTTGGCGCCGTCGGCGCCTCTGCCGCGACCGGACTGGTCGGCAGCTCCGCGTCCGCTGCTCCCAGCGACGCTGCGGTGTTCAACTTCGCGTTGAACCTCGAATACCTCGAGGCCGAGTTCTATTCTCGTGCGGTGTTCGGCCGCGGCCTCAACCCCAACCTGACGACCGGCAAGGGCAACCGTGGCCCGGTCATCGGCGGCAGAGAGGTCAATTTCTCGTCCAAGCCGGTGCGGGAGTACGCACGCGAGATCGCCAACGACGAGATCGCGCACGTCAAGTTCCTGCGCGCGGCTCTCGGCAGCGCCAAGGTCTCGCGCCCGCGGATCAACCTGAAGAGCAGCTTCACCGCAGCAGCACGTGCTGCCGGGCTCGTCGGCCCGAACCAACAGTTCGACGCCTTCGCCAACGAGGACGCCTTCCTGCTGGCTGCGTTCATCTTCGAGGACGTCGGCGTGACGGCCTACAAGGGCGCAGCGCCGCTGGTCCAGAACAAGGCGTTTCTCGAGGCTGCCGCTGGCATCCTCGCCGCCGAGGCCTACCACGCCGCCACGGTGCGGGTAAGCCTCATCTCGAAGGGCTTCTTCGGTGAGGCGCGGGCGATCTCGAACGCGCGCGACAAGCTCGACGGACCGATGGAGCGCGACCAGGGCATCGGCTTCCCGAACCAGTACAACGTCGTGCCGAGCAACAAGAACGGCCTGCTTCGCTCGCGCAGCGCCGCGCGCGTGCTCAACATCGTCTACCTGACGCAGGAGAAGGCCACCAGGGGTGGCTTCTTCCCGCGTGGGGTCAACGGCCCGATCAACACCAGCATGGGCCCGGGCCGCTCGGCCTGACCTGCTGACCTGTGGTGCCCCGTCTTCGGTTTGCCGAGGGCGGGGCACCGTCGGTTCGCGCCTGAGTCGGACGAGCGCCATCTCGTACGTGGCCGGCGTTCCCACCGGGGCGCAGAGGATGCGAGCACTGTGAGCGAGACTGCACGAGTGACAGCACGCGGTGCGGCCCCCGCCCGCGCGCTCGTGCGCGGGCCGCTGCCCCTGCTGGGTCCGGCCTTCGTCGCCGCCATCGCCTACGTCGACCCGGGCAACTTCGCCACCAACATCACCGCGGGCTCCACTTACGGCTACCTGCTGGTCTGGGTGCTGCTGGTCAGCAACCTGATGGCGATGCTCATCCAGTACCTCTCGGCCAAGGCGGGGATCGCCACCGGGCAGAGCCTGCCTGAGCTGTGCCGGGCGCACTTTCCCCGGTCGGTCAATCGCGGCTTGTGGGCGCAGGCCGAGATCGTGGCCATCGCGACCGACTTGGCCGAGGTGCTCGGCGGTGCGCTCGCCCTCTACCTGCTGTTCGGCATCCCGCTGCTCGCGGGCGGTGCGATCACTGCCGCCGTCGCGTTCGCGCTGCTCGCGCTGCAAGGGCGCGGCCACCGGCCGTTCGAGGCCGCGATCACCGGCTTGCTGACAGTGATCTTGGCCGGCTTCCTCTACAGCCTCGTCAACGGAGGGATCGATCCTGGCGCTTTCGTGGCCGGCGCCGTGCCCCGCTTCGACGGGGCCGACAGTGTGCTGCTGGCCGCCGGAATGCTCGGCGCCACCGTCATGCCGCACGTCATCTATCTGCACGGCGCGCTGACCCAGGACCGTTACGTCCGCGAGACCGACGACCAGCGCCGCGCCGTGCTGCGCAGCCAGCGGGTCGACGTCGTCGTCGCGATGACCGTGGCCGGCCTGGTCAACCTGGCCATGCTCGTCATCGCCGCCCAGGTGCTGACCGGAGGCCCCGAACCGGTCGACACGATCGAGGCCGCACACGCGGGGCTCGGCGACAGTCTCGGCGCCGGCGCCGCACTGCTGTTCGCGCTCGCCCTGCTCGCCTCCGGCTTCGCCGCCTCCAGCGTCGGTACGTACTCCGGCCAGGTGGTCATGCAGGGTTTCCTGCAGCGCCAGATCCCGCTGCTGGTCCGCCGCCTGGTCACCCTCTCCCCCGCGCTGTTCGTGCTCGCCATCGGCGTCGACCCCACCGAGGCGTTGGTGCTCTCCCAGGTGGTGCTGTCGTTCGGCATCCCGTTCGCGCTCGTCCCGCTGGTCCTGCTCACCCGCCGGCGCGACATCATGGGCGCGCTGGTGAACCGGCCCGTGACCACAGTGGCAGCAGCGGGCGTTACCGCGATCATCATCGCGCTCAACGGGGTGCTGATCTGGCTGACGGTCACGTGAGCCGAACGCCTGCTGAGTGGAGCTCCTCGCACGCTACTTGAGGCCACTGGGCGTGAGGGGATTATGTGCAGACAGTCATAGCCGCACTTGAACGAGGTGCAGCAAGGCTCGATCAGCGGGTCACTACGAGCCCGCGGGTGCACAAGCTGACGTCCCGACTCGATGAGGCAACGCTGCAGAGCATCGTCGACGAGTACGTAGCCGGCACCACCTCGTTGCAGCTGGCTCGGAGGTACGTGTCGGGCAAGGCCACGGTGCTGACGTTGCCGCACCAGCGAGGTGTGGCTGTGCGGCCCAAGTGGGAGCACTACTAGGCGGGCTAGTTGGGACGGCGCCGAGTCTTCTGGCGCGGATCGTGCTGTTGGCCGCGGACGGGATGTCGAACACCGCGCTCGCCGATCAGGTTGGGGTGTCACGCCCGACCGTGCTCGGCTGGTGGGACCGGTATGTGGAGGGGGCATGGCTGGGCTGGAGGACGAGCCGCGCCCGGGTCGGCCAAGGACGATTCGAGCCCGATTCGAGAAGGGCGTCCTGGTCGAGCGACC
>JACCWP010000125.1 GCA_013697585.1 Nocardioidaceae bacterium
CGCCGGCGCCGACGTCGCGGTCTGCTGTGGCTGGTGATCGTGCTCGTCCTGGCGCTGTTGGCCGGGCTCGCCGGGTGGTGGGCCGGCACCGACACGACGACCGGGCCGCCGCGCCAGGAGCGCCAGCAGTCGACCGGCCCGAGCGGGGGCTGGGTGTCGGAGTTCGGCGCCGAGCGACGACGATGAGGACGTGCAGCCGTCCGCGTCGACATCGGATCCCGCTGCCTGCACGGACGACCAGGGGATGGCGTTCTACCTCGGCGACACCTGAGGCGACGCACTCCCCCACAGCCAGGCGCCCCCGCTGACGCCTCAGGATCTCGAGCGGCTCAGCGCCTCCCGCACCCGAAAGCGCAGCCGCACCAGCGGGTGCTGGTCGATGCGGCGGAGCCGGGCGTGCACCTCGTCCAGCTGTGCCTGCCGACGGGCGGCCTCGGCCGCGAGCTGGGACACCTCGGCGTTGTGACGGCGGCGCTCGTCGTGCAAGCGCAGCAACAGCTGACCGACGGCCCAGACTGCCGTGTCGGCGACCGCAGGCTCGTCAGGTCCTGCGGTCGGCTTGGGCGCGGAGGCGGGCAGCAGCTCGTCGAGGTCGCCGGCGACGTCGATCCCGAGGTCGCGCACGGCGGCGATCCACCGGCGGGCGGTCCGCTCGGTCTCGTCGGCCGATCCGGCCGGCGCCTCGACCCGGTGGCCGCGGCGGCGGGCCAGCGTGTCGTGCGCGAGGACCCCCTTGACGACGTGCTCATAGTCCGGCTGTGTGAGCTCGCCGTCCAGCGACACGTTGACTCGACGGAGCAGCTCGACCTCGGCGGTCCCCAGGCCGGTGTTGGCACCGGCGGCGGTGGCGGGGTCGCACCACGTCGGGTCCAGTCCGACCACGGCACACAAGCGCCGCCACAGCGTGTCCGGCGCCGCACCGGGCCGCGGAACCGTCACCAGGTGCACGCGTTCCCGGGGCAGGCTGCCACCCCACCGGGCCAGCACGCCGGGGAGGTCCTCGGTCTGCCAGAACCAGCGCCATGACCAGCGCCCGTCGTCGTGGCGGTTGATCGCCTCGTACCACTCCGGCAGCGGTTCGGTGCTGCCGTGCTTGACGTCCTCCTGCCAGTGCGAGGGGAGCTGGCGGGCGAGGTCGCGCGCGGTCACGACCACGTGCACCTCGGCTGGCGCGAGATCGGCGACGGCGCGGGCCGCCTGCTCGGCGGTGGCGCTGGCGAACACGTCATGAGACAGCAGAGTCGTTCCCGGCCACTCCCGCACCGTCGCCGCGAGCTCGTCCCAGCGACCCGCGGACTCGGGGCGGGGCGCGTCGTGGAACGGCAGCTGCTGCAGGTCGACGGCCGCGAAAAAGTGGTCGTCGTAGCTTGCCCCGGGATAGAGCACCCCGTGCTCGCGAAGCAGGTCACGGTGCTGCCAGAGCACCGTCTGGACGAACGTCGTCCCAGTCTTCGGCGCACCGACGTGCACGAAGACCCGCTGCCCAGGTGTCACCTCAGGCCGCCTCGCGCAGCACCCGGGCCAGCACCGTCGCGGCGGTCCGAACGTCTGCCGGCCCGACGTCGAGGTGGGTGACCAGGCGCAGCGTGCGAGCGCCGACGGCGGCTACCAGCACCCCCTCGGCGCGGGCGACCGCCACGGCGGTCGCTGCGTCGGCGCAGGGCACCACCACGATGTTGGTGTCGACGCCCGCCGGGTCGACGCCGCAGGCGTCGGCGAGAACCCTGGCGTGCGCGTGGTCGTCGGCCAGCCGCTCGACATGGTGGTCGAGCGCGTGCAGGCCAGCGGCGGCGAGCACCCCGGCCTGTCGCCAGCCGCCGCCGAGCCGCTTGCGCCACACCCTGGACTCGGCGACCTGCTCGGCGGTGCCCACGACAAGCGACCCGACCGGTGCGCCGAGCCCCTTCGACAGGCACACGCTCACGGTGTCGGCGACCTCCGCCAGCTCGGCGAGCGTCGTGCCGGTCGCCACGTGGGCGTTCCAGATCCGTGCGCCGTCGAGGTGCACGCCCACGCCGCAACGCTCGGCCAGCGCCCGCAGTCCCTTGAGCCCTTCGGCGGTCTGGACGCTCCCGCCTCCGAAGTTGTGAGTGTTCTCGACCGCGACGGCTGCCGTACGGACGAGGAACGGGCCGAGGTCGGGCGCGAGGAGCTCGTCGATCTGGTCCAGGTCGAGCAGCCCGCGGGGGTGCTGCCAGGTGCGGGTGGTGACCCCCGAGACCGCCGCGTGGGCGCCGAGCTCGGCGCGCACGACATGGGCTCTCGCCTCGCAGATCAGCTCGGCACCTGCCGGGACCAGCAGGCGGATGGCGAGCACGTTGGTCATCGACCCGGTCGGGCAGAACAACGCCGCCTCGCGCTCGAACATCCCGGCGACCCGCTCCTCGAGGGCGAGCACGCTCGGGTCCTCGGCATAGACGTCGTCACCCACCTCGGCACCGGCCATCGCCGCCCGCATAGCCTCCGTCGGGCGGCTCACGGTGTCGCTGCGCAGATCGATCACCGCGCCAGCGTACGGACCCCCCGCGATTGCGGGGTTCTGCGTGCTCAGAGGCTCCCGCGAGCACACGTCTCCCCACAATCGCGGCCGGGCGGGTCAGGCGTCGTGCACGCGCAGCCGGACCCGGCGAAAGCCGCGGCCCTTGTTCTCGATCTTGGCGACCTCCAGCCGGCCGATCTGGCGGGTGGAGGCGACGTGCGTGCCGGCGTCGGCCTGGGTGTCGAGGCCGAGGATGTCGACGATCCGCACCAGCTCGACCTCGGGCGGCACCAGGTTGGTCGCCGTGCGGATGATGTCGGGGATCGCGAACGCCTCGGCGCGCGGCAGCACCGACACCTCGATCCGCCGATCGGCGGCGACCTCGGCGTTGCAGGCCTCCTCGACGGCGACCTTGAACCCCTCGGGCACGGAGTCCAGGTTGAAGTCCATCCGGGCCGTGCCCGGCTCCATGTTGCCGCCCGTGACCAGCGCGCCGAAGTCGCGGAACACGACGCCGGACAGCAGGTGCAGCCCGGAGTGGGTACGCATGAGCATCGACCGACGCTCGTCCTCGACCGCCCCGCGTACGGCGGTGCCCGTGGGTGGCAGCGGGTCGTCGTCGTGGGGCACCAGCACCAGGTCGTCACCGAGCAGGGCACCCACGATCCGGGTCTGCACGCCGCCCCACAGCAGCACGCCGTGGTCAGGGGGCTGGCCGCCACCGCCGGGATAGAACGCCGACCGGTCGAGCACGATGCCCCGCTCGCCGTCGGGCGCCCCCGCGCTCACGTGGAGCACGGTGGCATCCCACTCGCGCAGGGTCTGGTCGGTGAGCTCGATCCGGTCCGTACGGGCACTCACCCGACGCACGATAGTCAGACCCCTCCGCGATTGCGGGATTCTGGGCGTCCGAACCAGCACGCGAGCACCGTTTCCGCGCACTTGCGGAGAAGGGCGTCAGTGGGCGCGGAGCATCTCGGCCACCAGGAACGCGAGCTCGAGCGACTGGGCCCGGTTGAGCCGGGGGTCGCACACCGACTCGTAGCGGTTGGACAGGTCGGCCGCAGCAAGCCTCGCACCGCCACCGAGGCACTCGGTCACGTCGTCGCCGGTGAGCTCGACGTGCACCCCGCCGGGCCACGTGCCGAGCGAGCGATGGGCCTCGAAGAAGCCCTGCACCTCGTCGATGACCTTCTCGAAGTCCCGGGTCTTGTAGCCGTTGTCGGTCTCGTAGGTGTTGCCGTGCATCGGGTCGCACACCCAGCCGGCGACCACCCCCGCCGCGCCGGCCTTCTCGACCAGCTCGGGCAAGAGCTCGCGCACGCGACCGGCGCCCATCCTCGCTACGAACGTCAACCGCCCGGGCTCGCGGTCGGGGTCGAGGCGCTCGGCGAGGGCCACCACGTCGTCGGCGGTGCTGGAGGGTCCGAGCTTGACGCCGATCGGGTTGCGCACGTGCGCCAGCAGCTCGACGTGCGCCCCGTCGAGCTGACGGGTGCGTTCGCCGACCCACAAGAAGTGCCCGGACACGTCGTAGGGGAGGCCGGTCCGCGAGTCGGTGCGCGTCATCGCGTGCTCGTACTCCAGGAGCAGCGCCTCGTGGGAGCAGTAGAAGTCGACGGTGCGGAACGCGTCGAGATCGACCCCGCACGCGGTCATGAACGCCAGCGCACGGTCGATCTCACGGCCGAGCCGCTCGTAGCGCTCCCCTACCGGGCTGGTGCGGACGAAGTCGGTGTTCCACGCGTGCACCTGGCGCAGGTCGGCGTAGCCGCCGGTCACGAACGCGCGGGTGAGGTTCATCGTCGCCGCTGACGCGTTGTAGACGTCCAGCAGCCGCCGCACGTCCGGGGTGCGCGACTCTGTCGTGAACGCGAAACCGTTGACCGCGTCTCCCCGGTAGGCAGGCAGCGTGACGCCCGCCCGGGTCTCGTTGTCGCTCGACCGGGGCTTGGCGTACTGCCCGGCGAGGCGCCCGACCTTGACCACGGGCACGCTGGCCGCGTAGGTGAGCACCACTGCCATCGACAGCAGCACCTGCAGCTTGGTGCGCACGTTGTCGGCAGTGACGCCGTCGAAGGTCTCGGCGCAGTCGCCACCTTGCAGCAGGAACGCGTCGCCTCGGGCGACCGACGCCAACCGCTCCTTGAGCGCGTCGCACTCGCCGGCAAAGACCAGCGGCGGCTGGCGGCGCAGCCGTTCGACGACCACGTCGCGCGCGTCCGGATCGGGCCAGCGCGGCTGCTGGGCGGCGCCGCGTCGGTGCAGCGCGTCCAGCGTGGGAATCGGCACCTACTCAGCCTACGGCGCGGCGCGGTGCTCACCGCACCCCCAACAAGCTGTCAGGGCCAGAACGGGTCAGAGCCCGATCTGACGGTGACAAGTCGGGATCGGGGTCACGGCTGGGGAGTGTCCAGCTGGGCGGCCGTGGAGTCTTGCGGCACAGCGACGTGCAGGCCGTTGCGCACGACGCGAAACACCTCGGGGGTGGCGGTGACCACCTCACCATCGATGTTGATCGGGTGTGGCGGGTCGGTGCGGATCACCACCTCGCGGGTCGCCATGTGGGTGACCAGCTCGTGGTGGACGAACGTGCCCGTACGGAACGACGACACGATCGACAGGTGGTCGCGGAACCGGCCGCGGGCGATGGCATAGACGTCGAGTGCGTGGTCGTCGATACCCGCGTCTGGCGACATCACGTTGCCGCCGCCGTAGTAACGGCCGTTGCCGACGGCGACCTGCATCGCCTCGTCGACATCGATTGGGTCGTGGTCACCACCGGGGAACTCCAGCCGCGCGCGGAAGGGCCGGTATCCGCGGTAGGCCCGCAAGGTCGCCACCGGGTAGGCGAGGGCACCGAGCCGGCGCTTCAACCCCGGCGTGACTGCGTGGCTCACCGCCACCGACAGGCCGAGCGAGGCGACGTTGACGAAGTAGTTGTCGTCGGCGACACCGAGGTCGACGTCGACGACCTTGCCCCGCGCGATCGTCTCGCACGCGGCGTCGACGTCACCCGGGATGCCTAGCGTGCGCGCAAAGTCGTTGGCCGTCCCCATCGGCAACAGCCCGAGCACCGCCGGCCGGTCGACGAGCTGGTCGACGACGCTGCTGACCGTGCCGTCGCCGCCGCCGAGCACCAGCAGGTCACAGCCGTCGTCGAGGACTCGGACGACCGTGGCCGGGAGGGTGCCGGGATCGGACAGGGGGAAGGCCTCGACCAGCGGGATCCCCAGCGCGCGCAGCCGCTCGCGCGCGCTCTCGAACACCTTCGCGCCGGTACGAGAACCGGTGTTGACCACCAGGGCGGCACGGGTCGCGGTCACCTTGTCGGTCATCACCATGGCGACCCTACGGGTGCCGCGGACGGCGGCTGCCGGTGGCCACGCCGCGCTCGACCTCACCGATCTCCCGCCCGCGCAACCCGACGATCACACCAGACCGGACGATCGCTCCGGGCCGGTCGGTGCCCTCAGCCGAAGAGGACCTCGGCCTCGTCGTAGAGCTCGGGTCGTACCGTCTTCAGCTCGCCCGTGCCCTCGGCGAGCGGCACCCGCACGATCTCGGTGCCGCGCAGCGCCACCATGGTGGCGAAGTCGCGCTCGTGGACGGCTTGCGCAGCGTGCAGCCCGAAGCGGGTGGCGAGCCACCGGTCGAACGCGGTCGGGGTGCCGCCGCGCTGGATGTGACCCAGCACCACCGCCCGCGCCTCCTTGCCGGTGCGCCGCTCGATCCCCTTGGCCAGTGCGTCGCCGATCCCGCCCAGCCGGACGTGTCCGAACTCGTCGGTGTCGCCACTGGTCAGCGACATCGTGCCCGCCGCGGGCTCCGCACCTTCGGCGACCACGATGATGGGCGAGTAGTGCGTCGCGAAGCGGCTCTCGACCTGGGCGCACACTCTCTCGATGTCGAAGGGGCGCTCGGGGATCAAGATGATGTTGGCCCCGCCGGCCAGCCCGCAGTGCAACGCGATCCAGCCTGCGTGCCGGCCCATGACCTCGACGACGAGCACCCGGTGGTGCGACTCGGCGGTGGTGTGCAACCGGTCGATCGCCTCCATCGCAATGTTCACCGCGGTGTCGAAGCCGAAGGTGAAATCGGTGCCGGACAGGTCGTTGTCGATGGTCTTCGGCACGCCGACGATGTTGACCCCGAGCTCGGCAAGCCTGGTGGCCACACCCAGCGTGTCCTCGCCTCCGATGGTGATCAAGGCGTCGCAGCCGTTGGAACCGAGGTTGTCGAGGATCTGTTCGACACCGCCCTCGACCGAGAACGGGTTGGTCCGTGACGAGCCGAGGATCGTGCCACCGCGGGGCAGGATGCCTCGTACCTGCGGAACTCCGAGCGGGCAGGTGTGGTTGTCCAGCGGGCCCCGCCACCCGTCCCGGAAGCCGACGAACTCCATGCCGTACTCCTTGGCGCCCTTGCGTACGACGCCGCGGATCACCGCGTTGAGACCGGGACAGTCGCCCCCACCGGTCAGTACACCGACGCGCATCTCGCATCCTCCCGGCCGCAACCATTTTGCGCTCCCCTGCGCACAGCGTGCGGCCACGCCACCGGTACAGCGGGCCACACCAAGATCATGCGTGGTCGAGCCTAGGGGTGCCCCACGCAGGGCGACGCGCCAGGAGGGCGGTCGGTCCGCCTAAGGTGCGCCATGACCTTCTCTGTCGTGGGCCGGTCGGCGGACGGCCGTTCCATGGGCGTAGCCGTGGCGTCGAAGTTCCTTGCCGTGGGCAGCGCCGTGCCGGCGGCGCGGCTCGGCGTGGGGGCGTTGGCGACGCAGTCGTTTGCCAACACCTTGTACAAGCGCGACGGGATCGCGCTGCTCGAGGCCGGTCGTGACGCGCAGGCGACGCTGGATGCGTTGCTGGCCGCCGACCCCGAACGCGAGTCGCGCCAGGCAGGGGTCGTCGACGTCCACGGTCGGTCGGCGACCTTCACCGGCAGCGGGTGCCTCGACTGGGCCGGAGGGGTCACCGGCGACGACGTCGCCATCCAGGGCAATATCCTGGCCGGCCCGCGGGTGGTCCAGTCCATGCACGAGGTGTGGCTGGCCGACCCCGCCGCACCGCTGCCGGAACGGCTGGTGGCCACGCTCGCGGCCGGCGAGGCCGCGGGCGGCGACCGTCGGGGACGGCAGAGCGCGGCCCTGCTCGTCGTGTCCGACTCCGGCGGCTACACCCCAGGTGACGACCTCGCCTACGACCTGCGGGTCGACGACCACCCCGAGCCGGTGCCCGAGCTGGCCCGGTTGCTCGACCTGCACCACGTCTACTTCGACTCCCCGGCCGAGGCCGACCTGCTGCCGCTCTCGGGTGCACTGGCCGACGAGGTGCGTGGCCACCTTGCCAGGCTCGGCCAGCCCGACCTGGAGACGTGGGCGGGCATCGAGAACTACGAGCTGCGCGTACGCCCCGACCGGATCGACGCGTTCGTGCTGGCGCGGCTGCGAGAGGCCGCGGTTCGCTGACCACCCTCCTTCCTGCCCCGTGGGTGGGGCGGAAAGGAAGGCTCGCCGGTCAGGCAGCGTCGGAGGTCACGCCACCCGGGTCGGAGCTGCCGGGCGCCCTGCCCTTGACGGCGTACTTGTCGACGTACTCCTGGCCGGACAGCTCCATGATCTCGTACATGATCTCGTCGGTGATGGCGCGCAGGATGTAGCGGTCGGACTCCATGCCCTCGTAGCGAGAGAAGTCCAGTCGCCTGCCGAACCGCACCACGGGCCGCGCGTACCGGCCGAAGACCTTGCCTGGCGGCGCGACGATGTTGCTGCCCACGACCGCGACCGGGATCACTGGCACGCGCGACTCCAGCGCCATCCGAGCGACACCTGTGCGACCGCGGTGCAGTCGCCCGTCGGGCGAGCGGGTGCCCTCGGGATAGATGCCGAACAGCTCGCCCTGCGCCAGGATCTTGAGCCCCGTACGCATCGCGCCCTCCGCCGCCCGGCCGCTGGACCGGTCGATCGGCACCTGCCCCGCGCCGGCAAAGAAGGTCCGCTGCAGCCATCCCTTGAGGCCGTGGCCCTCGAAGTATTCCGCCTTGGCCACGAAGGTGACCCGGCGCGGGATGGCCAGGGGCATGAACAACCAGTCGGAGTAGGACAGGTGGTTGCTCGCGAGGATCGCTGCCCCCCTGAGAGGGACCGCCTCGACGTTCTCGGCCTGCGGCCGGAAGACCAGCTTGAGCAACGGGCCGATGAACACCCACTTGAGCAGCCAGTAGAACACCGCGTCTCCTCGTCGTGCGTCGCCCCTGCTGCTGCCCGCCGTGGGAGGAACCTTATCGCCGGGACCGCGACGGCACGAGACGTGCAACCATGACCGCATGGCGGCGGAGGAGCGAGACGACCTCGATGTCGCCTGGGCACGGATCGTCGCCGACTACGACCTCGAGATCGAGCCGCAGGTCGGCCGCTGGCCCGCCCAGGAAGACCTCGACGACTCTCCCCCTGACACCTGCACCGCGCCCGACACCGAGCCAGCTGCCATGCCCGAGACTGCTCTGGACGCCCCGGCGCTCGGCGTGCGCGACGAGCACCACTTCGTCCCGCCCGAGCCGCCGCCGCTCGGCCCGCCCGACCTGCCGACGGGCATGGCCTGGGGCGGGCTTCTCGGTGGCCCGCTGCTGCTGCTGTTCTCGACGCTGCTCGCGTGGCAGCTGCCGAGCCTGTTGACGGCAGCCTGCATCCTCGGCTTCGTCGGCGGCATGGTCTTCCTCATCGCCCGGCTCGGCGACGGCAGCGACCGCGACGGGTGGGACGACGGCGCCCAGGTCTGACCGCGCGTACGGGTCCGCGCGGAGCGCGTTCCGCCGGGTCACTTGCCCGGCGTCGGGTGCGCTTCCCGGGCGAAACAACGCCGGGGAGGCGCACCTTTCACTGGTGAGCCAGCGAAAACGGCGCCACCTCGACCCGGGCACCGGTGTGCAGCGACTCGACACCCGCGGCGGCGACGACGTTGGCCAGGTGACCGTCGCGGGCACCAGGCCCGTCGACCACGCCACGCCGGGCGGCCTGCACCCAGGAGGCGAGCTCGATCCGGTAGGCGTCGGCGAAGCGGCCCACGAAGTCACCAGTGACCTGGACCCCGGACACCCCGACACCCGAGCCCGGCTCACGGACCGCGATTCCGGCAGGCGGGGTGAGCCGGGCGGTGCCGTGGTCGCCGACGACCTCGCAGTGCACGTCGTAGCCGTAGCGCGCGTTGACGAACACCTCCACCGTGCAGAGCACTCCGCCGGCAAGCTCGATCAGGGCGACCAGCGGGTCGAGCAGCACACCCTCGGACGCGGCCCGCGGGGATCGCACGGTGATCGCCGCAATCGGGTCGTCGAGCAGCCACGGCACGATGTCGAGCTCGTGCACCATCGAGCCCGTGACGTTCATGTCGGAGGTCTGTGCGGGGTGCGCGACCGCGTTGCGGTGCACGCAGTGCACGACCCGAGGCGTGCCGATGGCCCCCGCGGCGACGTGCGCGCGCAGCGCGACGAAGGCGGGGTCATAGCGGCGCATGAAGCCGACCTGGACCAGCCGGCGTCCATGCTCGGCCGCGAACCGGTCGTCAGCGTCCAGGATCTGTTGGCTGCCCGACTCGTCGGCGGCCAGCGGCTTCTCGCACAGCACCGGCTTGCCCGCGGCCACGCAGGAGAGCACCTGCTCGGCGTGCAGCGGGTCGGGTGAGGCGATGACGATCGCGTCGACCTCGGCCGATCCGATCAACTCGTCGGCTGAGCCGAGGGCGGTGGCCCCGGTACCGGCGGCCACCTGATCTGCCCGGGCGCCGTCGAAGTCATACACCGCGCCCACCCGAGCGGCAGGCACCCAGCTGGCCAGCGTGTGCGCGTGGCTCGCCCCCATCGCCCCCGCGCCAAGGATCCCCACTCGCAGGACCTCCTCCCGTGGCACAGCCTTCACAGCGACACCCACCGTCGCTCTGCGGCCGACCGGGCGAGCGCGTCGGCCGTCTCGGCGGTGCGCAGGGCGTCGTCCAGCGTGGCCCCGATGGGACGGCCCTCGGCGATGGAACGGATCAGCCGCTCGGCCTCCACGACCTTGAGGTCGTCGTATCCCATCGCCACACCAGCACCGGGCTGGAACGCGCCCAGCTCACCATGCCCGGGCGCGACCTGCACCCGCCGCCACCCGACGTCGGTGTAGCCCTGGTCGAGCGCCGTCCGCAGCTCTCCCATCCGCCGGAAGTCCCACGCGAGCGCCCCGCGGTCCCCGTGCACCTCGATGCCGTACGTGCACTGTTCGCCCACCGCCACCCGTGACGCCATGAGGACGCCCCGAGCTCCGCCGGCAAAGCGCAGCAGCGCGCCCACCTGATCGTCGTTGCCCACGGGCCCGGTCGGACCGCCGGCGAGAATTGTCGACCGGGGGGCGGTGGGGTCGAGCGGCTGCGGACGATGCGGGATGAACGTGGCCAGGTCGGCGACCACCTCGCTGATCTGACCCGCCTGCCCGCCCACCACATGGGTGGCAAGGTCGAGCCCGTGGCAGGCGAGGTCGCCGATCGCGCCCGTCCCAGCCAGCGCGGGGTCGAACCGCCAGGACAGCATCGCGTCCGGGTGGGCGGCGTAGTCACTGAGCAGGCGCACCGTCACGGACTCGACCCGCCCCAGCCGGCCCTCGCACACCAGCTGGCGCGCGAGATCGACCGCAGGGGCGTTGCGATAGTTGAATCCCACGGCCGAGGCCACCCCCGCCTCCCGGACCGCCTCGGCGACGTCGGTCGTGTCGGCGAGGTGCCGGCCCACCGGCTTCTCCACCCAGATGTGCTTGCCGGCCTGGGCCGCGGCGACGGCGACGTCGCGGTGGACGAAGTTGGGTCCGGCCACACTCACCACCTCGACGTCGTCCTGCGCGACCAGCGCCTGCCAGTCGTCGACCGCGGCGGCGAAGCCGTACGCCTGCATCGCCTGTGCCCGGCGGGCCGGGTCGGTGTCGGCCACCGCGACCAGCCGAGGAAGCAGCGGAGCATCGGGAAAGTGGTGCAGCAGCCGGGAGTAGGCCCGGCTGTGCACCTGCCCCATCCAGCCGAATCCGACCACCCCGACACCCAGCGTCGATCTGGTCACGTGGCCGAGCCGATCACGCGCAAAACCCGATCACTTCGTACGGAGCTCCGCAGCCATCTGTTGCGCGACGCTGGACTCCTCGCCGAGGCTGCGGCTCAGCTCGTGGCTGAGCGCCTCCAGCTCGGTGCCGCCAGCCATCATCGCGACCAGCTCGTCCAGGGTCATCTCGCCCTTGGGGAAGTTGCCCATGCTGCGGCCTCGGCGCAGCAGCATGAAGCGGTCACCCACCGGGTAGGCGTGGTGCGGGTTGTGGGTGATGAAGACGACCCCAAGACCGCGGTCGCGAGCCTTGGCGATGTACTTCAGCACCACGCCCGACTGGCGCACTCCGAGCGCGGCCGTGGGCTCGTCGAGGATGAGCACCCGGGCGCCGAAGAACACCGCGCGGGCGATCGCGACGCACTGGCGCTCGCCACCGGACAGGGTGCCGATCGGCTGGTCGACGTCACGCAGGTCGATCCCCATCGCCTGCAGCTCCGCCTTGGTCGTCTGCTTCATCACGTCGATGTCGAGGCGGCGCAGCGGCCCGCGACCCTTGGTGGGCTCCGAACCGAGGAAGAAGTTGCGCCACACGGGCATCAGCGGCACGACCGCGAGGTCTTGGTAGACGGTGGCGATGCCGAGCGCGAGCGCGGCGCGCGGCGACGACATGTGCCGGCTGATCCCGTCGACAACGAAGTCGCCCGAGGTGTGCTCGTGGGCGCCCGCCAGGATCTTGATTAATGTCGACTTGCCCGCGCCGTTGTCCCCCAGCACGCACGTGACCTCGCCGGCCCGCACCGACGTCGACACGTCGCGCAGCGCGATCACGCTGCCGTACGACTTGCCGATGTCACGGACCTCGATGATGGTCTCGCCCCGCGCCGGCAGCTCGGGAGAGCCTGCCGAGAGTGTGCCGGTCAGGTCCGACGCACCGCCGAAGTCACCATCGGCGGGCACGTCGCGCACGACCTCTTCGTTGGTGCTCATCGCACTGCCTCCGCCCTGCTCTTGACCCAGTTGTTGACCAGCACCGCGCCGAGCAGCATCACGCCGAGAATGGCGTAGAGCCAGTCGTTGTCCCAGCCCTCGTAGACGATTCCCTGCCCCACCATGCCGTAGATCAGGGCACCGAGGGCCGCGCCGACGGCAGAGCCGTAGCCGCCGGTCAGCAGGCAACCTCCCACCACCGCACAGATGATGAAGATGAACTCCTGGCCGACCCCGGTCACGCTCTGCACGGTGGTGGTCTTGAACAGCAGCAACATCCCGACCAGCCAGCCGGCGACCGCCGTGGTCACGAACAGGCCGACCTTGGTAGCGAACACGGGCACGCCGACCTGACGGGCGCTGGTCTGGGCGCCACCGACGGCGAAGACCCAGTTGCCAGCCTGGGTGCGCAGCAGCACCCAGGTGGCCACGGCGGTCACGAGAATCCACCAGAAGGTCGCGGCGTAGACGGTCAGGTCCGACCCACCGATAGGGATCGTGACGAACGAGCCGAAGAGCTGCTGACCAGCGGTGTAGCCGTCGGCTTCCTGCAATCCGCTTACCGCGACCTGACCGATGAGGATCTTGGTGACCGCAAGGTTGACGCCCTGCAGCACGAAGAACGTGCCGAGCGTGACGATGAAGCTGGGCAGGCCGGTGCGCATCACGACGACGCCGTTGAGCACGCCGATTGCTACGGCCACCACCAGCGACGCCAGGATTGCGAGCCAGACGTTGGCGCCGTACTCGTTCATCAAGATGCCGGTGGTGAGGCCGGTGGTGCCCCACATCGCACCGGCGGACAGGTCGAACTCACCGCCGATCATCAGCAGGGACACCGCCACCGCCATGATCCCCACGGTCGACGACGTGAGCAGCCACGTGCTCGCGCCGGACGCCGTGTCGAACGTCGGCGTGGTGAGCGCGAAGAACGCGAAGATCGCGATGGCGGCGACCAGGGCGCCGACCTCGGGTCGGCGCAGGATGCGCGCCGTGCGATCGGATCCGGCGAGCCGCTCGTCAGGCTCCTGCTGCTCAGGTGGCGCTGCTGGTGCTGCGGTGCTCATAGCTTGTGCTCCTCAGTCGTGGAGGTCTGCGGGGCGGCTCCAGGCCCGGAGCCGCCCCGGCATCGCCTGGTTCAGCGGGTGCCGTTCTCGGCGAACTGCAAGACCGCCTCGGCGTTCTCCTGGGTGATGATCGCCGGACCGGAATAGACCGGCTGGCCGCCACCGAGGTCGTTGCCGTTGAGCACCTTGAGGTAGATGCCCGTGACTCCGACGTAGCCCTGCACGTAGGGCTGCTGGTCGATCGCGAACAGCAGCGTGCCGTCGAGGACGTTCTGCGCCACGTCGGCGTTGACGTCGAAGGTGCCGACCGTGACGTCGTCTCGACCCGATGCCTCGACGGCGCGAACTGCGGCACCGGACATGTCCCCACCGAGGCTGAGCAAGCCGTCGATGCTCGTGTCCGCGAGCTTGGACTCGATCGTGGCCTGCGACGCCGCCAGGTCGGTGTTGTCGGTCTGCAGGGTCTCCATGTCTCCCTCGAAGGTGTCGGATGCAGCCTGGCAACGCTCCTCCAGCCCGATGTTGCCTGCTTCCTGGATGATGCAGATGACGTTGCTGAGGCCGGCCTGGTTGAGCTGCTCGCCGGCCGCCTCGCCGGCTATCGTCTCGCTCTGGCCGACGTGAGTGATCGCGCCGAACGCCTCCCAGTCGTCGATGCCGGAGTTGATCGTGATGACCGGCACCCCGGCCTCGACAGCAGCCTCGATGCTCGCCTGCAGGCCGTCGGGGTTGGCCATCGAGACCACCAGGCCGTCGGTGTCGTCGGCCACCGCGTTGTCGATCAACGTGCTCTGCGCGCCCGCATCGGGGTCGCTGGCATAGCGCAGGTCGACGCCGACATCGCTGCCGGCCTGCTCGGCACCGGCCTTGACCACGTCCCAGAAGGAGTCGCCGGGCGCACCATGGGTGATGACGTCGATCCGGATGTCGCTGGCGTCCTGGGGGGCGGCCGCTTCGTCACTGGTTGTCTCGGTGTCGGTGGCGCTGTCGCCCGTGCTGCAGGCGGTCAGCGCCAGGGTGCCGGCGAGCAGTGTCGCCAGCCAGGCCCGCTTGATGGACATGTGCTCTCCTTCTGGTACGGCCGCCGGATCGGTCGATCCTGCGGGCTGATCTGGGGCGCTAGTGCGCCGTCGGAAAGTTGAGGTGGGCAAGGGAATCCTCGCGCACGTGCGGCCAGCGCGTGGTCACGACCTTGGCCCGGGTATAGAAGCGCACGCCTTCTGGGCCGTGGATGTGGTGGTCACCGAACAGGGACTCCTTCCAGCCCCCGAAAGAATAGAAGGCCATCGGCACCGGGATCGGCACGTTGACGCCGATCATGCCCACCCGTACGTCCCGCTGGAACGTCCGCGCCACTTCGCCGCTGGAAGTGAAGACGGCCGTGCCGTTGCCGTACGGGTTGGCGTTGACCACCGCGAGGGCCTCGTCGAGCGAGGCCACGCGAAGCACGGTGAGCACCGGGCCGAAGATCTCGTCGGTGTAGACCGACATGTCGGTCGTCACGTGGTCGAGCAGCGTAGGGCCGACGAAGAAGCCGTCCTCACCACCCTTGACGTTCACGTCACGGCCGTCGACCACCACGGTGGCGCCTGCCTTCTCCCCCTCGTCGACGTAGCCGAGCACCCGCTCCCGTGCCGCCGCGGTGACGACCGGACCCATCTCGGAGCCCGCGTCGGTCCCCGCACCGACGACGATGCGCTCGGAGCGCTCGCGAACCTTGTCGACGAGTGCGTCGCCGACCGGGCCGACCGCGACGACCGCGGAGATGGCCATGCAGCGCTGGCCAGCGGAGCCGTAGCCGGCCGCGACGAGGTGGTCGGCGGTGAAGTCGAGGTCGGCGTCGGGCATCACAACCGCGTGGTTCTTGGCACCGCCGAGCGCCTGCACGCGCTTGCCAGTGCTGCTGGCCCGTTCGTGGACATAGCGCGCGATCGGGGTGGAACCCACGAACGACACCGCGTCGACATCGGCGTGGTCGAGCAGCGCGTCGACGACTTCCTTGTCGCCGTTGACGACGTTGAACACCCCGGTGGGGAGGCCAGCCTCTGCATAGAGCCGCGCCACCAGCTCGGACGCGCCCGGCACTCGCTCGCTCGGCTTGAGCACGAACGTGTTGCCGCAGGCGATCGCGACCGGGTGCATCCACATCGGCACCATGATCGGGAAGTTGAACGGGGTGATCCCGGCGCAGACCCCGAGCGGCTGGCGGAAGGAGTGCGAGTCGACACCGCCGGACACCTGCTCGGAGAACTCTCCCTTGAGCACCTGCGGGATGCCGCAACAGAAGTCGACGACCTCGCGGCCGCGCACCACCTCGCCGCGCGCGTCGTCGATCGTCTTGCCGTGCTCGCTGGCGATGATGCGGGCAAGCTCGTCGGTGTGCTGGTCAACCAGGCCGCGGAAGCGGAACAAGACGTCGACCCGTGTCGTCAACGACGTCTGTGACCAGCTGCCGTACGCCTCGCACGCGCTCGCTACTGCCGCGTCCACGTCAGCTGCCGTTCCCAGCACCACCTCCGCCTGCGGGGTGCCACGGGCGGGGTCGTAGACGTCGCCGCGCCGGTGGCCGCCGCCGGGCGTGGCCTCGCCGCCGATCCAGTGCTCGATCGTGCGCATCTCAGATCTCCTCGACTGTGTCGGCCGGGTTCAGGTGATGGCGCTGCGCCTGCTTGTGCTGGTCGTACGCGGCGCGGGCGGCGCGGGTGGAGTCCAATGCGGACACCTCGGCGACGGGAACGTCCCACCAGGCAGGGCTGTCCGGCGCCGTGACCTGGGGGTCGGTCTCGACGTGCACGACCGTGGTTCGCGTCGAGGCCAGCGCCTTGGGCAGCACCGCACGCAGCTCGTCGACACCATGGACTGCAAACACGTCCGCTCCCAGGCTGGCGGCGTTGGCGGCAAGATCGACGGGCAACACGTCGCCGTCGAGCCCGGTCTCCGTGCGATAGCGATAACGGGTGCCGAACCGCTGGCTGCCCAGCTGCTCCGACAATGCACCGATCGACGCGTAGCCGTGGTTCTGGACGAGGACGACGGTCAGCTTGATGTCCTCGGCGACCGCGGTCACCAGCTCGGTAGCCATCATGAGGTAGGACCCGTCACCAACCATCACCACGACCTCGCGGTCGTCGTGCCCGAGCTCGCGCTGGTCCAGCACCGCCAGCTTGACCCCGAGGCCACCAGCGATCTCGTATCCCATGCAGGAGAATCCGTACTCGACGTGATAGCCCTTGCGGTCCCGGGTGCGCCACAGCTTGTGCATGTCGCCGGGCATCGACCCGGCGGCACAGACCACGACGTCGCGCGGACCGATCAGGGTGTTGACCGACCCGATGACCTCCGACTGCGCCGGCAGCGGCGAGTGGTCGCCGTCGTAGGCCGCCTGCACGGTTGCGTCCCACTCGCCGGCCAGCCGGATTGCCCGCTCTCGGTGAGCACCGCCGACCCGCCAGTCGGAGAGCCCGTCGGCGAGCGCGACCAGGCCGGTGCGGGCGTCGGCCACGAGTGCCGTCGCCGACAGCTTGTGCGCGTCGAACGACGCCACGTTGAGGTTGACGAAACGCACGTCGGGGTTGGCGAAGACGCTCCTCGACGCCGTGGTGAAGTCGCTGAAGCGGGTGCCCACGCCGATCACCACGTCGGCCTCGGCCGCGAGCGTGTTGGCCGCAGTGGTCCCGGTCGCGCCGATGGCACCGACGGACTGCGGGTGGTCGTAGGACAGAGATCCCTTGCCTGCCTGGGACTCCGTCACCGGGATACCGGTCAGCTCGACGAGGCCGCGCAACGCCTCCGTGGCGTCGGAATAGATGACGCCGCCACCGGCGACGAGCAGCGGCCGCTCGGCAGACCGGATCACCCGCAGGGCCCGTTCCAGCGCGGCAGGCTCGGGCACCGGCCTTGCGACGTGCCACACCCGGTCGACGAACATCTGCGCGGGCCACTCGGCCGCCTCGGCCTGCACGTCCTGCGGCAGCGACAAGGTCACCGCGCCGGTCTCGACCGGGTCAGTGAGCACCCGCATCGCTGCGAGCAGCGCGGCGGGCAGCTGGTCGGGCCGTTGGATGCGATCGAAGTAGCGCGACACCGGGCGGAACGCGTCGTTGACGGAGACTTCGAGACTCCGTGGGTCCTCCAGCTCCTGCAGGACCGGGTTGGCTACCCGGGTGGCGAACACGTCGCTCGGCAGCAGCAGCACCGGCAGCCGATTGATCGTCGCCAACGCGGCACCGGTGACCATGTTGGTCGAGCCAGGGCCAACCGATGCGGCGCATACGAATGCCGCCAACCGATCACGATGGCGGGCATAGCCGACCGCGGCATGGACCATCGCCTGCTCGTTGCGCGCATGCCGGTAGCGCAGCCGCGGACCACCGTCGGCAAGCTGGTCCTCCAACAACGCCTGCCCGATCCCGGCCACGTTGCCGTGGCCGAAGATCCCGAAGCAGCCGGCGAAGAACCGGTTCGTGACACTGTCGCGCTCGACCTGCTGGGCGGCCAGGAAACGTACGACCGCCTGCGCCACGGTCAGGCGCACCGTCCCGGTCATGGCTCCCCCATCCGCTGGGCCTGACGTTCGACAGGCGACACGCCGCTGAAGGCCGACGAGACGTCAGGCTCAGCGTTGGGGGGGTGGGGGAAGGGGAGGCGGGGGTCGACGTCCTCGTGCTCCCAGGTGTCGCGCACCCAGGCGTGCGCCGGGTCGTCACAGATCCGCCACGCCCGCTCCCCCGGACCCGCCATCACGTTGAGGTAGTACAGGTCATAGCCGGGCACCGCCATCGACGGTCCGTGCCAGCCGTACGGGATGAGCACGACGTCACCATCGCGCACCTCGACCAGCACGTCGATGTCGGCGTGGTCGTGGCCGTAGGCCCGCTGGTACGCCACGCCCGGACCGTGCGGACCGTCGGCCACGTGGAAGTAGTAGATCTCCTCCAGGACGCTCTCGCCGACGCGGTCCTCGTCGTGCTTGTGCGGGGGGAAGCTGGACCAGTTGCCCGCCGGCGTCAGCACCTCGCAGCAGATGAGCCGCTCGGCGTCGAGCACGCCGGGGGTGCCGAAGTTGTGGACCTGGCGGCTGGACCGACCGGCACCGCGCAGCTCGACCGGCACCCGGTCGGCCGGCACGTACGCCACCTCGCGCCGCTGCTCGCAGACCGCCGACGGCAGCGCGAAGCGGCCACCCGCGGCGCTGCTGATCACCGCGTGCGCGTCGCGAGGCAGGTAGGCAACGTCGCTGACGCCCGAAAAGACGCCCGTGCGTCCGGCGAGGTCGATCCGCACGCCGTCGCAGCCCACCGTGGCCGAGCCGGACAGCGGGAGCACCAGGGCCTCGGCCTCACCGGTGTCAATCTCGGCGGCCTCCCCGGGCGTCAGCTCGAGGACTCGCAGCCCGCAGTACGCCCACCCTGCGTCCGCAGGAGTCACATCGAGCGCGTAGCCGTCGCTGCTGGTCGTTCCTGCCCGACGGTGGTAGCCGTTCACGTCAGCAGCTCCACGGTGGCGTCGACGGCACCGGCCACGTCGCCGCCGGGTGGATAGAGCAACGAGCGGCCGACGACCATGCCGCGCGCCGCCGGGTGCGCCAGGGCCTTGCGCCAGCCGGCGAGCTGGGCCTGCTGGTCGTCGGCGACCTCGCCGCCGAGCAGGACCACTGGGAGGGTGGTGGCACCGAGCACCCTGTCCATGTCGTCGACGACGGGCAGCTTGAGCCACGTGTACGCCGACGTCGTCCCGAGTCCCGCGGCAACCGCCGACGACCGGATGACCGCCTCGGGAGTGAGCAGGTTGCGACAGCGACCGTCGACGCGGTGGGACAGGAAGGGCTCGACCATCGCCATCAGCCGGCGCTCGGCCAGGGCGTCGACCGCCTGCGCGCAGGATTGCATCGTGGCGACCGTGCCGGCGTCGTGCGGGTCGATGCGCAGCAGCATCTTGCCGCCCTGCAGACCCATCCCGGCGACGCCGCCGGCGTGGTAGCCGGTGAACCGGTCGTCGATCTCGAAGACCGTGCCGGCGAGCCCGCCACGATTCATCGAACCGATCACGACCTTGCCGTCGAGTGCCCCGAGCAGCAACAGGTCTTCCACGATGTCCGCGGTGCCGAGCATCCCGTCGACACCCGGACGCGACAATGCGGTGCAGAGCCGGTCGAGCAGGTCGAGCCGGTCGCCCATCGCTAACGGATCGTCACCTGCCCGCAGTGCACCGCGGGCCGGGTGGTCGGCCGCGACGAGCAGCAGCCGGCCGGTCTGGCCGACGAGTCCGGTAGGCGGCGTGCGGGCCGCAGCAAGCTGGGCGACCCGGTGCGGTTCGCGCACCCGAACGTCGTGCAGCCGGGCCAGCCGAGCGGTGGGCTCGCTGCTCATCGCGCCTCGTTGCTGGTCGGCAGCAGCAGCGCCTCGACCTCGTCCGGGGTGGGCATCGCGTCGGCGC
>JACCWP010000130.1 GCA_013697585.1 Nocardioidaceae bacterium
CAGATGGGTGGTGTCGTGAAAGGTGTCGACCGGACCGAGCAGGCTGAGCAGCTCCTCAGCAGGGGTCTGTTGCGGCGCCGTGCGCTGTCGATCGGCCATCTGCTGCTCCTGTGGCGTGACTCACATCGTCGGGTGTAGATGCACTATACACATAGCGTCACGCCGGGTTACAGTGCCGATTGAGTCCCACAGACCTACCTTCAGGAGGGCCCGTGAACGGCTGGATCCTCGGATTTGTGATCGGCGCCGTGGTCGCCGTCGTCGTGGTGGCCGTCCTGCTGATGATGATCGCGGGCGTCCGGCAGACCGCCGAGAAGGCCGAGGCGATCCTGGCGGGACTCAACGACGCCCGCGACGGCACGGCACCCCTGTGGCAGCTCGGCGCGACCGCCAAGACGGCCGAGCGGATCGTCGCCGCCGCCGCATCGGCCCGTACCAGCCTGACTCCTGGAGGTCCCGCGTGAGTGACAACGGATACTGGTTCGTGGCGCTGCTGCTCGGGCTCGTCGTCGCCGTGGTCGCGGTCGTCCTGCTGGAGACTTTCTTACGCGAGGTGCACCGGGTCGAGCGTGGTGCCGGACTGATCTGGGGCGCCGGCAAGCAGGTCGCCGGTAACACCGCGACGACCTGGCTGCTCGGCGAGACCTCGAGCCGCCTGGATCTGCTGATCGACGAGGCCGGTAAGCACGTTCAGCTCTTGAGTGCGCCGGCCGACGCCGGGCCGCACGATAGCGGCGACCTGAGGACGGAGCCGCGATGAAGGCGCTGCTGGTCACGCTGACCCTGCTGGAGATAGTCCTCGTCGCCGTCGTGCTCGTCTACTACCTGCTCCGCATCGCCGGATCCCTGCGGCGTACGTCCGTGCTGCTCGGCAAGGTGGCCTTCGGTGTGCGCGCGATCGAGACCCAGTGCTCATCCATCGGTCCCTCGGTGCTGACGATCAACGACCAGCTCACCGGCGTCGCCGGTGCCCTGTCCGACCTCACCGATCTCGCCAACGCCAGGGCCGACGACGCCACCGCCGCTTCCGGTCGGCGCTGAGCGATGGACGAGCTCCACCCGCCGAAGTCCGACGCCTTGCGCGCCCTCTACTGGCGTAGTGAGATCTTGCAGGTCATGTACTGGTTGCGTGGTGAGGGGCTCGGCGAGGTCGTGGACGCCACGCTTCTCGAACGCTTCCTCGGCGTCGAGGCCGAGTTCGGCGTCGGCTACCTCGACCGACTGGTCGTGGACGGTTATCTGGAGCTCGCCGACGGTGGGTACGTCCTGTCCGAGACCGGACTCGCCGAAGGCATGACGGAGTTCGCGCTGAGCTTCTCCGACCTCACCCGACCCGCCCACGGTGAGTGCAGCGCCGACTGCTGGTGCCACAACTCCGTCGAAGAGGCGATCGCCTGTGCAGCCGAACGTGCACCTGGGGACGGCCGATGAGCCGAAGTCGTACGGAGGAGGTCCCGGTCGGGGTGCCGCGCAACTACCTCCGGCCCTGCCTGCTGCTCCTGCTGGCCGAGGGCGCCTCGCACGGCTATGAGCTGCTCGACCAGGTCGCCGCGCTCGGCTTGGAGCGGGCCGACCCAGGCGGCCTCTACCGTTGTCTGCGCGCGATGGACGCGGAAGGCCTGGTCCGTTCGGACTGGGAACCGTCCACCAGCGGTCCGGCCCGCCGTAACTACTCCTTGACCGACGAGGGTCGGGAGTGGCTGCATGCCTTCGCCGGATCGCTGGCGGAGGTCGCCCGAGCGCTCAGCGCCTACGAGCGGCGCTACCACAAGCTCATCGAGCAGCACGAGCTCGCCCGGTGAGACTGGCCGTCGCCGGCAAGGGTGGTGCGGGCAAGACCACGATCAGTGCGACGCTAGCGCGGCTGGCCGCTCGCGGGGGGCGACCCGTCGTAGCGATCGATGCTGACGCCAACCCGAACCTGTCCACGGCGCTCGGGGTGTCCGCTGGGGTCGCCGCGCGCCTCGGGCCGGTGCCCCCGTCGCTGGTCTCGCGGCGGCAGGGTGGGACGGGTCTCGTCGAGCCCATCGAAGCGGTGCTGGACAGCTATGGCCTCATCGCGCCCGACGGCGTCCGGCTGCTCGGGATGGGAGCCCCCGCCCACGCCGAGGAGGGCTGCCTCTGCTCCGCACACGCCGTCGTCGCCTCGCTCCTGGAGGACCTGGGCGAACCCGACCGGCTTGTCGTCGTGGACATGGAAGCGTCCCCCGAACACCTGAGCCGCGGGACGGTCCGGCACGCCGACGTCGTCTGTCTCGTCGCCGAGCCCTACTACCGCTCGCTGGAAACGGTGCGGCGGATGGCCGCGCTCGTCGCAGAGCTGCCGGTGCGCCACGTCGTCGTGGCTGCCAACAAGGTTCGCTCGCCAGCCGATGCCGACGCCATCGCCGAGTTCTGCGACCGCCACGGATTCGAGCTGGCCGGCAGTGTGCCATGGAGTGAGGAGGTCGTCGCCGCCGATCGGCAACGCGTGCCGGTGATCGACTGGCCCGGCGCCGCCCCGGTCGTCGACGCCGTCGCGAAGCTGGCCGCCGCACTCCTCCCCCTCCCCGCCGGCACCCCCGTCGACATCGCCAAGGCTCGTCAGCGTCTCGAGTCACTGAGCGCCAGCGACATCCTGAGCGCTCCCGAACTGGAGCTGGACGTAGCAGGGCTGTTCGACGACGCCCTGGGCATGATCGACCCGCGTGCAGCGCAGATCCTCAGCGATCGACTCTTCGCCGACGAGCCGACCACCCTCGACCAGCTTGGCCAACGCCACGATGTCACCCGCGAACGCATCCGCCAGATCGAGGGCAAGGCGTGC
>JACCWP010000163.1 GCA_013697585.1 Nocardioidaceae bacterium
CGCAAGTCCGGTCGAGCCGATCGGAGATCGCGCGATCCGTCACGCGGGGCGCCCTGACTGCCCCCGCGTCAGGCGGCAGTCGTTCGCCGCCGCCGCCGTCACGCGGTGCGCGAGGGGGGAGTTGAACCCCCACGCCCTTTCGGGCACACGGACCTGAACCGTGCGCGTCTGCCTGTTCCGCCACTCGCGCGTCGCCCTGTCAGGGCTGGCCGAGCGGTGCACCACCACGCGCGGCCGACCGCTGAGACTAGCACGCGGCAGGCCGCTGGGCGCCGCCGCGAGTCGGCTGCCGGAGGCGGCTCCCGTTACGATCCCTGCGGGGCGCGGGCGGCGTGTGGTCGCGCGTTCGTACGCGTCGTACCCGTCGTCTCGCGGGCACCGATGACCAGAGAGAGGAGGCGCAGTGGGCGTGCTGCAACGCTTCGAGCAGCGGCTCGAGCACGCGGTGAGCAGCGCCTTCGCCCGCGCGTTCCGCTCCGCCGTGCAGCCGGTCGAGATCGCCGCGTCGATCACCCGGGAGATCGACCACTCCACCCAGATCCTGTCTCGGGACCGGACGCTGGTCCCCAACGCGTTCACCGTCGAGCTGTCCGACAGCGACTTCGACCGGCTCTCGCCGTACGGCACCCGGCTGTCCAGCGAGCTGGACAAGCTGATCCACGAGCACGTACGCGAGCAGCGCTTCACCCTTGCCGGCCCCGTCGCCATCGACTTCCACAAGCGCGCAGACCTGCCGACCGGACGGTTCCTGGTCAGCGGGCGCGCCAGCGCACAGGTGAGTCCCGCCTCGGGCGTGGCCCCCACCGACACCATGGTCGGCCGCGCCCCGGTGATCGTGGAGGTCAACGGCGAACGGCATCCCGTGACCGAGGCAGGGCTCGTCCTCGGCCGCGGGGAGGAGGCCGACCTTCGCATCAACGACCCCGGCATCTCCCGCAAGCACGCGCAGATCCAACTCAGCACGGAGTCCGGCCTGCTGAGCGTCAGCGTCGTCGACCTGGGGTCCACCAACGGGACAAGTGTCGACGGCCGCCGAGTGCAGCAGGCCCTGCTCCGAGACGGCTCGTCGATCGTCATCGGCACCACGACCGTTGTCGTGCGCGACCCCCGGCTGCAGGAGCCCTGACGTGTCGGAGCTGACGCTGACCCTGATCCGGCTGGGCTTCCTCGTCGTGCTCTGGCTGTTCGTCCTGTCCGCGGTCTCGGTGATTCGATCCGACATGTTCGGTGCCCGCGTCGATCCCGCCAAGCAGCGGCCAGGGCGGGCGGCCAAACAACCGCGGCCCCCCAAGCCGGCCAAGCAGCCGAAGCCGCGGCGCGGCGACCGGCATGCGCCACGGTCGCTCGTCGTGACCGACGGCCCCAACGAGGGTCAGTCCGCGGCACTGGCCGATGCGCCGATCCTGATCGGGCGCGGCACCGACGCGGCGATCCGCCTCGACGACGACTACGTCTCCACGCGGCACGCGCGAGTGGCGACCAACGGGGAGCAGTGGTTCGTCGAGGACCTCGGCTCGACCAACGGCACCTATCTCGGTCACCAGCGGGTCACCGCGCCGACCCCGATCGGTGCGGGCACCGCCATCCGGATCGGCAAGACAGTCCTCGAGCTGCGGCGGTGACCCGGTGGACGGCAACGGGGCAGGGACGGTGATCGCGTCGTGACCGGGCTCCGCTATGCGGCCATGTCCGACGTCGGCCCCGTCCGCAAGAACAACCAGGACTCGGGGTACGCCGGGCCACGGTTGCTCGTCGTCGCCGATGGGATCGGCGGCCAGGCTGCGGGCGACTTGGCATCGTCGTTGGTGGTGCAGATCGTGCGCCGCCTCGACGAACCCGCTCCCGACGACGTGCTCCAGGCGCTCGCCGGCGCCGTGCACCGGGCAAACGACCGGCTGGCCGAGGTCATCGAGGAGGATCCCAGCGTCGACGGCATGGGCACCACGCTGACCGCCCTGCTGGTCGACGGGGACCGGGTCGGCCTGGCGCACGTCGGCGACTCGCGCGGCTATCTGCTGCGCGACGGCCAGTTCAGTCAGCTGACGACAGACCACACGTTCGTGCAGCAGCTCATCGACGAGGGCAAGATCACCCCGGATGAGGCTCGCACGCACCCGCACCGGTCGCTGATCATGCGAGCACTCGACGGTCGGCACTCCGTCGAGCCTGACCTCTTCGACCTCGAGCTGCGGGTCGGTGACCGGGTCCTCTTGTGCAGCGACGGCCTGTCCAGCTACGTCGACGAGCCGACTATCGCAGCCGTGCTGGGCGACGGAACCGTCGAGCTCGCCACGACTGCCCTGGTGAGGCTCGCGCTGGAGGCGAGTACGACCGACAACGTCACCTGCGTCGTCGGCGAGATCGTCGCCTCGCCGGCTGGTCCAGACGCCAGCGAGGCCGCGGTCGGCACCGATGCCGAGCCCCTGCCCACCGAGCCGCTGCTCGTCGGCTCGGCTGCGGAGCAGCCGCGAGCGCCGCGGGCCGGTCTGCGCCACACGACCGAGCACCCCGCGATCCGCGATGACGATGAGCTCGACCCGGACATCGATCCGGAGGAGGTGCGCTACGCCCCGCGGCGTGAGGGTCGCTACCGCCGCGCCCGGCAGATCGTGCTCGCCCTCGTGGTGCTCGTGGTGGTCGGGCTCGGCCTCGGCTGGGCGTACAGCTGGAGCCAGCAGCAGTACTACGTGTCGGCGTCCGACGGCAACGTCGCGATCTTCCGCGGCATCGAGCAGGACGTGCCGGGGGTGACCCTGTCCGAGCTCGACGACCGCACCGACCTGGCTGTCGCCGAGCTCCCCGAGTTCAACCAGGACCAGGTCGAGGACGGCATCACCGCCAGCAACCTGGAGGACGCCAAGGCCACGATCGCGACCTTGCGCGAGCTGGCCCGCGACTGCGCCGCCGGCGGCCGCTCGGCCGAGGACTGCCTTGGCGCCGAGACCACCGATCCGACCCCAGACCCGCCCACGGACGGACCGGTGACGCCGAACGAACCCGGCGGAGGCGGCGGAGGGGCCGGCCGATGACGATGCAGACGGAGGCGCAGGCGGTCAGCGTGCCGCGCAAGCGACGCGGCACCGAGCTGTCCCTGATCGTGGTGGCGCTGCTCGTCGGCGTCGGAGCCTATGTGTCGGTCGGTCTCGGCTACACCGGTGACATCCCCGCAGACATCACCGCGGTGGCCGGAGCCTTCGCGGCGCTCGCCTTCGTCGCCCACCTGGCGGTCCGGTTCCTCGCGCCCTACGCCGACCCGGTCCTGCTGCCGTTGGTGGTGTTGCTCAACGGCATCGGGCTGGCGATGATCTACCGGCTCGACCTCGACATCACCGACCCCCGACTTGGCGACGGAGTCGCCAGGCAGCAGGTGGTCTGGACGTTCGTCGGAGTGCTCGCCATCGTCGCCGTGCTGGCGGTGGTGCGCGACCACCGGCGGCTGCAGAGCTACACCTACACCCTCGGGCTGGTCGCCCTCGGCCTGCTGGTGCTGCCGCTGCTGCCGGGCATCGGAAACGAGATCAACGGTGCCCGGATCTGGATAAGCGTCGGCCCGCTGAGCTTCCAGCCAGGCGAGGTCGCCAAGCTCTGCCTGGTCGTGTTCTTTGCCGGCTACCTGGTCGTCAAGCGGGACGCGCTCGCGCTGGCCGGTCGACGCTTCATCGGCATCGACCTCCCCCGTGGCCGCGACCTCGGACCCATTTTGGCCGCCTGGCTGCTCAGCCTGGGCGTGCTCGTGTTCCAGCGCGACCTCGGCTCATCGCTGTTGTTCTTCGGGCTCTTCGTGGTGCTGCTCTATGTGGCGACCGAGCGGGTCGGCTGGGCGATCGTCGGGATCTTGCTGTTCCTGGGCGGCGCCTACTTCGGCTACCTGACGTTCGGGCATGTGCAGAACCGGGTCGCCGGTTGGCTCGACCCCTTCAGCGATACCGACCTCTACTTTCAGATCGTGCAAGGCCAGTACGGCTTGGCGTTCGGCGGTCTGATCGGCACCGGCCTCGGCCAAGGCGACCCGACGCTGACCCCCTACTCCTACTCCGACTTCATCGTCACGTCGCTCGGAGAGGAGCTCGGGCTCGCCGGTCTCATGGCGCTGATCGTGATCTATGCCCTCATCGTCGAGCGTGGCCTCAGGGTGGCGCTGCTGTGCCGAGACGCGTTCGGCAAGCTGATCGCGACCGGACTGGCGGTGACCTTTGCCCTGCAGGTGTTCGTCGTCGTCGGCGGGGTGACCAGGCTGATCCCGCTGACCGGTCTCACCACGCCGTTCCTGTCGTACGGAGGCTCGTCGCTGGTCGCCAACTGGGCGATGGTCGGGCTGCTGCTGCGGATCAGCCACGCGACCCGGCAGCCGCAGCCGCTGGCGACCCCGCTCCACGCCGAAGACGCCACCCAGGTGGTGAGGCTGCGGTGAACCGGCCGATCCGGGTGCTCGCCGTGGCCTGCGGTGTGCTGTTCCTCGCCCTGCTGCTCAACATCAACTACGTGCAGTTCCTGCGGGCCGACGACCTCAACACCACGACCGGCAACCGGCGGGTGCTCGACGACCAGTTCTCGCGCGAGCGCGGCCCGATCCTGGTGGCCGGCAAGCCGGTGGCCGAGAGTGTCCCGATCGACGACGACTTCGACTACCAGCGCAGGTACGGATTCCCACAGCTGTACGCGAACCTCACCGGCTACTACTCCTACCAGTACGGCGGCTCCGACCTCGAGTCCACCGAGAACAGCATCCTGTCGGGCAGCGATCCCGCGTTGTTCGTCAATCGGGTGGTCGACCTGCTGGGGAGCGACAAGCCTGCTGGCGGGAGCATCTCGCTGACCGTCGATCCCGCCGCCCAGCAGGCGGCCTACGACGGGCTGGCCGCGCTGGGTCAGAACACCAGGGGTGCCGTGGTCGCACTCGACCCGAGCACCGGTGCGATCCTGGCCATGGTGTCGCGCCCGTCGTATGACCCCAACCGGTTGGCCTCGCACGACTTCGGGTCGGTCAGCGACGCCTACAAGGAGCTCAACGACGCCGAGGCCGACCCGCTGCTCGACCGCAGCCGGCAGAACATCTACTCGCCGGGGTCGACCTTCAAGCTGGTGACCGCGGCCGCCGCGCTCGAGTCGGGCACCTACTCGCCCGACACGATGGTCACTGGCGGGCCGACGCTCAACCTGCCGCTCACCGACGACGTGCTGACGAACGACGTCGAATCGTGTGGCAGCGGCCAGATCACCTTGACCATGGCGTTGGCGTTCTCGTGCAACGTGTCCTTCGGCGAGGTGGGTCTCGACCTGGGCGCGGACGCACTGCGCGAGCAGGCCGAGGCGTTTGGTTTCGGTGACGACACCTACCTCGAGGACCTGAGCCTGGTCGAGAGCGTGTTCCCCGCCGACCCCGACGAGCCCCAGACCGCGTTCTCGGCGATCGGCCAGTTCGACGTGTCGGCGACCCCCTTGCAGATGGCGATGGTGACGGCCGGAATCGCAAACGGCGGGACGGTGATGAAGCCGTACGTCGTCGACGAGATCCGCTCGCCCGACGTCGAGCTGCTCGAGGAGCACGACCCCGAGGAGCTCAGCCAGGCGGTGTCGGCCGGCGTCGCCGCTCAGCTCACCGAGATGATGGTGACGGTTGTCAACGACGGCACTGCCGCCGAGGCGCAGATCCCCGACATCGACGTCGCGGCCAAGACCGGCACTGCCGAGCGCACCGAGGACCTGC
Organism: Nocardioidaceae bacterium; assembly: GCA_013697585.1. GTDB lineage: Bacteria > Actinomycetota > Actinomycetes > Propionibacteriales > Nocardioidaceae > JACCWP01. The sequence goes on from JACCWP010000163.1 coordinate 5,708, forward strand.
CGCCGTACGCATGGTTCGTGTCGTTCGCCCCGGCAGACGACCCCGAGGTGGCCGTCGCCGTGTTCATCGAGTCCACCCAAGGCGTGGCGCGCGAGGAGATCTCCGGCGGTGGCCTGGCCGGCCCCATCGCCAGGTCGGTCATGGAGGCGGTGATCGAGCGGTGAGCGTCTCGGCCGACCCCCTGCCGGAGCACACCGGAAGCGGGAGGAACCCATGACGACCCAGCCACCCGAGGACGCGAACAGGCTCGTCCTGGGTGATCGCTACGAGGTCGGCGAGCTGATCGGGCGAGGCGGCATGGCCGACGTGCGGGTCGGCCAGGACACCCGCCTCGGCCGGTCGGTGGCAATCAAGCGGTTGCGTGCCGATCTTGCGAGCGACCCCACCTTCCAAGCCCGCTTCCGCCGCGAGGCCCAGTCGGCCGCTTCGCTGAACCACCCGTCGATCGTCGCGGTCTATGACACGGGCGAGGAGGTCGCGACCGACGGAACCCACGTGCCGTACATCGTGATGGAACGGGTGGAGGGCCGCACGCTTCGCGAGGTCTTGCGCGAGGGTCGCAAGATCCTGCCCGAGCGAGCGCTCGAGATCACCGCCGACGTGTTGTCGGCGCTGGACTACTCGCACCGGGCGGGCATCGTCCACCGCGACATCAAGCCGGCCAACGTGATGCTGACACCACCCGGTCGGGTCAAGGTCATGGACTTCGGCATCGCGCGCGCCATCGCCGACTCGTCGTCGACGATGACCGCCACGGCCGCTGTGGTCGGCACCGCGCAGTACCTCTCGCCCGAGCAGGCTCGCGGCGAGCAGGTCGACGCCCGCAGCGACATCTACTCCACCGGCTGCCTGCTGTTCGAGCTGCTGTGCGGCCGCCCGCCCTTCCAGGGCGACAGCCCGGTCTCGGTGGCCTATCAGCACGTACGCGAGGAGGCGCCGCTCCCGTCCAGCTTCGAACCCGAGATCCCGCCCGAGATCGACGCCATCGTGGGCAAGGCGCTGGCAAAGAAGACGACCGAGCGGTACCAGTCGGCAGCGGAGATGCGCGCCGACATCGAGCGGGCGCTCGCGGGCCAAGCCGTGGATGCCACGGTGACCAGCGCGCTGCCTGTTGCCAACCCCGTGCCGGCATCGACCACGAGCTTCCTGCCAGTCCAAGACGACGACGAGGACGAGCCGAAGAAGAGCCGGCTGTGGCTGTGGGTGCTGCTGGTGCTGGTGCTGCTGCTGGCGCTGGCCGCCGGCGCCTATGCGCTCGTGTCCGGTGGCGCCGACGACACCGTCGACGTATCGGTGCCGGACGTGGTCGGAATGAAGCAGGCGGCCGCCACCGAGGCCGTCGAGGCCGAAGGGCTGGAGGTCGAGACCACCAACGAGGAGAGCGACGACCCTCCCGGAACCGTCATCGACCAGGACCCCGACGCCCAGGACGTGGTGGCGCAGGGAGAGGTCGTCACGCTCACGATCAGCACCGGACCGCAAAGTGTGACCGTGCCCAACCTGGCCGGGCTCAGCCGCGAGGACGCCGAGGCCGCGCTCGCCCAGGTGGACCTGCGCGCGGCGCCTGCCGTGTCCAAGGTGCCGAGCGACGACACGAAGGGGACTGTGCAGTCGACGGATCCCCCCGCCGGCGAAGAGCTGACGCCGGGCGACGAGGTCACGCTCATCGTCAGCCAGGGGCCGCTCGAGGTGCCTGCGCTCATCGGCGACACCGAGGAGGAGGCCATCGCCGAGCTCGACGAGCTCGGGCTCGTGGCCGACCCCGAGGCGGAGGTCACCGAGGACGCCGAACCCGGCACTGTCATCGAGCAGAACCCGGAGGCGGGCTCTACCGCGTCTGAGGGCGACGTGGTGGTGATCGTGATCGCCGAGGAACTCGAGACCACCGAGACCACCGAGACCACCGAGACGACCGAGACCCCCGAAACGACCGAGACCCCCGAGACGACCGAGTCTCCGCCCACCAGCTCCGAGCAGCCGACGACTGACGGACCACCGAGCACCGACCCGGAGACCGGCCCGCCGACCGACCCGGGCACGCCGCCGACCCCAGGCACAGGCGGAGACCGTCGGCTGGCTCAGCCCGGCGTGGCGTAGACCAGCGCAGGCGTCTCCTCGTAGCCGGGCAGTGCCAGCCGCTCGGCTGGCTCGACGTCGAGCCCGAGCTGCACCTCGTCGACGTAGTCGCGATAGAAGTCGACGTAGTCTGAGGCCCGGAGGCTGGCTTTGAGCAGGGCCGGGTCGCCGACCGCCTCGATCCGATAGGGGGGCGCGTACGGCACCCCCTGCAGCACCACGGTGTTGCCGACGCACTTGATGCCCGTCGTGGAGATCAGTCGCTGACCCTGCAGGGACACGGCCGTGGCCGCACCGGCCCACATGGCGTTGACGAACGCCTGGATGTCCTGCTGGTGGACGATCAAGGCGTTGGCGTCCAAGTCGCCGGGCGGCTCCTCGAGCGGTGAGTCGTCGAGAGTGACCACCAGGCCCGGCCCCTCGACCGGGGTGAGGCCGGCCGGGGTGCTGATCGCGGCGATCCGCCGGCGCACGGTGGCCAGACCCTCGCTGCCGACATCGCGCGCCACCTGGTCGATGTCGAGCTGCAGGTCACGTACGCCGCTGCGCAGCTGCGCCACATCGTCGGCCCGGGACTCGACCAGTGCCTCGAGGTCTGTGTTGCTGGACCGCAGGTCGGTACCGTCAGCGCTGACCGCGCTCGCGACGAACAGCAGCCCACCGAGCGCGGAGATCACCGGCACCACGGCCGTCCACGTCGCCCGCCTGCGCTGCTGCACACCGTTACGCTAGACGACGCCCGATCATCGAACACTCCGCAGCGATCCCCGTTCGCCGCCCGACCCGAGGTCACCAGGTGCCCAAGTCACACAACCGCAAGAGGCCGCTGCGCCTGCCCCGCCGGGAGCCGTCGGAGTTTCGCGGTCCGGGCCGGGCGAAGCGGTGGGCCGCGCCGCTGATGCTCACCTGCTGGCTGCTCGGCCTGATCTGGGTCGTTCTCTACTACGTCCTGCAGCAGGACCTGCCGTTCACCGGCGACCTCGGCGGTTGGAACCTGGTGATCGGCATGGGTCTGATCGCGGTGGGGTTCGTGTTCGCGACCCAGTGGGAGTAGTCGCCCGATCGCCCGCGACCCACCCGCGGGAGGGGCGAGTCCCCCCGCGCAGCGACCGACGAGAACCCGCGCGCTAGGCGGCGTGGGCGAAAACGGCGGCGATCATGGCGACCCAGAGTGCGGCGAACGCCACCACCTGGACGGGCGTGCGACGCGTGCGGGGAGCGTAGGCGAACGCCGCTCCGAGCAGCAGGCCGGCGACGAGGCCGCCGAGGTGGCCCTGCCAGCTGATGGACGGCACGGTGAAGCCGATCACGAGGTTGATGCCCAACAGCACCAGCCAGGCCGTGATGTCGCCGCCTCGCGAGTGCTGGATCAGCACGATGGCACCGAACAACCCGAACACGGCACCGGACGCGCCGAGTGTCGGCTGGTTGGCCGGCGACAACCACAGCACGGCCACCGAGCCGGCGACCCCCGCGGTGAGATAGAGCGCGACGAAGCGTACGTAGCCGAGGTAGCGCTCCAGCAACGGCCCGAAGATCCACAACGCGTACATGTTGAGCAAGATGTGGAAGACCTGCGTGTGCAGGAACGCCGAGGTCAGCAGCCGCCAGTACGCGCCGCCGTCGACGCCGGTGACGACCGCGCCGTCCGGCCAGCGCAACCGGTCGGCCGCGAGCAGGATCCCGTCGCGCACGAACGGGCTCTCGAACCCTCCGGTCGCCAGCACAGCGACGAAGACGATCACGTTGATGCCGATCATGACCATCGTGACCCGACCGGCGTCGCGGGGCACGATGCCGCCGGCAAGGGTGCGGGGCTGGCGTTGCGTCCGCTTGCCCTCGGCCACGCACTCCGGGCAGTGAAAGCCCACGGAGGCCGGCCGCATGCAGTCGGGGCAGATCGGCCGACCGCAGCGCTGGCACCCGACCCACGTCTCGCGGTCGTTGTGCCGGTAACAGCGCGGGGCAGTGTCCGCCTGGGGCCCGGTGGGCGTGGTCACTGCTGGGCCTCCGTCGGCGCCGGTGTGGCTGCTCTCGTCACTCCTGCACGTGGTCGACCGCGACCCGCTCGAGCCTGATCTCGTCGACCGGGCGGTCACCTCGGGCCGTACGGGCGGTGGCGATCGAGTCGATGACGGCCCGGCTCTCGTCGTCGGCGACCTCGCCGAAGATGGTGTGCTTGAAGTTGAGCCACGTCGTCGCCGCCACGGTCACGAAGAACTGGGAGCCGTTGGTGCCAGGCCCGGAGTTGGCCATCGCGAGCAGGTACGGCCGGTCAAAGCTCAGCTCGGGGTGGAACTCGTCCTTGAACGTGTAGCCCGGGCCACCCGTACCGGTGCCGAGCGGGTCGCCGCCCTGAATCATGAAGCCGTCGATGACGCGGTGGAAGACGGTGCCGTCATACAGCGGCCCGTCGCCCTTGGCACCCGACCGCGGGTCGGTCCACTCCGCGCTCCCGTCGGCCAGCCCGACGAAGTTGGCGACCGTCGCGGGGGCGTGATCGGGGAACAGTCGGACCCGTACGTCGCCCATCGAGGTGTGCAAGGTGGCATAGGTGGATTCGGCCACGAGGGCTCCTTCATCGGGTGGGACGGCGGGCTGTCAACTCACTTCGACTCCGAATCCTACGTTCCGTACCCTGAGGTGACAGACGCGCCCACACGCGAAAGAGTGGGCGTCGACCGACCGGCCACGACCGGTCACCCCGCAACCAGGAGGTCCCGCTCATGCACGTCCGCCGCAAGTCCTCGCGCACCGATCGTGCCCTGGACCAGGCCAAGGACCTCGGGGCGACGGCGCAGGCCAAGGCGGTCGAGGCAGCGGCCGGGCTGTCCGAGAGGGCCCAGACCACGCTTGTCCCCGCAGCAGAGGAAGCCGCCCGCAAGGCTCAGGAGAAGTTCCGCACCGACGTCAAGCCCGCCCTGCAGTCAGCCGCCGCCACGGCGACCGCGGCGGCCGCGGCAGCCGCAGAGGCGGCGCGCGAGGAGGCGGCCAGGCGCGGCGAGGATGCCGGCAAGCGCACCCGCAAGGCGCGCAAGGACCTCGCCAAGTCGACCAAGAAGGCTCGCAAGCGGGCACGCAAGCGCGGCGCCGCCGATCGGGCTCGCGCAGCCGTCGGTCGCGACAAGCCGAAGCGCAACTGGTTGCGCACCATCGCGATCGGCCTCGGTCTCGCCGGCGTGGCAGCCTTTGTCGCCAAGCGGCTGCGCGGCGACGACGAGGTCGAGATCATCTCGACCACCCCCACCGCACCGCCTCCGGCGCCCATCGTCGACGACCCGGTGGCGATCGACGACCTGGATGTGGACGACCTGGCCGGTGACCTGGCCGCCGACGAGGGGACCGCGGAGACCCCGCCCGCGCCGGGCGGCCCGAGGGTCTGAGCCCAGCGCAGCCGTCAGTCGCCGGCGCGAGTCCGCGCGGTGGCTCGTCGCTCGGCATAGAAGCTCAGCACTGGCACTGTCCCGAGCAGCATCGTGGCGAGGGTGAAGCCGAGCGACCATCCAGCCCGGCGCGAGAGCATGGCGATGAACACCAGCAGCACCATGTACAGGAATCCGTGTACCGGCGAGATCGCCGCCGTCTGCTCCCCGAAGTCCTGCCAGGGTGAGTCGACGTCAGTGACCAGCTTGCCCACCCACCCGCCGACGACGAAGACCGCGAAGACGCCGACGACCCATGCCGCGATCTGATAACGGAGCAGGGCAGCACGCACAGCGTCGAGGCTAGGGGCTTCTCCGCGGGCCGCGCGCCTTTCGCTGGGTTGCCAGCGAAAAGTGCGCTTCCCCAGCGTTGTTTCGCTGGGGAGGCGCACCTTGCGCCGGGGAGGTGCGGCAGTGGTCGCCCACACCGCGCAGGGTCGTCGCGTTCAGGGCTCAGGCGACGGTCGACACCTGGTCACGGCAGATCCGCCACCACATGAAGAGCCCGAAGGCACCGAACAGCCACCACTGCAACGCGTAGGCGAGGTTGCGCAACCCGACCGACCAGGACGGGTCAGCCGTTGGCGGCTCGATCGCCGCCAGGCCGGGTGGTGCAGGGCGGGTCGTGCGCACGAGGTAGCCGCCGAACAGGTCGGTGTCGACCTCGCCCACCAGCGCCGGGAGGCGTACGGAGGCCACGACTCGGTCCGCGCCGACGGTGCCCGAACCCTCTTCTCCTGCAGCAAGCACGCCGGTTTCGCGGACCTCGTCGGCGGGGACGGCGGGCAGTGTTCGCTGGCTCGTCCAGCCCCGCGCGACCAGCACGGCGGCGGGCGGTTTGGTGCCCGCCACCACGAGCGGGCTGAGCACCCAGTAGCCCGCCTCGCCGGCCAGCGTCCGACCCGACACCAGGAACTGGTCGGTGCGGGGTGCGTAGGTGCCAGCCACGTCGACGGCCACGCCGTCATCTTCGTTGGCCAGCGGCTCGTCTGGTCCCAACGCCTCGGTGAGCGGCACCGGGTCGCGCGTCATCCGCTCCGCCGCGTCGTTGCGTTGTGCGCTGCGCCACGCCTGCCACTGCCACCCGCCAGCGACACCGGTGCCGACCAGCACGAGGACCAGCAGCACGTGCAGGCCGAGCAGCGGTCCGCGCAGCAGACGCCGAGCCGTCGTGGAGCGGGCGCGCACCGTCAGCACTCGACGACGTTGACCGCGAGCCCGCCGCGAGCCGTCTCCTTGTACTTCACCGACATGTCCCGGCCGGTGTCACGCATGGTCTTGATGACCTTGTCCAGGCTCACGACGTGAGTGCCGTCCCCGCGCAGCGCCATCCGCGCCGCGGTGATCGCCTTGACCGAGGCAACCGCGTTGCGCTCGATGCACGGGATCTGCACCAGGCCGCCGATCGGGTCACAGGTGAGACCCAAGTTGTGCTCCATGGCGATCTCGGCGGCGTTCTCGACCTGGCGCGGCGTCCCGCCGAGCACCTGCGCCAGCCCACCCGCCGCCATCGAGCACGCCGAGCCGACCTCACCCTGGCACCCAACCTCGGCACCGGATATCGACGCGTTCTCCTTGTACAGGACTCCGATCGCAGCCGCCGCGAGCAAGAACCGGGCCACGTGGTCGTCGGAGCGGTGTGTCGTCCACCGGGTGAGGAAGTGCAACACCGCGGGGATGATTCCGGCCGCACCATTGGTGGGTGCGGTCACGACCCGGCCGCCGGCTGCGTTCTCCTCGTTGACCGCGAGCGCGTACAGGTTCACCCAGTCGAGCCCCCGTAACGGGTCACCGCGGACATCGCTGCCCTCCGGCCCGTCAGCCGTCAACTGAGCATAAAGATCGGGAGCCCGACGAGGCACCTTGAGGCCACCCGGCAGCACGCCCTCGGTGCTGCAACCGGCTTGCACGCAGAGCTGCATCGCCTGCCAGATCTCCAACAGTTGCCGGTCGATCTCTGCTGCTGGACGGCGGACCAGCTCGTTGTGCAGCATCAGGTCGGCGATGGACAGACCGCTGGTCTCGGCGTGCACCAGCAGCTCGGCGCCCGTCGTGAACGGGTACGGGACCTCCGTCTGGTCTGGCACTATCCGGCCTTCTCCGGCGGCGGGATCGGTGTCGGGATCGACAACGAACCCGCCTCCGACCGAATAGTAGGTGCGGTCCGCGATGACCCCGCCGGCCGCGTCCTGCGCAGCGAATGTCATGCCGTTGGGGTGAAACGGCAACGCCTTGCGCCGGTGCATGACCAGGTCGTCGTCGACCGCGAACGCGATGTCGTGGTTGCCGCCGAGCCGCAATCGTCCGGTGTCGCGCACCGCCGCGGCGCGTGCTTGTGCGGTGCGGGTGTCGACTGTCTCGGGGTCGTCGCCCTCGAGGCCGAGGAGCACGGCCTTGGGGCTGCCGTGCCCGTGCCCGGTCGCCCCCAGCGACCCGTAGAGCTCGACGTGGAGTCTCTGCACGCGGTGCATATCGCCCGCCTCCTGGAGGGCCGCGACGAACAGCCGTGCGGCGCGCATGGGGCCGACGGTGTGCGAGCTGGACGGCCCGATGCCGATCGAGAAGAGGTCGAAGACGCTGATCGTCACGCGTGGCTACCCACTCGTCGCGAACGGCTCGAGCCGGGCGTACAGGGGGAAGTCGGCTGCCAACGCGCTCACCCGGCTGCTCAGCGACTCGGCGTCACGGTCGGACAGTGTCGGGTGCAACGCAATCGCGATCAGGTCGGCGACCTCCCTGAACTGCTCGAGGCCGAAGCCGCGAGTGGCGAGGGCGGGCGTGCCGATGCGCAGGCCCGACGTGACCATCGGCGGGCGAGGGTCGAACGGGACCGCGTTGCGGTTGACCGTGATGCCGATGCCGTGCAGGCGATCCTCGGCCTCGCGGCCAGTGAGCTCGGCCTCGCGCAGGTCGACGAGCACCAGGTGCACGTCGGTTCCACCGGTCAGGACGGATACTCCGATCGTGGCCATGTCGTCGGCGACCAGCCGTTCGGCGAGGATGCGGGCGCCATCGATCGTGCGGCGCTGCCGCTCGGCGAACTCGGACGAGGCAGCGAGCCTGAACGACACCGCCTTGGCGGCGATCACGTGCTCCAGCGGGCCGCCCTGCTGGCCGGGAAAGACCGCGGAGTTCAGCCTTCTGGCCAGGTCCTCGCGATCGGTGAGCACGATGCCGCCGCGAGGGCCGCACAGTGTCTTGTGCGTGGTCGAGGTGACAACGTCGGCGTACGGCACCGGGTTGGGGTGCAGCCCGGCCGCGACGAGACCGGCGAAGTGCGCCATGTCGACCATCAGCGCAGCGCCCACCTCGTCGGCAACCTCGCGGAAGGCACCGAAGTCGAGGTGCCGCGAATAGGCCGACCAGCCGGCGATGATCAGCGCTGGCCGGTGGTGACGGGCCAGGGACCGGACCTCGGCCATGTCGACGAGGGCGTCCTCCTTGCTCACGTGGTAGGCCACGACGTCATAGAGCTTGCCCGAGAAGTTCAGCCGCATGCCGTGGGTGAGGTGCCCGCCGTGCGCGAGGTCGAGCCCGAGGATGGTGTCGCCGGGCGACAGCAGCGCCATCATGGCCGCGGCGTTGGCGGTGGCGCCCGAGTGCGGTTGCACATTGGCATACGACGCGCCGAACAGTGCCTTGACCCGCTCGATCGCCAGCGTCTCGGTCACGTCGACGTGCTCGCAGCCGCCGTAGTAGCGCCGGCCCGGGTAGCCCTCGGCGTACTTGTTGGTGAGAACGCTGCCCTGTGCCTGAAGAACGCCGAGGGGGGCGAAGTTCTCGCTGGCGATCATCTCCAACGTCTGTTGCTGGCGGCTCAGCTCGGCATCGACCGCGGCCGCGACCTCGGGGTCGACGTCGCCGAGGGACTGCTCGTGGCTGCTGGACATGGCGGACTCCTCGAGGGCGTGGACGCCCCAACATGCTCTCACCCCATCCCTCCCCACCGAGTCGTCACCGCGACACCGTGCTGGAGCACCGGGAGGCGGTGACAAGTCGAGCGCGGCGCGGGTCAGCCGAAGGGCGGGCGCGCCGCCTCCTCGCCGATGGTGGTGCTGTCGCCGTGCCCGGTGAGCACCGCGGTGTCCGCCGGCAGCGACAGCAGCCGCTCGCGGATGGACTGCTCGATCGTGGGGCGGTCGGAGAACGATCGTCCGGTGGCACCGGGGCCGCCCTGGAACAGGGTGTCGCCGCTGAGCAGCGTGTCGAGGTCGGGTACGTAGAGGCAGCTGCTGCCGGGCGAGTGGCCAGGGGTGTGCAGGATGCGCAGCTCGACGCCCCCCGCACTGATCGTCGCGCCCTCGTGCAGGTCCCGGTCGGGTGCCCGGTCGTGGTAGAGCACGTCCCACAGCATCCGGTCGGCGGGATGCAGCCAGACCGGTGCCCGGGTCACGTCCCACAGGTCTCCCACAGCGCTGATGTGGTCGTCATGACCATGGGTGCAGACGATCGCCACCACCTCGCGCTGTCCCACAGCGGCCAGGATCGGCTCCGCGTCATGACCGGGGTCGACGACGGCCACCTGCGCGCCGTTGCCCACCAGCCACACGTTGTTGTCGACGTCGAACGTCTCGCCGTCGAGCGAGAATGTGCCACTGGTCACCACGCGCTCGATCTCGGTCATGGCGCCAGGCTAGCCAACGCAGGGTCAGCGCCTCTGCCGGGCCACCAGATCGGCCACGCCGCGGGACGGCTCGGACACCACCTGCTCCAGCGGGCCGCGCGGCCGGCGCGACCGCCACGCCCACGCGATCCCGACGACAGCGACGACGTGACAGGCGTAGAGCAGCTCGGGGTCGCTCGGCCCGATCCGGACCGCGACCGCAGCAACATGCAGGCAGTAGAGGGTCAGCGTCATCCCGCCAGTCCACGCCAACGGCACAATCGCCTTGCCCAGCACGGGGGTGACCAGCAGCGCGGCCCCGAGCAGAGCCAGCGAGCTGCCGGTGGTGGTGGCGAGGTCGAAGGGTGTTCCGCTGTGCGGCTCGCCCAGCACGAGCCACCACCACGAGTCTGTGGGCGTCGTGCCGTACCGGATCTCGTCGACCGCGCCGGGTCGCAGGTCACCCGCCCCGGTGGCGCGCTCGACCAGCACCGAGGAGATCGAGGCGGCTACGACGGCGAGCAGCGCCCCGCCGACGAGCAGCCGCACCGCCACCCGACTGCTGGACAGGTCGAGGCGGCCGACAGCGAGCCCCGCGCACAGGTAGGCAGACCAGGCGAGCGCTGGGTAGTAGCCGGTGAGGGCGAGCTCGCCGAGCAGCGTCGACGGCTCTCGCAGCTGGGCGAGGACCGGGCTGGCGCCACGCAACGGGGCCAGGTCGGCACGTACCCACTGCGACCAGATCGGTACCAGCGCCGCGATGCCGATGGCCAACCCTGCCAGCGGTCGCCAGGGCAGACCGAGCAGTGGCGCCGCCAGGGCGAACAGCATCGCGTAGTAGGTGAGGATGATCGCAAGACCCGAGCCCAGCTGGCCAAGCAACAGCCCCAGCAACCCGATCAGCACACAGCGCACCAGCAGACCGGCCGCGTCAGCGACCCACCGCCTCCCACTGGGCGGCGTGCGACCGCCGGAGGCGAGCGCGATCGCGACCCCCGCGAGCACCGCGAAGGCGGCCGACGACCGACCCCGGGCAACCTCGTCGGACCAGGACACCGCGCCGGGGAGACCTTCGGGCAGCAGATGCACCGCCATCATGGCGAGCAGGGCGACTCCCCGGGCCGCGTCCACCCCCACCACCCGCCCCCCGCGATTGCGGCTTTCGGGGTGTCCAGAGATGGCGTTCAACGCCCGCTTGCCCGCAATCGCGGGTCAGAGGGTCACCACGGAGCGGAGCACCTCGCCGCGGTGCATCTTGTCGAAGGCTGCCTCGACGTCACCCAGCCCGATCGTCTCGGACACGAAGCCGTCGAGGTCGAGTCGGCCCTGCAGATAGAGGTCGACCAGGAGCGGGAAGTCGCGGCTGGGCAGGCAGTCGCCGTACCAGCTCGACTTGAGCGCTCCACCCCGCCCGAAGACGTCGATCAGTGGGAGGTCGAGGGTCATGTCGGGCGTGGGTACACCCGTCAGCACCACCGTTCCGGCCAGATCGCGGCCATAGAAGGCCTGCTTCCATGTCTCGGGGCGGCCGACCGCGTCGATGACGACGTCCGCGCCGTTGCCGTCGGTCAGCGCCTGGATAGCCGCCACGACGTCTCCGACCTCGCTGGCGTCGACCGTGTGGGTCGCCCCGAATCCCTCGGCCCACTGCAGCTTGCGCCGGTCGAGGTCGATCGCGATGATCCGTGCCGCGCCCGCGAGTCGGGCACCGGCAACCGCGGCGCTGCCGACCCCGCCGCACCCGATGACCGCGACAGAGTCGCCGCGCCCCACCGCGCCGGTGTTGAGGGCCGCACCCAGACCGGCCATGACGCCGCAACCCAGCAGGCCGGCAGCTGCCGGCGACGCGGCCGGATCGACCTTGGTGCACTGCCCCGCGGCGACCAGCGTCTTGGCGAGGAACGCGCCGATGCCGAGCGCCGCGGACAGCTCGGTGCCGTCGGTGAGCGTCATCTTCTGGGTGGCGTTGTGGGTGGCGAAGCAGTACCACGGCCGGCCGCGCTGGCAGGCCCGGCATTGCCCGCACACCGCGCGCCAGTTGAGGATCACGAAGTCGCCCGCGACGACCTCAGTGACGTCGTCTCCCACCGCCTCGACGATTCCGGCGGCCTCGTGCCCCAGCAGGAACGGGAAGTCGTCATTGATGCCGCCGTCGCGGTAGTGGAGGTCGGTGTGGCAGACCCCGCAGGCCTGCACCCGCACCACGGCCTCCCCCGGGCCGGGATCGGGGACCACGACATCCTCGATCGTGACGGGCTGGCCCTTGGCGCGGGCGATGACGCCCGGAACGGTCTGCGGCATACGGCCATCCTAGAGTCCTGTGATGGCCTCGTCACCGCTATCGATCCGGGCCGCCGAGAGCGCTGACCTGCCGGCCGTGCTCGACGTACGCGCCCGCTCGTTCGGCCCACTGCCCGCCGGGTCGCGCAGCGGCTGGGACCACCTGCAGCAGCGGACGATCGACCAGCGGCGTGCCCTCGTGGCGACGTCCGCCGGCAGGGTGGTGGCGTACGCACGGATCAACGCCATGCAACAGCTCTGGGGCGGCCGCCCGCTGCCGATGGCCGGGGTGGCCGGAGTGGTCGTCGCGCCCGAGCACCGCGGTCGCGGGGTCGGGACCACGTTGCTGAGCGCGGTCCTCGAGCGAGCCGTCGAGCTCGGCGACTGCGTCTCCGCGCTCTATCCCGCCACGCTGCCCGTCTATCGCCGGCTCGGGTGGGAGTGGGGTGGCGTCCAGCACCGGGTCAGCGTCGACACGGAGTTGCTGCGCCGGCTCGGAGGCAGCGACGTGCACGTACGCCGCGCAGGCCCTGGAGACGAGGACGCGATGCTGGCGGCGACCGCGGCAGTCCACGCTGGGACGCGGTCGAGCGGACCGCTGGTCCACTCGAGCGCGGAGACCCGAGAGGAGCTCGAGGACGCGTCGGTGTTCGGCTACGTCGCCGACGACGGCATGTGCCTGTTCGGCTGGCTGGGCGACGACCTGCTGGTGCACGAGCTGACAGCCGGGAGCGAGTCGACAATGCGGGCGTTGTGGTCGGTCATCGGGTCGGGGTCGTCGGTGGCGCGCACCGTGCACGCCTACCAGTCGCCGCGCGACCCGGTGCACCTGCTGCTCGGGGCGCAGGCGCGCGCCGAGGTGCGGCAGACGCGCTGGATGCTGCGCGTGCTCGACTTGCCGGCCGCCGTCGCCGGCCGTGGATTCCCGCCCGGCCTGGATGTCGAGGTCCCGCTCGTCGTCCACGACCCCCTGGCGTCGCGCTGCTCGGGTTCGTGGCTGCTGGGCGTGTCGGGTGGTCGTGGCACGGTTGCCCGCACCGCTGCCGACGGTCTGCGGGTCGGCCCGCACGGCCTGGCAGCGATGTTCGCCGGCAACCCGGTGGCCGCCCTGCGGATGGGGGGCGTGGCTAGTCACGGTCGGCCCGAGCACGACGCCCTGCTCGACAGTGTCTTCGCCGCCGAGCCGTACCTGCTCGACTACTTCTGACGCCGGGCCCGTTCAGCGTCCTGACAGCGGCTCGGCGCCATGGTGCTCCCAGGCACGACGAAAGGGAGCCCACCATGCAGACCACCACCCGGTTCGCGTTGACCGCCGTCACCGCGACCGCACTGATCGTCCCGCTCGCCCTCGCGGCGACCGCCGGAGTAGGCACCACGTCCCCGGCTGCGAGTCACGCGCTCCGCTGTGCGCAGCCCGGACCGTACGACCTGCCGCACGGATCCGAGCGGGTCGACCTCGAGCCGGCAGAGTTCACGGCTCGTATTGACAACCCGTACTGGCCGATGCGGGTCGGGACACACTGGGTCTATGCCGAGACCGACAGCTCGGGGGGCCGGCAGCGGGTGGACGTCACCGTCACGGACCGCACCAAGATGATCCGCGGCATCAAGGCGCGGGTCGTGCACGACGTGGTGACCGAAGGCGGCGAGATCGTCGAGAACACCTTCGACTGGTACGCCCAGGACTCCGGCGGCTCGATCTGGTACCTCGGCGAGTTCACCCGCGAGTACGAGGACGGCGAGCCCGTCACCACCGAAGGCTCCTTCGAGTACGGCGTCGACGGCGCCCAGGCGGGGGTCGTCGTGCCGGCCGAGCCGGTCGCGGGGTGCGGCTTCCGGCAGGAGTACTACAAGGGCGAGGCAGAGGATCGTGCGCGGATCCTGACCACCCGAGATGACATCAAGGTGGAGGGCACGAAGTACCGCAACGTGATGAGCACCAGCGACCGGGTGCCGACCGAGCCGTTCGTGCTCGAGCACAAGTTCTATGGTGAAGGCGTCGGCCCCGTCCTGGTCGCCGGGATCTCGCCGAGCGACGCCCGTGAGGTGCTCCTTCGGGTGACCGGTCCTGGGCACTGACCCGCTACCACCCCGGGGGTTAGCGTCGCGGGGGTGGGAGCGATCGCTGCGAGTCTGGCGCGTGTGGACGCCGGCGTGTCGTGGCTGCGAGTGCTGGCTGCTGCTCCCGACGACCGATCGGGCTGGGTGCGCTGCTCCGATCTCCTGGCCGACCCCCTCCGTCTGGTCGACTGGCAGGTCGAGGTCGCGGACGCGTACGGAGGGGGCGACGACAATGGGCGGCTCACCGGTGCCGGGCTGGTGCTCGACTGGTACCTCGGCGCTGTCACGCTCCCCGCGGCTGGGATCTTCCACCTCGACCGGCGGGTGCCGAGCCTGTCCCCGGACACGATGCTGCTGCGTCTGGGCCCCGGAGGGACCGTCGTCGCAGTCGCGCTCGAATCGTCTGCTTTCCGTTGTCTGGTTGACGATCCGGCCACGGACGAGGCTGCGCTCGTTGCTGCCGACCTTGGTGAGCTGGCGACGGGGCTACGCACCGAGGTTGTGGAGCACGCCGAGCGGTTGCTGGCGGCGTACGCGCCGACCACCCGGATCGGGCGGCACGGTCGGTGGGGCGCTGTCGCGGACGCGCTGGACGTGGCGTTCCTGACCGGTGGCTGGGTGAGCGGCGACCGTGCGCGAGCCGCCGCCGACGCCCGGCTGGTGCTGGGCGACGGCGTCGGCCACCTGGTCGGCGGGTCGACGCTGCACGAGATCGTCGACGACAACGGCAACTGGCACTGGACGCGGCGGCGCTACTCCTGCTGCTTTGTCTACCGAGCGCCCGTCGGCGCGGTCTGTGTCACGTGCCCGAGGGTGAGCGACGAGCAGCGGCGCCACCAAGCGACCGGCTGGCTGTGACAGCTCGCAGCGCTTCATCCATGATGTCGCGGTCGGGGTGAAGTGGACCCGGATCCGTGGGTTCTTGGCCAGCCAGGCGCGGACCTCGACGTGCTCGTGCGCGGCGTAGTTGTCCATCACCAGATGCAGCTCGGTCGGCTGGCCGTGCTCATCGCCGTCGTCGGGGTAGGCCTTGGCGACCTGCTCGAGGAAGGCCAAGAACTCCTGGTGGCGGTGCCGCGGCTTGCGCCCCGCGGTCACCGTCGCGGTGGCCACCCCCGGCGCCGCGAACAGGGTGCTCGTGCCGTGCCGGACGTAGTCGTGGGTCCTGCGTTCAGGCAATCCCGGTTGCACTAGAGGATCAGGATGCGCGGGCTACTCGAAGGTCCGGGCGTATATTCGTGGGCCGGCGAGCCGGTACAACAGGGTGGCGTTGCCGTTGGTGGCCAGCGATGCCTTCCACCGCGAGGACACGGCGGCCGTCTCCGGTGTGACGTATCTGCCATCGCCGAACGCACCGGCCGGGGGGCGGCGAAACACAGCGATCCGGCGGGTGCCGAAGTAGACGATGCTGAGCATCGTCGTGCCGTGACTGTTGACGCTCAACTGGCCGTCCAGACCTCCTGGCCGGCTGTCGGTGACAACCTGCGGTGCACCCCAGGCTTGCCGGTCGGTGCTGCGACGCGCCGTCTTGGCGACATAGGCGCCAGCCTGGCACTGGGTCCAGGCGACGGTGCCGTTACCGCGGGCGTCTAGGTCCGCGCCCAGGACGTCGGGCTGGTAGGTGCAGTGGCCCTGCGCTGCCCAGGTCTTCACCGGTCGGGGGGTTTGCCCTCCGGCCGGGACGAAGGCAGACCGGACTGTCACGATCCTCGACCCTTCCTGGTCGTCGTCCACGTCGGTCCACCCGACTACCAGGTCGCCGCGGGCGTTGCCGGCGACCTCCAATGTCTCGGCCACGTCGTCCACGGTCGCGATTCGCTGCACGCCAGTCCACTTCTGGGTGGCGGGCGACCAGGTGCGCAGCCCGATCTGACGCGCACGCTCACCACCCGGGATGGGAGCGTAGGCGGCCACCCAGTGCACGGCGCCATCGGCGTCCATGGCAAGTCGGGGGGTTCCAGGCGGCAACAGACCAGGACTAGGCCCGGGGCCGGGCTCCGGCTCGCTCCACCGGCCGCCAGACGGACGATAGATGTATTGCCGATCCGTGCCCGCACCCCAGATGGACATCAGGTCACCGCGCCCGTTGCCAACCAGCAGCGTCCCACTGGGGGTCTCTTGCCGAGGACCGAGCTGCCCGTTGCGGCGCCATGTCTGCAGGAACCCGACGTAGGTGTCGGGCGCCACCTGCACCCCAGCCACACTGAACGTGGCCGTGCCGTCTGCGGCCACCACCATGTCACCGACACGGGCGCTCTTGGGAAGGGTCGCCGCGATCAGTGGGTCGCTCCACCGGCCCTCCGGCGGTCGCCGCGACAATTCAACGACCTTGTCATTGACCCGCTCCCGCTCCCACACCGCAACAGCCGTCCCATCGGCGGCCGTGCCCATCGCAAACCCCATCCGACCCGACGCAGGGTTCCCGTCGGCACTCTCGGTCAACACCACTCGCGGCTGCCAACTACGAGACCGCTCCGCAGCTGCACCGGCGCTGCCCCCTACTTGCGCCAGCAGCGTTCCACCACCGATCACCACAGCGATGGCGCCCGCGACGACCCGACGAGTTCTTGCCCCTGACAGCCAGGTACGTCTGCTACCGAACGTCGACATGTCGTGCACCGGCACCGTTCTCGCTGGGTCGTCGTACCCGGCGTGAGGCCCGAAAGTACACCCGATGAGTGGCGCCCGGGGCGCCTTCGCCTTCTTCTCGGCTCCTGCTCAGGTGCCCCAGCAGGCTACAGATCGGGTTGAACGGGTTGGAGGGGACAGTGCTGCTCCCAGCAGCTCGCTCGGAACGTCGAGCTCGAGCGCTGCCTGGGTGGAAGCGACACGATTGCCCTCCAGCCACTGTGCTTGCTTCGCGGACCCCCAGAAGGGCGCAGCCGGGTCGCAGCCTCGATGGCGCTCGCGTGACGGCCCGCAGCACAGGGGGCGATCGTGCTACGGAATCCGGCGACCCATTCGTCAGCTGCGGACGACGACAAGCTTGCGGCTGGTGGCGGCGTCGTTCAGCCGATCGTCGAAGGAGGCGACACGTGCTTGGACATCCTCGGCTGCAAGCAGGACGCAGCAGTCCGGCATCTTGAGACCGGTGCTGGCGCGGAGCTGTGCGAGCTTGACCGCGGAGTCGCCGGCGAGGGCCAGCTCCTTCACGTCCAGGTCCGCAAGGGCCTCGCGGGCAGCATCGAGTCGCAGTTGCCTTGCGGGCATGACGAGCACCTCGGCGACAGTCAAGGAGCTCGCGGCGAAATCGTCGTCGATCTCCTGAGCCAGGAGCGTCTCGGCGCGTGTGTGGTGAGCGTCTTCGCTGTCGAGGTAGGCGATGAGCACACTGGCGTCGAGCACGATCACGTCGGCCACTCTTCGCGCAGCCGAGCGAGATAATCCGGTCCGTAGACGCCGGCCAGCATCCCGCTGTGCTTGCGCAGGGCGGCAAGCCGGCGGCAGTGCCGTTCGTCATTCGCCTGCTGTGCCGCCCGATGCCCCTCCAGAGCGAGTTGCACCAACACCTGGGCACGGCTCAACCCGGGCCACCTCGCCGCGGCAGCGTCGAGCGCCCGGGTCAAGTCGTCGGTCTCGGTGACGAAGTGTCGGGGGCGAGTGGTCGGCATACGAAAAGTGTAACCCCCGCAGAAGTAGGTGCTACACCTTGCAATCCGGGCGAGAGGTTTCGAGGGTGTCGAAGCCAAAGCACCCATCAACCGTGGCCAGCAGTACTCCGAGCTCTCCGTTCGGCTCGGTCGTCTGACCCATCGTTGAGGCGGGTTGCTCGATGCCGTCAGGGTTCCCACGCTCCGGTTCGCCGAATCGTTGCTGCACGCGGCGAGCAGCAGGGCGGTCGCCGTGAGCGTGCCCTTGCGGCGCGACCTGCGTGACCCCGGATCATGTTGGGCTCCTCGGCCGATGGGGGATTCGTGTGCATGCTGGCTCGGTGGGTTGGACGTCCGCGGCGCAGGTTCAGCTCTGCTCGTCTTTTGCTTCGCTCATTGCGCGCATCAGCGCGTACTGGGCGCCGAATCCCCCAAAGTCGGGCAGCAGCGGGGGTTCGGACAGGGCAGCGTTACGGACGGCGATCCCGCAGCTGCCGTCGGCACGGCTGCAGACGAGCAGATCCCCGGTGGGCGCACCGGCCGGCCCAGCGGACGCCACGAGCGCGAACCTGTGGTCATCGAGCCACTGGAACAGGTAGAGCCGGTCCACGGACCCGGTCTCCGAGGGCGCTTCGAAGCGTAGCGGCTCGCCGGTGGGAGGGTCGAAGAACATCGCGTCGGCTCCGGCCCCGGTTGGCACGAGACGGGAGTCGGCAATCGCGAAGCCCTGGTCGTAGCCGATGCCATCGGTCACCGTCCCGGACTCGAACGAGTCGCCGACGACCAGCACGCGGGCCCCGCTCTGCTGGGCAGCCTGGTAAGCCTGCGCCGAGATGGTGTCTAGCGTGCCGGTGGCGACCTCGAGGCGGATCATGTCCGCCTGGTCGAAGTCCGGACCGGCATTCGAATCGAACCGTTCGGACCAGTACACGTAATCGCCGCGCACGAAGAGGGGTCCGAAGCTCCAGCTGTCGGCGACGAGCTCGACGGGTTGTCGAGCAACGACTTCGCGCTCCTGGCTGTCGTAAACCACGACCTCCCGGGTGTCGGGCTCTGGGTCCTGGGTGTCGGGCTCCGGGTACCCGAACCAGGCCAGGAGTGAACCGGTGTTGTCGGACACGACCCACTCCTCCGGCCTGCCAGCCGAACCCCAGCCTACGTACCGGGTGCCCACATGGCTGGCCCCGTCGGTGCGGCCGATCTCGTCGACGACCGACCCGTCGGTGAACCAGATGCGCCCATCGATGGTGGTGAACACGACGCCGTCGTCGCTCACGTCCAGCGACAGGAAGTTGAGACCGGTGTCGAGGACACGGTCGCCGTAGTGGATGGTCTGGCCATCACCGTAGGTCAGGGGCCGCGTGGGAGCCTCCCGTACCTCGCCTGGCGGATCGCTCGGCCGATGGTTGGCGGGCCCCGCGTCGCCGCGGATGCTGTCGGCCACCCCCGGCAGCCAGAACACGCCGGCCGCGACCGCCGCGGCGGCGGCGAAGCCGAACCCAGCGGTACGGACTCGCCGGCGGAGGTGCGCGCGTTGCAAGACCATGTCGAGCTCCCTTTCGAGGTAGGGCTG
>JACCWP010000172.1 GCA_013697585.1 Nocardioidaceae bacterium
TCACGCAGGTGGGTGTGCAGGTCGACAAGGCCCGGCAGCGCGACCAGTCCGTCGGCCTCGACCACGCGAGCGCCACGACTGGTCAGGCCCGCGCCGATCTCGACGATCCGGCCGTCGCGCAGGAGCAGGTCGACCGGGTCGGCGCCCAGTGGTCGGGCGCCCCGCACCAGGAGGTCGCTCACCAAGGGCTCCCGTCAGTTCCGGTCGTGGTCTCTGCGCTGAGCAGCAAGAACAGCACCGCCATCCGTACGGCCACCCCGTTGGTGACCTGTTCGACGATCACTGAGCGGGTCGAGTCGGCGACGTCGGCGCTGATCTCGACGCCACGGTTCATCGGCCCCGGGTGCAGCACCAGCGCGTGGTCCGGCAGCAGGCCCATCCGACGGGCGTCGACGCCGTAACGCCGGCTGTACTCGCGGGCGCTGGGGAAGAACCCGCCGCCTGCGCCGCGTTCACGCTGCACCCTGAGCATCATGACCGCGTCGGCCTTGGCCAACGTCGGGTCGAGGTCGTACGACGTGGTGACCGGCCAGCTGTCGACCCCGACCGGCAGCAGCGTGGGCGGGGCGACCAGTGTGACCTCGGCCCCAAGCGTGCTGAGCAGCAACGCGTTCGACCGGGCCACCCGGCTGTGGAGGACGTCACCGACGATGGTGATGCGACGGCCCTCGAGGTCACCGGTGCCGTCGGCGAGGTGGCGGCGCAGCGTGAACGCGTCGAGCAGTGCCTGGGTCGGATGCTCGTGCGTGCCGTCGCCGGCGTTGACGATCGAACCGTCGATCCAGCCGGCGGCAGCCAGCCGGTGCGGGGCGCCGGATGACTGGTGGCGCACGACGACCGCGTCGGCACCCATCGCCTGCAGGGTCAGCGCGGTGTCCTTGAGACTCTCGCCCTTGGAGACGCTCGACCCCTTGGCCGAGAAGTTGATGACGTCGGCCGAAAGGCGCTTGGCCGCCGCCTCGAAAGAGATGCGGGTGCGGGTGGAGTCCTCGAAGAACAGGTTGACCACGGTGCGACCCCGCAGCGTGGGCAGCTTCTTGATCGGCCGGTCGGCCAGCGCCAGCAGCTCGCCCGCGGTGTCCAGCACCCGGACCGCCTCATCGCGGCTCAGGTCGCCGGCGCTGAGCAGGTGCCGCCTCACGTGAGCACCTCCCGGCCCGCCGCCTCGATGAGGACGGCGTCGTCGCCGTCGAGCTCGGTGAGCGTGACCCGTACCTGCTCGACCAGCGAGGTCGGCAGGTTCTTGCCGACGAAGTCGGCGCGGATGGGGAGCTCGCGGTGGCCCCGGTCGACCAGCACGGCGAGCCGCACGGCCCGCGGCCGGCCAAGGTCGGCCAGCGCGTCCAGCGCGGCGCGGATGGTACGCCCGGAGAACAAGACGTCGTCGACCAGGACCACCGTCTTGTCGTCGACCCCGCCCGGAGGGACCTCGGTGTGCATGAGCGTGCGGGCCGGGCGCAGCCGCAGGTCGTCGCGGTACATCGTCACGTCGAGCGAACCGGCTGCGACCGGGTGCGACTCCACCCGCGCGATGTGTGCGGCGATCCGACGAGCAAGCGGGACGCCCCGGGTGGGGATCCCGAGCAGGACCAGGTCGTCACTGCCGCGGTTGCGCTCGAGGATCTCGTGGGCGATCCGCACCAGGGCCCGGCCTACGTCCCGGTGGTCGAGCACGACGCTGGCTGGGACGAGAGCTGCTGGCCGAGGTGGTGGGCGACCTCGGATCGGGTCGCGGGCTTCGCCGGCGGACGCGCCTGCGCTGGCAGGGGGCACCTCCGACCTCCTTCCCCGCCTCACTGGACGGCCGTTAAAGGATGTCGATCGGCGCTGACGGTAGCAGCAGTCCCGGACGTCGAGTGCAGCCGCCGTCCGACACGCCCAGGCGCGATTCGGCTGTCGGCGCGGTCGGCCGTACGGTCGGGATTGTCGGATCGTTGCAGAGCGTGACGGGCGGCAGGCTACGCTTTCGGAGAGTTACCATTCAGGCAGCCCCCCAGCGGAGGAGACGGAGTGTCGAACGACTACGCGAACGCGCTGGGCGCCCGACTACGGGCAATCCGGCAGCAGCAGGGCATGTCCTTGCAGGCTGTCGAGGAGAAGTCCCAGGGTCGGTGGAAGGCCGTCGTGATCGGCTCGTACGAGCGAGGCGACCGCGCCGTGACCGTGCACAAGCTGTCCGAGCTGGCCAAGTTCTACGGGGTGCCGGTGGAGGAGCTGCTGCCCGGCGGGAGCCACGCCGCGCCGGCGGCGATGGAGCCGCCGAGCAAGCTCATCCTCGACCTCACCAACCTGCACAGCCTCGACCAGCACGAGGCCGCGCCGCTGGCACGCTATGCCCAGTCGATCCAGTCCCAGCGCGGCGACTACAACGGCCGGGTGCTGTCGATCCGGCAGGAGGACCTGCGCACCCTCGCGGTCATCTACGAGGAGCAGCCCAGCGTCCTGACCGCGCGGCTGACCGCGTGGGGCGTGCTGCGCCCCGCGACGCCCGCCGAGCAGGCCGATGGCGTCGCGCAGACTGATGGCCTCGCGCAGACTGATGGCGCCGAGCAGCCCGCCGGCGCCGGCTGACAGCGCAGCAGATCACGAGCCACCACGACCGGACACCCGCCCCGAGCATTCTGTGGCCGGGTGTCCGGTCGTTTCAGTGGTTGACGTCGCTCACTCGATGAAGCCCTCGGCCGTGAGGTAGTCGCTGGCGACGTCCTCGACCGGGAGGCCCTCGGCGCTCACCTTGGCGTTGAGCTCGGCCATCACCTCGGTGGTGAGGGTCTCGCTCAGCGGCGCCAGCACCTCGAGGATCGCGTCGCCCTCGGAGTTCTTCTCCTGCACGATCGGCGCGCCGTTGTAGAGCGGGAAGAAGGACTTGTCGTCCTCGAGCGGCAACAGGCCGAGCGCGGAGATGCGGCCGTCGGTGGTGAACACCTCACCGAAGTCGCACTCGCCCTGGTCGATCTGCGGGTAGATGACGCCGACGCCGAGCGACTGGATGCTCGACTCGGGGATGTTCATGTCATAGGCCTTGGCCATGCCGGGCAGACCGTCGGGTCTGGCGGCGAACTCGCTCTCGACACACACGCTGGAATCTGGGTTCTCGTCGATGTAGGTCGCCATGTCGGACAGTGTGGCGACGCTGTTCTCCTCTGCGAACTCCTCGGTGACCGCCATCGTGTACGTGTTGTTGAACGGTGCCGGCTGCCCCCAGACCAGGCCGTTCTCCTTCAAGTCCTCCTGGGCGACATTCTGGTAGAGCTCTTCGGGGTCGGCGATGTTCTCGGTGTGCTTGAGGTAGACGATCCATCCCGTGCCGGTGTAGTCGTAGTAGGTGTCGATCTCGCCGCGGATCAGCGCGTTCCGGGCCGCGGTGCTGCCCTGGATGTTGGTGTCGTCGCTCACGGTGGCGCCGGCCGCGGACAGCATCTGAATGGCCAGCTGGCCGAGCAGGAGCTGCTCGTCGAAGTCCTTGGAGCCGACGCTCAGCGACGCGCCCTCCAGCGCTGCGGGGTCGACGGAGCCTGCCTGCACGTCGGTGGTGGTGTCCTCCTCCTCGGACAGGCCGCAGCCCGCCAGGACGAGCGGGACGCTGACCGCCAACGCGGTCAGACCTCGGGTGGTGTGGTTCATGGTGTTCCCCTTCATCGCTGTTGGCGCACGGGCAGACGGGTGGGCGGGCGGGTTCCGGGCAACTATCGGATCCCCCGGGGGGTGAGCAGCCGCTGCGCGAGTGCCCCGAGCCAGTCGATCAGCAGCGCGAGCACCGCGATCATCAGGCCACCGGCCACGAGAGCCTCGGTGCGGTCCAGCTTGATGGCCGGGAAGACGATCTGCCCGAGACCACCGGCGTCGAGGTCGGTCCCGAGCGGCACGACCGCAACAGCGAGCACAAGCGAGGTGCGCGCCCCCGCGGCGATGATCGGGACCGCGAGCGGCAGCTCGACGCCGAACAGGATCCCCCGGGGCGACATGCCCATGCCCCGCGCCGCGTCGATCACGCCGACGTCGACCTGCTGGATGCCGACGATCGTGTTGCGCAGCACCGGCAGGATGCTGAACGCGGCGACGATCAGCACGACCGGCCAGAAACCGATACCGAAGACGATGCCGACGATCGCGATCAGGCCGACGATCGGCGCTGCCTGACCGACGTTGCCGAAGGCGAGCACGAACGGGGAGATCCACGCCGTCTGACGGCGGGTGATCAGCACCCCGAGCGGCACCGCCACGGCCAGCACGATCACGACGATGACGAACGTGATCACGATGTGCTCACGGGTGTACTGCCAGATCCGTGCCTTGCTCACCAGGTCGCGCTCGATGGAGTCGAGCGGTGCCTGGGACAGGTAATAGAGCTCTGCAGTCACGACCGCCAGGCAGAGCAGCGGGATGACCAGGTCGGTCCAGACGAACAACCGGTCGCGCCGGGTGGTCAGCGGCGCAGTTCCCAGCGAGACCTGTTCGGTCGCCGTGCCCGCGTCCGAGGGAGTCGTCGTGGTTGTCACGGACGGCTCTCCTGGCCCGAACCCGCATCCAGGTCGGGCGTGGTGCCGGGGGTGGCACCGGGCCGGGACTCCGAGGTCGTCGTGCCCTTCTTGGCGTCGGCCTCGGCGCGCAGCTCGCGCACGCGGCCCAGCAGGTCCTCGAGGGTGACGGTGCCGACGACCTGACCGTCGCGCTCGACCGGGACGATGTCGAGCCCGTCGGCGATCATCGCGTCGAGCACGTCGTGCAGGGTGGACCGCATCGGCAGCGGCTCCACGCCCTGCTGCGCCCCGTCGGGCGAGTGCAGGTCCAGGGTGTCGAGTCGCTCGAGCTGCAGCCGCTTGAGGGTGGCGCCGTGGCCCACGAAGCCCTCGACGAACACGTCGGCGGGGCTGGTGAGGATCTCCTCCGGGGTGGCGTACTGCGCGATCCGGGATCCCTTGTCCAGCACGGCGATCTTGTCACCCATCTTCACCGCCTCGTCGAAATCGTGGGTGACGAACACGATGGTCTTCTTGATCTGCTGCTGGACGTTGAGGAACTCGTCCTGCAGCTTGGTCCGGGTGATGGGGTCGACCGCACCGAACGGCTCGTCCATCAACATGATCGGCGGGTCGGCCGCAAGCGCCCGGGCGACACCGACGCGCTGCTGCTGACCGCCGGACAGCTGCCGCGGGTAGCGGTGTGCGAACTCCGCGGGGTCGAGCCCGACGACCGAGAGCATCTCCTCCACCCGCTCGCTGATCTTGGCTTTGTCCCAGCCGAGCAGCCTGGGCACCATCGCGACGTTCGCCTCGATGGTGAGGTGTGGGAACAGGCCGATCTGCTGGATGACGTAGCCGATCGTCCGTCGCAGCTTGACGTCGTTGAGGGACAGCACGTCCTCGCCGTCGATCAGGATCCGGCCCGACGTGGGTTCGATCAGCCGGTTGATCATGCGCATGGTCGTCGTCTTGCCGCAGCCCGACGGGCCTACCAGCATCACGATGTCGCCTGGGGCGATCTCGAGGTGGATGTCGTCGACGGCGGCGCCGTCGGTGCCGGGATACTTCTTGGTGACGCCGTCGAGGACGATCGGGACACCGCTCGGCTCCGACCCGTCGGTCCCCCCAGTCGGGTGGGTGGTCGTGGTGGTGGCAGCTGACTCAGACACGGATCCCCTTCGGGGTCGAGAAGCGACGGACGACGACGAAGGCAGCATCGAGGAGCAGCGCGATGATCGCGACCAGCAGCGTCCCGGCCACCGCCTGGTTGAAGGTGTTGACTGAGCCGAGGTTGACCAAGGCGTTGAACAGCTCCTCGCCGAGACCGGTCACACCCACGTAGGCGGCGATCGCGACGAGACCGACGATGAGCTGCCCCGAGACACGGATGCCGGCCAGGATCACCGGCCAGGCCAGCGGGAACTCGATCTGCCAGAGGATGCGGAAGCGACCCATGCCGATCCCACGCGCAGAGTCCAAGGTGGCTGAGTCGACGCTGTTGAGACCGACGATCGTGTTGCGGAGTATCGGCAGCAGCCCATACATCGTTATCACCGGAATGCCAGTCCCGAGCCCGAACCCGAAGATCGGGACGAAGATGCCGAACAGGGCGATGCTGGGGATCGTGAACCAGGTGGCGAGCGCCCCGATCGACGCTGCGGCAGCAAGCTTGTTGCGATAGACGACCATCCCGAGCACCACCCCGACGACGCTGGCGACGGCGAGGATGTAGGCCGACAGCAGCAGGTGGCGCTGGAAGGCCCCGAGGAGGTCCTCGCGGTAGGCGGAGAGGTACTCCATGAACGGCAGTCCGTCCAATGCATGCTCCCTTCAGCGTCACGGTCCGGGCCGGATGCTACGCGAACCTACGCGCAATGTGGGGCAATGCCACGCAGTTATCGACGGCTGTGACCCGGCTGTGACCTGTGCGGCCAGGGCTCAAGACGTGGTCGTGGAGGACTTGCGCTCGACAATTCGGGCCAGCAGGCCGTTGACGAACGGCGGCGACTCGTCGGTCGAGAGCTCGCGAGCCAACTGCACCGCCTCGCTGATCGCCACCGCGTCGGGCACGTCGGCGACATGCAGGATCTCGAAGACGCCGAGGCGCAGCAGGTTGCGGTCGACCGCCGGCATCCGGGCCAACGTCCAGTCGACGGCGTGCTCTTGCAGGCAGGCATCGATCTCGGGTTGATGTGCGACGACGCCCTCTACCAGCTGCACCGTATAGGGGTTGACCGCAACTCCCTCGGCCTCCCGGGCGACGGCGCGCTCGCGCAACGTCCCGTCGAGGGCCAGCCCGCGCAGCTCGGACTCGTACAAGATGTCGAGGGCGCGCTTGCGCGCCTTGGTGCGGGCGCTCACCCGGAGACGCGCCCGAGGTAGCTGCCGTCGCGGGTGTCGACCCTGATCCGCTCGCCGCTGGTGATGAACAGCGGGACCGCGACCTCGTAGCCGGTCTCGAGCCGGGCGGGCTTGGTGCCGCCGGTCGACCTGTCACCCTGCATCCCCGGCTCGGTGTAGTCGATGGTCAGCTCGACCGATGCCGGCAGCTCGATGTAGAGCGGCGTGGCCTCGTGCACGGCGACGACGACTTCCTGGTTGTCCAGCAGGAAGTTCGCCGCGGCACCGACCAGGTCGCCCGACAACGGCAGCTGGTCGTAGGTCTGGGTGTCCATGAACACGTACGAGTCACCGTCGTGGTAGAGGTACTGCATCGCGCGCCGATCGACGCTGGCCGTGTCCACCTTGACGTCGGCGTTGAACGTCTTGTCGACCGTCTTGCCGGACAGCACATTCTTGAGCTTGGTCTTGACCATGGCCCCGCCCTTGCCAGGCTTGTGGTGCTGAAACCACACCACGGACCACAGCTGACCGTCGAGGTTGAGAACCATGCCGTTCTTGAGCTCGTTGGTCGAAGCCATAGGAAGGTGCCGGGTCCTTTGCTGGTTGGGGAGTTGGTGTGCGGCCCAGCCGGTGCTGTGCCTGTCAAACGGCCGAGCTCATCCAACGCTGTGCCTACCCGACGACGAGAAGCTCGCGAGTGGTGTCGGTCAGCACACGCGGCGCCGCCGGGCCGACGACGACGGTGTCCTCGATCCGGACACCCCCACGACCGGGGAGATAGACGCCGGGCTCCATCGTGATCGTGCTGCGCTCACCTAGCCTACCGAGGTGACGCGGACCCACGAACGGGTCCTCGTGGATCTGCAGGCCCACGCCGTGGCCGATGCCGGTCGTGAAGCGGTCCAGCCAACCCGCCTCGTCCAGCACCTGTCGCGCCGCCGCGTCGGGCTGGGCGACTGGTGCGCCGGTCACCATCGCGTCCACCCCGGCGCGTTGCGCGTCGCGTACGGCGGCGTGGATCTCGCGTTGCCAGTCGGCCGGTTCGCCCAACACGCAGGTGCGCGTGCAGTCAGCGTGGTAGCCGTCGACCCGGGCCCCGAAGTCGATCTTGAGGAGGTCTCCAGGTGCGAGCGCCCGGTCGGTCGGTTCGTGGTGGGGCACCGCGCTGTGCGGGCCGCCGGCGACGATGGTGTCGAACGCGACCGCCTCGGCGCCGAGGGCGAACATCCGCCACTCGAGGTCGCGGGCCAGCTCGCGCTCACCGCGACCCACCAGCGGCCCGGCCAGCAGCTGCTCGAGCGCCTCGGTCGAGATGGCGCAGGCTCGGGCCACGGCGTCGACCTCGGTGGGGTCCTTGACCTCACGCAGCTGCTCGACGGCGCGGCCCAGCGAGGCAAGCGCCACGGTGGTACTCGCTTCCGCGGCGAGGTTGGCAGCCAGAGCCGTGTGCGCGTCGACAGTCATCGCGTGGGTCTCGACTCCCAGCCTGCCCACGTTGCCGGCCTTGGCCAGCAGGTCACCCGCGAGCGCCCGAGTCGTGATGGCCGGCACGTCGCGACACTGTTGCGTGGCCTGGTCGGTGTAGCGACCGTCGGTGGCCAACATCGCCGAGCCGGCCACGGTGAGCAGCAACGCCCCGTTGGAACCGGTGAAGCCAGTCAGGTAGCGGACGTTGACCTGGTGGGTGACCAGCGCGGCATCGAGATCACGCGCCTCGAGCAGCCCTCGCATCCGAGCTCGCCGCTGGACGTGAACCTCAGGCACTGCGCCAGCCTAGCCGCGGCACACGGACGAGCCCGCGCGCCGCCGACCGCAGACCTCAGGCCATCCCCGACTCGATGACTCGGCCACGGTCAGCCCGCCAGCTCGGCGTGGGCCGCGGCGAGCAGAGCGGGGTCGGGGTCGGTGAGCACTGCTGGACGGGCCGGAGCATCGAGCACGACGAACCGCAGCCGGTCCCCGCGCGCCTTCTTGTCCAGCCGCATCGCAGCCAGGAGCCGCGGCCAGTCGCCGCCGTACGTCACCGGGAGCCCGACGTGGCTCAACAGCTCGCGGTGGCGGTCGGCTGTCGCTCGGTCGAGCCGGCCGGCCAACCGGGCCAGCGCCGCCACGAAGACCAGGCCGACCGACACCGCCGCGCCGTGCCGCCACCGGTACGCCTCCACCCGCTCGAGCGCGTGCCCGTAGGTGTGGCCGTAGTTGAGGGCCTCGCGGCCCACTCCCCCCGCCGAGCAAGCCGCCGAACCGGTCTCGCGCAGGTCGCCAGCGACCACCGCTGCCTTGACCCGTACGGATCGCTCGACCAGCTCGCGCAGCACCTCGCCACGCGGGTCGACCAGCTCGGCACCCGACCCCTCGACCAGGTCGAGGATCGCGGTGTCGGCGACGAAACCGCACTTGACCACCTCGGCCAGCCCGGAAACGAGGTCTGGTCGGGGCAGGGTCTGCAGGGCGGCGAGGTCGCACAGCACACCGGCCGGCTCGTGGAACGAGCCCACCAGGTTCTTGCCGTCGGCGGTGTTGATGCCCGTCTTGCCGCCGATGGCGGCGTCGACCATGCCGAGCAGCGTCGTGGGCACGTGCACGACGGGCACGCCGCGCAGCCAGGTGGCCGCGACGAAACCCGCAAGGTCGGAGGTCGCACCACCGCCGACGCTCACCACAACGTCCGACCGGGTCAGCTGAATCCGTCCCAGCTCCGACCAGCAGTCAGCCGCGACTTCGGCAGTCTTGGCCCGCTCGCCCACCGGGAGCGGCACGGCGTGCACCGCATACCCGTGTCGGGCGAGGCTGGGGCAGATCGACTCAGCCATCGGCTGCAGCGGCGCCGCGTGCAGCACCGCGACCCGCTGGGCCGTTGGACCGATCAGCCCCGGCAGCCGACTGAGCAGGCCGTGTCCAACCACGACGTCGTACGCCGCCGACGTCTCGACCCGGATGGTGGTGGCGTCGGTCACGGCTGCCCGCCGGTCCTGCGGGCGGGCAGGCTGGCGAGCACCTGTGCGGCGACCTGCTCGGGAGGTACCCCGTCGGTTGCGAGGGTGACGGACGCGACCGTCTCGTACACCGGGCGGCGCTCGTCGAGCAGCGCCTTGAGCTGGCCGCGGACGTTGCCTAGCAGCAGCGGTCGGGCGGCCGACATGCCCACCCGGCGGACGGCCTCGGACAGCCCGACGTCGAGGAACACCACGTGCTGGTGGCGCATGGCCTCGCGGCTGGTCGCGTCGAGCACCGCGCCGCCTCCCAGGGCGAGGACGCCGTCGTGCTCGGCGACGGCGCGGGCAACGGCAACGCGTTCGAGCACGCGGAAGTGCGCCTCGCCGTGGTCGACGAACAGCTCGGCGACCGTGCTGCCGGTCTCGGCCTCGATGTCGTCGTCGGTGTCTCGCGCCGGCACCCCCAGCTGGTCGGCCACCAGTCGAGCCACGGTGGTCTTGCCGGACCCCGGCGGTCCGACGAGCACGACGACTGGGCTCACGACCGCAGCGCGGCGAGGTAGGCGTCGTGGTTGCGCCGGGTCTCTGTGACCGAGTCGCCGCCGAACTTCTCCAGCAGCGCGTCGGCCACGACCAGGGCGACCATCGCCTCGGCGACGACACCCGCGGCGGGCACGGCACAGACGTCGGACCGCTGGTGGTTGGCGGTCGCGGCCTCACCGGTGCGGACGTCGACGGTGCGCAGAGCGCGCGGCACGGTCGAGATCGGCTTCATCGCCGCTCGTACGCGCAGCACGTCCCCGGTCGACATGCCGCCCTCGGTCCCCCCGGAACGGCCCGACGTCCGCGCGACGCCGTGCGGGCCCGGCACCATCTCGTCGTGCGCCACCGAGCCACGGGCGCGTGCGAGCGCGAAGCCGTCGCCCACCTCCACGCCCTTGATCGCCTGGATACCCATCAGCGCCCCGGCCAGCCGGGCGTCGAGGCGGCGGTCACCGTGGACGTGGCTGCCAAGGCCGGGCGGGAGCCCGTGGACCACCACCTCGACGACTCCGCCGAGGGTGTCACCGTCGTGCTTGGCGGTGTCGACCTCGTCGACCATCTGCTTGGCGGTCACCGGGTCGGCGCAGCGCAGCGGGTCGGCGTCGATCCGGTCGAGGTCGTCGTGACCCGGCACGGTGCCCGGTGGGACCTCGACGGTGCCGAGAGCCACCACGTGACTCAGCACCCGGGCGCGGCACACGACGTCGAGCAGCTGCGCGGCGACCGCGCCGAGCGCCACCCTGGCCGCGGTCTCGCGGGCGCTCGCCCGCTCGAGCACGGGCCGCGCCTCGTCGAAGCCGTACTTCTGCATGCCCACCAGGTCGGCGTGGCCCGGCCGCGGGCGGGTCAGCGGCGCGTTGCGGGCCAGCTGTGCAAGCTCGGCCATCTCGTCTGAGCAGACCGGGTCGGCCGACATGGTCTGCTCCCACTTGGGC
>JACCWP010000195.1 GCA_013697585.1 Nocardioidaceae bacterium
GTAGTCCCGTCAGCGACCGACGTGTCGCGGAGAATGTACGCCGCACCCGGCGTGGTCCGCCAGGTATGCAGAGGACGGGTGGGTTCGGTCCGGTTGGCAGGCGCACCTTGAACGGCCTCCGTCAGCCGCGCCCGAGGGGTCACCAAGGGCTTTAGACAAGTCCCGCCACTCGCTTACCTCCCCGTGGACGCCAACGCGAGTGGAACCGGCCGCGTCTGATGACGGCTTCAACGGAATCGTGGCTGCAGCGGGGGATTGCCAGCCGAGAGCATCCGGATCGATCTCTCGCCACCGGTCCAGAGGTCGAGGTAGTCCGACCGTCAGCGCCAACAGCCTTCGGCGTCGGGTGGAACCGGCCGGCGAACAGGTCGAAGCGGCGGCGTCGGCCACCAGCAAGTCCGCGGTCTCGCGCAAGTTCGTGGCCATGACCGAGACCGCGCTGGCAGACCTGTTGGTCGCCAAGCTTTCCAGCCTGGACCTGGTCGCGATGATGGTTGACGGGGTCCACTTCGGCGAGCACCGCTGCGTGGTCGCCCTCAGGATCGACATCGTCGCCGACGCCGACCAGTCGGGGACCATCGCCGTCACGCTGCACCTGTACGTCCACCTCGCCCTAAGGCGCAGCGAACCGCTGAGGTCGAGCGCGCGGCCCCCGGAGTTCTTGATCGTGGTATGGACGATCGGGACGCCATTGTCGTCCTGGGGCCCGCGTTCAGTGCGTCGAATCTGAATTTGGGGCCGGCATCCCTGCGTGCCGACGGACAGGTACAGCCGCACGCCGACGCGGCTCACCTGCGTAAGGCCGCCCTACAGAGTGCGTTCTCAGAAGGAGCCAAGACCGGTCGGTCGCAGGATCCACAGTCCGCTGTTCAGGTCGCTTGCGTAGATCAGGTTTCGGGTGCGATCCGCGTACACGCCCCACACCAGCGGGACGGGCGGGAACACCCCGCTCGGGTCCTCGGTCGGCGGCGGAACGAACTGTCCCTTCTTTACCGGGTCGCGCCGGTCGGCCACCGACCACCACACCACACCGTCGGAGTACCACGAGGAGAACAGCTGTGCCCGGCGGCTACCGGCCGTCTCGGTGTTGTGGACCGTGTAGAAGCCGTCGGTACGCATGGAGCGGCTGTGGCGCGTGGAGAAGCTGGAGACCGGGCGGTTGTCGCCGCGTCCGTTCGTGTAGACGTAGGCCTCCCCCCAGCCGCCGCACTCCGGGCAGCCTTCGACCGGAGAGAAGTCCTCCGGGTTGACGACCATGGTCCCCCCACCCTTGGCGAGGGTCATCGAGTGGTTGTCGGCGTCCTCGTCGGGTGGCGCGAGATCTGAGCGCCCGACCGGCCCGCGGAGGGCGCCGCTGTCCCGAACGTGGAATCGCAGCGTCCCGTAGTCCCAGTACGACGCGAACAGGGTGTCCCCGCCGTGGGTGAAGCGCACGCTGTGCGCGAACGTGGCAGGGAAGGCGCCGACGTTCTGCCGGGTGGTGGCGGGATCGACTCCAAGGTCCTTGCCCACCGCGAAGCCGCCGACCTTGTGCGGCCGGAACGGGTTGGTGACGTCGACCACGACGACCTCGTCGGTCCCGGTGATCTGCTCCGCGAAGGCGTTGGCACAGCCGGCCAGCACGCTTGACTGACGAACCACCAGGTCGACCTCGTGGCAGCCGACCGTGTCCTCCGCTACCTGGAACCGGCTGAGCTCACGAGGCGCGCGGGGGTTGGTCACGTCGAAGAACTGCAGACCCCGAAAGACCGGGCTGCTGGTCGGATCGTCACAGGTCTGGATGCCCACGACGGCAAGCTCACCGGAGAATCGGTCGGTCTCGACGTGACGCACGACGACGTCCTCGGCGCTGGTCCCCGCCGGGTTGGGCAGCCGGCTCACCCGGGTCGGATGACGCGGGTTCTGCACGTCGGCCACCTTGACGCCGTTGGCCGGACAGGTGCCCGACCACACCCCGACATAGGCGAAGCCCCGGTGCTCCCAAACATCGGCGTTCAACCCATGTCCCCCGAGGTCGGTGTGGCCGACCACGGTGATGTTCTGGGTCCGCATCTTCGCCGTCCACGCGGGACCGGAGGTGATCCCCGCGGCCGCTGCCCACAGCGGGTCCGGCGAGCTGTCCGGTCCTGCTTGGTGCGCCGCCGACGGGGCGGACGATACCAGCGACGCGAGTGTCAGCGCGGTGATGGCCACCGCACCCGCGGGGGCCGTCCAGCGAAGATTTCGTCGACTCATCTGTGTCCACCTGTCCACTGAATCAGCCCCACGAGTACGGCAGCGGCCGCCATCAAACCCGGTTCCTACTCCCCGCGGTCAACAACTGTCAAGCGTGTCGTGCGACGTCGCGTTCGCGCTGTGGAGGTTCTCCCCAGGCACGGCGGGTAGCGCAGCCGTGCGGCTACCTCGCGTGCGCTGCCCAGCAGACCTGGAGCAGGGTGTTGTCACCGTTGTCGCGAACCACCGCGCCAACCGGTCGAACCCCTCGTCGAGGCTCACGTGCGGCGCCCACGCAAGCACCTGCCTGGTGTGCCGCTGGTCGAACCAGTGCGCGGTGCTCAGCTGTTCGACGAGAAACGGCGTGAGGGGTGGGGTGTCGCGCCGGTCGAGCAACGTCCACGCCCGCTCGATCGCGACAGCGGCCGCACGAGCCACCGGCACCGGTACGCGCACGCGAGGGCCGCGGACACCGGCCGCCCGGCACAACCGGTCCAGCACCTCGCGTACGGGTCGTGGCTCGCCGTTGGACACGACCAACGCCTCGCCGTGGACGGCCGGCTCCGCGTCGATCGCCGCGACCAGCGCGGCCACCGCGTTGTCGATGTAGGTCGTGTCGATGAGCGCGGCACCAGACCCGATGACCGGCAGCCTTCCGGCGCGGGCTCGGGCCACGATCGGCTCGACCAGCTGAGTGTCGCCGGGACCCCAGACCAGGTGCGGCCGGATCGCCACCACGGCAAGGTCGGGGGAGTCGGCGCCAAGTGCCTGCTGTTCGGCGAGCGCCTTGGACCGGGCATAGTGCCCGCGGGCGGCCGCAGGGTCTGCTGGCTCGGCACCGACCCCCACCAACGGCTGGCCGTCGTGCGCCACCGCGGGCGACGACACGTGCACCAGCCGCTGCACGCCGGCGGACCGGCATGCGGTCGCCACGGTGCGGGTGCCGATCACGTTGGCTCGCAGGAACTCCGGCCACCTCCCGACGACGTCCACCTTGGCGGCCAGGTGCACGACCGCGTCCTGCCCGACCACGGCGCGGCCTACGACAGCGGCGTCGGCGACGTCGCCGAGCACCTCCGGGCACCCGATCCCGCCCGGTCGCCGCTGCAACACCGTCACCTCGTCGCCGCGGGCGAGCAGCGCACGAGCCGTCTCGCGGCCGAGCATCCCGCTCGCGCCGGTGACGAGCACTCGCATCAGCGGCTCCCGGCGAGCGTCCGCTCCGCCCATGCGGCGACCACGGTGCGGTCCACCTTCGACGCGTGCCTGATGTCGACCGGCAGCTCGCGAGCGACGAGCACGGCGGCCAGTGGCACCTGCGCTGCGGCTCGTACGCGATCGGCGAGCGGGGTTGCGGCCACCCGCGGCGCCGTTCGTGGCGCCGGCGCGACGGGTACCACGACGACCACAGGCTGCTGCGTCCCCGCAGGTCCGATGCCGACCACCGCGGCCGAGCCGACCTCCGCGAGCGCCTCGACCCGTTGCTCGACCCCGACCGGTGTGACGACCCCCGCGGGCGTGGTCAGTACGTGTTGCAACCGACCCTCGATCCACAGTCTGCCTTGACGATCGAGGTGTCCGACGTCACCGGTGCGGTGCCAGCCGAGGTCGCGGGCGCTCGCCCGTTGGGTGGCCCACAGCGCGTCATAGGTCTGCTTGACGTGGGCAGCGCGCACGCAGACCTCGCCGGCCGTGCCCGGTGCCGCGGTCAGCGGCTGGTCGGCGGCTCCCGACACCGACAGCGGGCTCACCCGCACCTGCACGCCAGGCAGCGGATTCCCGACGCACACTCCGTCGCCGGCACCGGCCGCCTCGATCTGGGGCAACGAGATGTCGGTGACGGGCAGCACCTCGGTCATCCCGTACGGCGTGTGCGCCTCGGCGGCGGGCAGCACCGCTCGTACCGAGCGCAGCAGCTCGGCCGACACCGGCGCGCCCGCCGACATGAGCAGCCGAACCCGGCTGAGCGCCGACCGCTGAGTCGGCGAGAGAGCCGGTTCGGTCGCGAGCACGCTGCGCAGCGACGCCGGGGACGCGAAGACGACCGATGCCTCGATCGCGGCGACCGCGTCGGCGAGCGCGCCCGCGGTCAGTGTGCCGGGGGAGGTGACGTCCATGTCCGGCACGGCGGAGCCGACCCCCAGCGCCGGGCCGAGCAACGAGAACGGCGCAAACGCGGCGACGATCCGGTCGTCGTCGCGCAGTTCGTACGTGGCGCGGATCAGCGCCAGCTGCGCCTCGACTTGCCGGTGCCGATACACCACCCCCTTGGCCGGACCGGTCGCGCCCGACGTGAACACGACAGCGCACTCGTCGTCGACCACTGGGCCGCAAGGAGCGGGCCCGTCACGGCCGAGTCGGGCGAGGTCGGCCAGCGTGTGCTGGGCTCCGAGCACCCGCCGCAGCGAGCCCACGAGCGTCCCGGCGACGATCCGGGACCCGGGCAGGCGCATCGCCCGAGCCGCCGCCAGGCCAGGCCCGGTGGCGATGACGTGGTGGATGCTGGCGCCACGCAGCGCCCGGCCCATGCCGCCCAGCCCGAGTCCGCGGTCAGCGAGGACGACGACGGCGCCGGCCCGCCACACGGCGTGGACCGCGACGGTCAGCTCGAGAGAGGGGGGCACGAGCAGCGCCACCCGCCGACCCGGCCCGACCCCGACGGCCGCCAGCCCCGCAGCGATCTCACGGACCCGGCGGTCGAACAGGTCCCAGCTCACCGGCGGCCGTCCGACCTCGACGATCGCCGGCGCGTGATCTTCGGCGCGCGCCGCCAGCCGCGCATGCAGCAGCGACGGGCGCACGTCAGCACGCGCGGTCGGGCCAGCGGACGGCAACGTGTCGAGGTCGGCCAGCCAGCCGGCGATCGCCTCCGCGTACTCGGGTGCGTCCTCGGTCACCAGGTGCGCCGCTCGCTCATAGCGGTGCAGCAGTGCCTGCGGCAGCCGGCGGCGCAGGTCGTCGAGATGGGCCTCACCAAACACCGGGTCGCGCGGTCCCCACAGCAGCAGCACCGGCACGTGGAGCTGGCCGGTGGCCTGGGCGATCTCTTCGAGGGGCTCGCGGCTCGGGTGGTCGGCGTCGAACGGGATGTCCGCGACGAAGTCACCCACCGCGGCGCGGCTGGCAGCGGTTGCGTACGGAGCGGCGAACCCCGCGCGTACCTCGGCGTTCAGGCGCGGACGAGACAGGCCACTCGCCGCCCACACGAACGCGGGAGTACGTACGCACACCAGGTCGCGCAGTCCCGGTACCCGCGTGAGCCTGATCAGCACCGGCCCGTAGGTCCCCTCCGGCTGGTGTACGGCGGTGTTGGTCAGGACCACGCCACGCAGCAGTGCCTGGTGCGTGGCGGCCCACCCCAGCGAGATCGCACCACCCCAGTCGTGTCCCAGTGTCACGACCGGCCCGGTGATCCCCAGGGCGTCGGTGAGCCGTCCCAGGTCGGTCACTCGCTGCGCCAGCGTGCGGGGCGCGGTCCGCTCTGACCAGCCCATGCCGAGCTGGTCGGGGGCGACGACCCGCCAGCCGGGAGGCGCGTCCGCGAGCAGGCGCCGCCACAGGTAGGACCAGGTGGGGTTGCCGTGCACGCACAGCACTGTGCCGTGGTCGGCCGGCGCGCCGTTGTCGAGCAGGTGCCAGGCGCGGTCGACGCCGTCGGCGTCGGGCACCCGCACCAGTCGTGACCAGGCAGGGTCCAGACCGGGCAGCCCCCGCGGCGGCAGCCTGGCGCTGGTCTGCGAGTGATTGCGAAGCAGCTTGGCTGACGTGACGTCACGCATGCTCGCCCAGCCGTGCCAGTGCGGCGGCGGCTGCCCGGGTGGACCGATGTCGTGCCATTACGGGGGTGGGAGCCACCACAACGGCGCGACATCCGTTGCGGGTCGGGGTCGCGCGGCGGCGGCTGCCCGGGTGGACCGATGGCGTGCCCTTACGGGGGTGGGAGCCACCACAACGACACGACATCCGTTGCGGGTCGCCCGGCGACCGACCCCCAGCGCGGGACGGGACACCGTCCCAGCGGCGCCGCACGCGAACGCTTCTGCAGAGCGTTGCTGGCCCCTGGCGAGACCACCCGCGGTGGCAGGAACGGGCGGAGCACTCCGAGACGATCACTGTCGGCCGGTCACCAGCAGATCTCGGTGAAGTTCGCGTTCAGCCCCGACCCGATCCCCATCAGCAGCACGCGGTCGCCTGCCTGCAGCTCTTGGGCCTCGACAGCCAGCGTGTACGGGATGGAGGCCGGTCCGATGTTGCCGCGGGTGGGGAAAGTGCGCGGCACCTGGGCGGGATCGATGCCGAGCTGGCGACACATCGCGTTGGTGTGCACGTCCGAGATCTGGTGGATGACGTAGCGGTCCATGCCTGTCGCCCAGTCGAAGTCGGCGCGGGCGTCGTCCCACAGGTCCCCGGCGAGCTGCAGCCCAGCCTCGAGCAGGCCCCTGCTGTCGGTGCGCATCATCTCGATGCCGCCGACGCACAGCTCGTGGTGCTGGGTGCTCGCGCGGCTGACACCTCCGATGATCCGGTGGCCTTCGGGATGCCTGTCGCCGCGGCCGAGGACCATCGCCGCCGCTCCCGACCCCAAGGTGAGAGTCGCGAACTCAGACATGAACTCCGACGCGGTGATCGTCGGCCCCGACAGCCGGGCGAGGGTGGTCTCGTGGATGGCTCGCGCGTCCTCGCCGTTGACCACGAGGGCATAGTCGATCTGTCCGGACTCGATCATCGCGTCGGCAATCTGCATCCCGTTGACGAAGCCGAGACACGCGTTGGCCACGTCGAAGTTGAGGCACCGCGTGGGCAGTCCGAGCGCGTCGTGGATCGACACCGCCGACGACGGCTCGAGGTGGGCGCGGCTCACCGAGGTGTTGATCATCACGCCGACGTCGGCTGGGTTGATCCCCGCCTCGGCCAGAGCCTTGGCGCCAGCCATCGCGGCGCCGTCGGAGTACGTCATGCCGTCGGCCCACCAGCGACGTTCGCGGATGCCGACCAGTCCTTCGAGCAGACCAGGGCGCAGCCCGGTCCGGGCGTACGTGCTCGCCAGCTGCTCGTCGAACTCTGCCGACGTCACTACCTGCTGTGCGTCGACCGCCGCGACTGCGAGCACGGACGTGCTGGACGAACGGTGCACGCCATTGCCTGACATTCGTGGCCCTCTCCTGGTGCGGGAGCCCCATTGTGTCCCACGACTGGCAGCCGCCCGGAAGCCGCCGTCCTCCCGTGCGGGAGGCGTCGACACCCGGGCGGCGGTCGGCCAGCTTCAGACGCTGCCAGCCGGCCAGGCCGAGCCGCGGGTCAGCGCTGGGTCGTCCCCTCGGTGCCGTCGGCCTCGATCTGCTCCTTGCGGACCTCCTCAGACACCTGCTGCTCCTCGGTGACGGTGTCCTTGTCGATCCGTACCCGCTCGACCGGAACGGTCTCCTTTTCCACGACGGCGCGCTCCTCGTGCAGCGTGACCTCGTGCTCCTCGTCGGTGATACCGACACCGGATGTGGCGGCCCTGCGGTCGGCGTCGGTGATCGGCTCCCGCTCGACACGGACCTCCTCACGGGTGACCGGGACGGTCTGGGTGACGTTCTCGGTCACGACGTACTTGCGCAGGCGCGCCTTGCCGGTTTCCTGCTTCTCGGTGCCCACGTGCAGCTGCTCTTCAGAACGGGTCATGGCGTCGTCGGTGGCGGGCACGGACGTGTCATGTCCGACCGTACCGGCAGCGGCGTTGTGGTCGTCGCGGTTGCCGGTGGGCAGGCCGGAGTCGGACGGGGCCTCGCTGTAGGACAGGCCGTAGTAGCGGTAGAGCTCGGCCTCCTCGTCCTGGGAGAGGTGACCCTGGTCAGGGTCGATCCGCGGCGCGTCCTTCACCTTGTTCTTGTCGTACGGAACCGTGAGCTCGCTGCCTGAGGCACTGGCCTCGGCCAGCGGGACGAAGCTCTCGTTCGAGCCGAACATGCCGGTGCTCGCGGTCGCCCACTCGGGCTGGCCGGTCTGGTCGTCCAGATAGATCTGCCCCACCTTGCCGATCTTGTCGCCGTTGGCGCCGTACATGGTCTCGCCGATGACGTCGTCGATCTGTGCGGTGGTGATCATGGTGGCCTTTCGTTCGTTGGGTCACGCCTGGTGAAGACGTCCGGATGGAAGCCTCCGTACTGGTCACTGGTAGGCGCGGGCGCCTGTCTGAGGCTCGGACGGCTGGCCGCCGCTGGCTTGCTCCTTGTACTGCTCGCCGACCTCCTGGCCCGCGTCCGTGGGCGACTTGGCCTGCTGCTTGGCCTTGGCGCCTTCGAGGGCGGCCTTGTCGAGCCAGCCGTCCCAGCGGTGGGACATCGGTCGGACCAGCCCGCCGCCGACACCGACGATCAGGATCCCGGCGACGGTGGCCAGGATGGCGACCAGGATCGGGGTGGTGACGGTCGTGGCGATGCCCATCTGATTCAGGGCGGCCACGATGCCGAGGAACATGATGAAGGCCGACGCCGCGGTGGCGACGACGTCGCCGTACGACAGCGCGCCGAGCACGGTGCTGATGAGGTCCTTGGCTGCCTTGGCGATGGCCGAGGCGATCACGATGATGATGATGGCGATGACGACCTGGGGCAGGTAGGCGATCAGCGACGTGATCAGCTCGCTGATCGGGTTCGGCCCGAACACGCCGAATGCCAGCTGCAGGGTGAAGAGCAGGACCGCGTAGTAGGCCAGCTTGGCGACGACGTCCGACGCGTCGTAGTGGCTGCGCTGCAGCGCTGTCTTGACCCCACCCTTCTCTACGGCGTTGTCGAATCCGACCTTCTCGAGGATCCCGTTGACGACCTTCAACAACGTCTTGGCGACGATCCAGCCGACGATCAGGATGACGAGGAACAGCACGAGCTTGGGGACAAAGCTGGCGATGGTGCTCAGCCCATCAGAGAGAGCGCTTTCGATGTCCATCGAGGACCTCCGGTTGTCAGATCGGGCTGGCGGGAGAAGCCGGGCAGGCAAGAGTCAGGGCTTCGGCACCTCCGCGGGCAGGTTCTCCCTGGCGTCGGCCAGCCGCGTGTCCAGCCAGTCGATGACACCGGGGTCATCGAGCAGGATGAAACCGCCGACCACGGCGGCAACCGCAAGCACCAACGCGAGCACACTGAGGATCAGACCGATGATGGCGAGGGCCTTGCCGGTGCGCTGCGGCTCGGTGGTCCGCTTGATGCCGACGACGCCGAAGATCAACCCGAGCACCGCGAGCGGCAGCGCGATCGGGGAGAACAGGATGCTCAGGATTCCGAAGAAGGCGAGCAGGCCGAAGATGAGCGCGAAGACAGCGGTCGCGCTCGTCTTGGCCTTGGGGAGATCGTGGTAGGAGCGGGTGTCGCGCCCTTCGTCGGCGCCGTGTGCGGTTGATGACATTGGAACCTGCCTCAGGGGGTTTCGGGGTCACACATGGCGACCGGCAGTGCACTTGTTCGCGATCAGTCACGGGGGGAGCTCACGGGTCTCGAAGCTCGAACGGAGGGCTTGTCTCCGGGCATGCATGCAGCCGCGCGGACGTAGCCCACTGGGAGAACGCGCTCGTCGGCCCCCCATGACGCACGGTGGCGGAAGTATTTCTGCCCCGGGGGTAGCGTCGGGTCGTGACCGTGCCCGAGAAGGTGCGCAACGGGGCGGGCCAAGCGCAACTCGACGACCAGGCTGTCGTCGAGACGTTGGCTGGTCCGCTGCGCCGGATCGTGGGCTCGCGGGTGCCGGATCCGCACCTGGCCGACGATGTCGTGCAGGAGACACTGCTTCGCGTGCTCGGCGCCAGCGATCGGGTTGACGCCGACGCATTGCTGCCCTATGCCGTGGTCACTGCGCGCAACCTCGTCACCTCCCGCGCTCGCCGCGATGCGACCGCCGAGCGGCACGCACCTGGGCTGGTGGAGGTCGAGGCGTCCGACGGCCCTGAGGAGGCGGTCCTGCGCTTCGAGGAGGCCGATGCCGTACGCGCTGCGCTGGACGCGTTGCCCGAGCGCGACCGGGAGACCTTGGTCGCGCATGAGGTGCACGGTCTCGGCACCGACGAGCTGGCTCGCTCTGGCTCCTCCACCCCGGGTGGGGTGGCCGCACAGCTGGCGCGCACCCGGGCCCGGATGCGGGTCGAGTACGTGTTGGCCTTTCGCCGCGTCAGGCTCCCCACCGCTTCGTGCAAGCCGGTTCTGCTGGCCCTGTCGATGGGCGACCAGCGTCGCCAGCGGGCCCTCGACGCCGGCTCGCACCTCTTGACTTGCCCCACCTGCGCCGAGCTCAGTGATCCGTTGCTCACTCGCAAGCGTGGCCTGGCCGGCGTTGTGCCTGTCGCATTCGCGTGGCTGGTCGGCAAGGGCGCACCCGGTACCGGTGTCCAGGCAACGGCTCAGGCAGTCGGCGCCGCAGCCGTTGTCGCTGCGGTGGGCACGGTTGTCGTGCTGAGCGGTTCTGAGTCCGAGTCCGCACCCGACGCCCCCGCGGCGCGTCTGGCTCTGGTCGTCGGCACCGGCCGACCCGCGGTGACGCCGGCGGCGCTGCGCGAGGCTGACCGAGCCGACCGGACCGTCACCGCCAGGGACGCGGTGGTGCTTCGCGTGAGTGCCGATGAGGGATTCTGGGTCGCCAACGGCGAAGGCAGGCTGTGGGTGCGGCTGGTCGGGCGTGGCGAGTCCAGCATGCAGGTTCGCGCCGGGCAACGGCTCGATTTCGAGGGCCAGGCAGAGTGGCGCGCCTCGGGCGTCGAGGTGCGGGTCCCGATCGCCGCCGTGACCACGGCCGACATGTCCTGACTGACCCGCGCCCGCCAGTCGGCGCTAGACGCTCAGCCTGGTGTCCAGGAGCTGCCGGTCGGCAGCCGCCGCCCATCCGCGGTCGTGGACCTGACGTCGTCCGCCCGCGCCCTTCGCCTGATAGAGCGCCGCGTCCGCCCGGCGCAGCAACGCCTTGACGTCCGGCTCCGACGACAACGCGATCGACGAGGCGATGCCCGACGACACCCCCGCGCCGTCGGCGAGCGTGCTGGCCCTGGCGACCAGCCCGACGAGCAGGTCAGCCACGTAAGGACCGGAGTGACCGGCGGCGACCAGGCAGAACTCGTCGCCTCCCAGCCGGGTGGCGACGGCGCCCGGAAGTCGGCTGGCCGCCTGGCTGAGCAGCAAGGCGACCTCCCGCAGCAGGCGGTCGCCGGCCAGATGCCCCTCGCGGTCGTTGATGACTTTGAGGCCGTCCACGTCCCACAGCGCCACCGTCGTCGGGGTTCCCTGCTCGGAGAGCCGCCGCAAGGTCTCGTCGACCATGCGCCGGTTGCCCAAGCCGGTGAGCGCGTCGACGTAGACGAGCTCGCGCAGCTGGTCGCGGCCGATGATCCGGCCGATGCACAGCGCGATCGCCTGGGCGATCATCCGGGCGATCGCCCGGTCGGCCGCCTGGAAGGGTTCAGCTCCTTCGGCGCGGGTCGCGTACAGCTCGCCCCACACGCGCGCCCCGAGAAGGATCGGACAGCCGAGCGCGGCGGACTTGCCGAACTTGCGCATGAGCCCGAGCTCGGACTCGTCCCCGTTCGGGTCACCGACATGCGTGGACCAGGTTTCCTGCAGCTCGGCCACCTGCAACAGATGCGGGAACTCGGTGACCTCGTAGCGCTCGACGGCCGGTCGTTCTTGCTCGCCCGGCCCGAGCTCCCCTGCGTTGACGAGCGTCCGTACGGTGCCCGCCTCGGCGTCGTAGCGGCTGATCGACGTGGACGCCGCAGCCAGCACCTCTCGCGCGGCGGCGGCACTCACCGAGGCGAACTCGTCGATGCCGCCAGCCGACTCCATGGCCCCGAAGAGATCGGCCACCCTGAGGTATCGGCTGGTCTCAGTGGCCTCCATGCTGCCAGTGTGCATTGTTGCGACTACAGTGTGTAACGACTCGCCGGCGGTCGTGCCGATAGTCCGACGCTCCACCGAGAAGTCGACCACGCATCGACCCCGCGGTGCCATTGTAGGCCCGACACGCCGGCCTAGCCCGGCCTCGACACAATGAGGACCATGGCGTTCCTGCTACGGGTGGAGCTGCC
Source organism: Nocardioidaceae bacterium (assembly GCA_013697585.1). GTDB lineage: Bacteria > Actinomycetota > Actinomycetes > Propionibacteriales > Nocardioidaceae > JACCWP01. Next base: position 12,260 of record JACCWP010000195.1, read on the forward strand.
CGACGTCCCGGGCTCGTTGGGCGCGGTCGCGTCGGCGATCGGCACGTCGGGCGCCGACATCCACGCGATCGAGATCGTCGAGCACCGGGAGGCTGGCACGGCGGTCGACGACGTGCTGCTCGACCTGCCTCCGCAGGTGCTGCCGGACACGGTGGTGAGCGCCTGCCACCGGCTGGACGGCGTACGGGTGCTGTGGATCTCGCGCTACAACGCCGGAGCAAGCCTGCGCCTCGACCTGGAGGCCGTCGAGGCGATGACTGCCGAGCCCAAGAAGGCAGTGGCCCAGCTGGTGGAGCTCGTGCCGGTCACGTTCCGCTGCGACTGGGCACTGGCGATCTGTCCGCTACCGGACGGCGGCGTCGAGCGGCTCGCGGCCAGCGACACCGCACCCGATCTGCCGACCGAGGCGGTGAGGTGGCTGACCTCGGTCGAGCGGCCGGTGGTGCTGTCGGAGCTGCCGGAGTGGGAGGGCACGGTGCTGGCCGCGGCCCCTCTCGGCGATGGTGTCGTCGTGCTCGGACGTCGAGGTGGCCCCGCTGTGCTCGACTCGGAGCTGGCTCGCTTCGGGCACCTGTGCGGGCTGGCGACGGCGATCAGCGCTGCTGCAGGCTGACCCGCGTGGCGCACTTTGACCTGCCCCTGGCCGAGCTCCGCGAATACCGCCCGCAGCGTGTTGAGCCGGCGGATCTCGACGCGTTCTGGGCTCGCACGCTCGACGAGGCGCGCACTGCCGCGGTGCCGACGGTGCGCCGCGAGCGCGCCGATACCGGCCTGGTGACAGTCGCTGTGTCGGACCTGACGTTCAGCGGCTTCGCCGGCCAGCCGGTGCGCGGTTGGGTGCTGCGGCCTCGGGGGACCAACGTGCCGTTGCCGTGCGTGGTCGAGTTCATCGGGTACGGCGGTGGCCGCGGCTGGTCGCACGAGCGGCTGCTGTGGAGCGCGGCCGGCTACGTGCACCTGGTGATGGACACGCGCGGCCAGGGCAGCGCGGGCTCGACCGCTGGTGCTACCGACGACCCCGACGCCGGCGGGCCGGCGACTCCCGGCTTCGTCACCCGTGGAATCGGCGACCCCGACACGTACTACTACCGCCGGCTGTTCACCGACGCCGCGCGCGCCGTCGACGTGGCCCGCGGGCTGGACGAGGTGGATCCGGCGCGGGTCGCCGTGAGTGGCCGCAGCCAGGGCGGTGCGACGGCGATCGCTGCGGCCGCCCTCGGGACCGGCGTCGCGGCCGCGCTGGTCGACGTGCCGTTCCTGTGTGACATCCGGCGGGCGGTGGGCCTGACCGATGCGCAGCCGTACGCCGAGCTGGTGACGTACTGCCGCACGCACCGCGACCGCGCCGAGCGAGTCTTCCGGACGCTGTCCTACGTCGACGGGGTCAACCTCGCCAGCCGGGCCCAGGTCCCGGCGCTGTTCTCGGTGGCTTTGATGGACGAGGTCTGCCCGCCGTCGACGGTGTTCGGCGCGTACAACCACTGGCCCGGTGACAAGAGCATCAGCGTGTGGCCCTATGACGGGCACGAAGGCGGCGCCGCCCACCAGGAGGCCGAGCAGCTGCGCTGGCTGTCCGCCCGCCTGCACCCCGCCCCCGAGCGTTGAACCTGACGTTCGACAGCCGACACGCCGTGGAAATCGCAGTGAGACGTCAGGCTCAGCGGGTGGGGGACCTCTGACAGGCTGCCGGGCATGAGCGATCGCGCGGTCTCGGAGATCTTCGACCCGTCCGCATGGGAGCCGGTCGCCGGCTTCGGTCAGCTCACCGACGTCACCTACCACCGTGCTGTCGGCCAGGGCACCGTTCGGGTGGCTTTCGACCGACCCGAGGTGCGCAACGCGTTCCGCCCGCACACGGTCGACGAGCTGCTCGCGGTGCTGGAGCACGCGCGGGCGTCGGCCGACGTCGGTTGCGTGCTGCTGACCGGCAACGGTCCGTCGTCGCGCGACGGCGGCTGGGCGTTCTGCTCCGGCGGGGATCAGCGCTCGCGCGGTCGCGCCGGCTATTCGTACGACGACGACGGCAAGTCACCCGAGGGCCGTCGCCCGGTCGACAAGGCACGGCCCGCCCGCCTGCACATCCTGGAGTGCCAACGCCTGATCCGGTTCATGCCCAAGGTCGTCATCTGCGTCGTGGCGGGCTGGGCTGCCGGTGGTGGGCACAGCCTGCACGTCGTGTGTGACCTGTCGCTGGCCTCCGCCGAGCACGCCCGGTTCAAGCAGACCGATGCCGACGTGGCCAGCTTTGACGGCGGATACGGCTCGGCCTACCTTGCCCGCCAGGTCGGGCAGAAGCGGGCCCGCGAGGTGTTCTTCCTGGGCCGCGCATACACCGCGGCGCAGGCGTACGAGATGGGCATGGTCAACGCCGTCGTGCCGCACGCCGAGCTGGAGCCGACCGCGTTGCAGTGGGCGAGCGAGGTCAACGCGAAGAGCCCCACCGCGCAACGGATGCTCAAGTATGCCTTCAACCTTGCCGACGATGGTCTGGTCGGCCAGCAGCTGTTCGCGGGCGAGGCCACCCGGCTCGCCTACATGACCGACGAGGCTGCCGAGGGCCGCGACGCCTTCCTCGCCAAGCGCGACGCCGACTGGTCGGACTACCCCCACTACTACTGAGCGGGAAGTCGCCCACCCGCACCTCCCCCCGCTCCCCCGTGCGAAATGGCGGACACACGCGGGCGACACTCCGCGAACGACCGGCACCTTCCGCCACTTGCGAGTGGTCGCGCGGCGTGGCCTAGGGTCGCGTCTCGTGAGAGTCGCGGTCGCAGGGGAGACACAGCAGGGCGAGACGCGGGTCGCGCTCGTGCCCGACGGCGTCAAGAAGCTCGTGGAGCTGGGGTACGAGGTCGCGGTCGAGCCGGGCGCGGGGCGTGCTGCCGAGTTCGACGACGCCGACTATGAAGCGGCCGGAGCGGTGCTCGACGACAGCCCGTTCGCCGATGCGGCACTGGTCCTGTCGGTGCAGCCGCTGGCGCGGGAACGGATCCGCCAGCTCCCCTCCGGGGCCTCGACGGTGTCGTTCCTGCCGATCACGAGCCAACCCGACCAGGTGCGTGACATGCGTGACTGTGGGCTCACTGCGTTCGCACTCGAGCTGGTCCCCCGCATCTCGCGCGCGCAGTCGATGGATGCCCTCTCGTCGCAGGCTCTGGTCGCGGGCTACCGCAGCGCGATCGTGGCAGCCGGCATGCTGCGGCGCTTCTTTCCGCTCAACATGACCGCTGCCGGCACGGTGCAGCCCGCCGAGGTGGTCGTGCTCGGCGCCGGTGTAGCCGGACTGCAGGCGATCGCCACCGCAAGGCGTCTCGGCGCTGTGGTCCGGGCATACGACGTACGGGCCGCGGCCGCTGAGGAGATCCAGTCGATGGGCGCCAAGTCGATCGACCTCGAGCTGGAGTCGCTGGAGGGCTCGGGGGGGTATGCCCGCGAGATGGCAGACGACCGCGCCGCGCGTCAGCGCGAGCTGCTCACCCCGTACATCAGCGCCGCCGACGCGTTGATCACCACCGCCGCCGTGCCCGGCCGTCCGGCTCCGATGCTGGTGACCCAGGAGATGGTCGAGACGATGGGCAACGGGTCGGTGGTCGTCGACCTCGCTGCCGAGAGCGGCGGCAACGTCGAGGGCTCGGTCGCGGGAGAGACCGTACGCATCGGCCGCACCCGCGTGTGGGGCGGTCGCAACGTGCCGAGCTCGATGCCCGCTCCCGCCAGCCGGTTGCTGTCAGCCAACATCGTCAGCCTGGTCACGCTGATGACCACGGGGCCTGGCGGCGAGGGCGACGGCGGCAGCCAGCGGCAGGGTGAGGCTCAGCACGGGTCGGGGGCGATGTTCGCCCCTGACCACGAGGACGAGGTGGTGTCGGGCTGCTGCGTCGTGCGCGACGGAGAGGTCGTGCACCAACCCACCCGCGAGCTGTTGGAGGGCGGTTCATGAGCGAGGAGGTCGTCTGGCTCACCATCTTCGTGCTGAGCGTGTTCGTCGGCATCGAGGTGATCTCGAAGGTCTCGTCCACGCTGCACACGCCGCTGATGTCAGGGGCCAACGCGATTCACGGAGTGATCCTGGTGGGCGCTGTGCTGGTCACGGGCACCGCCGAGTCGGGGCTCGGTCTCGCGGTCGGGCTGGTGGCCGTCGTGCTCGCGACGCTCAACATGGTGGGCGGATTCGTCGTCACTGACCGAATGCTGCAGATGTTCCGTAGGCCGCGGGGCGACGCCCAGCAGAAGGCCGGGCAGAAGTGATCCCCACCTGGGTGCAGCTGGGCTACCTGCTGGCCGCCGCGTGCTTCATCATCGCGCTGAAGGGGCTGTCCGGCCCGGGTACGGCCCGCCGGGGCAACCTGATCGGCGCGTTCGGCGCTGCGCTCGCCTGCGTCATCGTGTTCTTCGAGCGAGACCTCGACCACCAGCTCCCCATCCTGGCGGCGATCGCGGTGGGCTCGGCTGCCGGTGTGGTCGGCGCCCAACGGGTGCAGATGACCCAGATGCCGCAGCTGGTCGCGCTGTTCAACGGCGTGGGCGGCGCCGCTGCCGCGCTCGTGGCAGGCCTGGAGCTGAGCGAGCTCGTCGAGGCCGCCGAGCTGGCCGGGGGCGGCTTGGGCGACGTGCCGGAGTTCGACCTCGCGGCCACCGCGTTCACGATCCTCGTGGGCGCGGTCAGCTTCTCTGGGTCGCTCGTGACGTTCGCCAAGCTGCAGGAGCTGATGACGACCCGCCCCGTGACGTTCCCCGGTCTGCCGGTGGCGTTCGGCGGCTCCATCATCGCCGCGGGTGCGCTGTCTGTGCTGCTGGTCCTCGAACCGGCGACCTGGGCCGGCGTGGTGATCGGCGTGCTCGGACTCGCGCTCGGTGTGCTGCTGGTGCTTCCGGTCGGTGGCGCCGACGTGCCGATCGTGATCTCGCTGCTCAACGCCTTTACCGGGCTCGCGGTCGCCGCCGGGGGCTACGTGCTCGGCAACACCCTGCTGCTGGTCGCGGGCACGCTGGTCGGCGCGTCCGGCACCCTGCTCACCCGACTGATGGCTGCCGCGATGGGACGTTCGCTGGCGAACACGCTCTTCGGCGCCCTGAAGGGCGGCTCCACGCTCGGCGGAGGCGAGGTCAGCGACCGCCCGGTCCGCTCGGCCGGTCCGACCGACGTGGCGATCCTGCTCGGCTATGCCCAGCGGGTGATCGTCGTGCCCGGCTACGGGCTCGCCGTGGCGCAGGCCCAGCACACGTTGCGCGAGCTGGTGGACGTCCTCGGCGAGCGTGGCGTACAGGTCGACTACGCGATCCATCCCGTCGCCGGTCGGATGCCCGGCCACATGAACGTGCTGCTCGCCGAGGCGCAGGTGCCGTACGAGCAGCTCAAGGAGATGGATGAGATCAACGACGAGTTCAAGCGGACCGACGTGGTGCTCGTCGTCGGGGCCAACGACGTCGTCAACCCTGCGGCGCGATCCAGCCCGGGCGCACCCATCTATGGCATGCCGATCTTGCACGCCGACCAGGCCGAGCAGGTGATCTTCATGAAGCGCTCGATGCGTCCCGGCTTCGCCGGCATCGAGAACGAGCTGTTGTTCGACGGCCGAACCACACTGCTGTTCGGCGACGCCAAGGAGAACATGAGCAAGCTGCTCAACGCGGTCAAGTCGCTCTGACCCCGCCGCAACGTCATGCAACTCGCCGTCGATGGGCCGCCGGACGGATGACGTCCCGCGGGCGGGAGCGGGTGGGGCGGTCAGCTCACGACGCCGTACAGCCGGTCGCCCGCGTCTCCCAGGCCCGGCACGATGTAGCCCTTGTCGTTGAGCCGTTGGTCGAGTCCGGCTGTCACCAGTGTCGTGGGAATCGCGAGCTCGGCCAGGTCCCGCTCGACCCGGGCGACCCCCTCCGGCGCTGCCAGCAGGCATACGGCAGTCACGTGCTCGGCGCCGCGCTCGGCCAGGAACTCGATCGCAGCCGAGAGCGTCCCGCCGGTCGCGAGCATCGGGTCGAGCACGTAGCACTGACGCCCGGACAGATCCTCGGGCAGCCGCTCGGCATAGGTCGACGCGAGCAGCGTGTGCTCGTCGCGGATCATGCCGAGAAACCCCACCTCCGCAGTGGGCAGCAGCCGTTGCATCCCCTCCAGCATGCCGAGACCCGCGCGCAGGATCGGCACCACCAGCGGCTTGGGCGCTGACAACCGCACGCCCTGTGCGGGCGCGACCGGGGTCTGGACAGTGATCGCCTCGGTGCGCACGTCGCGGGTGGCTTCGTACGCGAGCAGCGTGACCAGCTCGTCGGCCAGCCGTCGAAACGTCGGCGACTCCGTCCGCTCGTCGCGCAGCAACGTGAGCTTGTGAGCGACGAGAGGGTGGTCGGCGACGTGCACGCGCATGCCGCGCACGCTAGTGGACACGCGACCCTACCCCTCGGGCGTAGGGTCTGCGACCATCGACGATGTGTCCGAGGACAGCGTGGACTTCGCCGTTGTGGCATACCGCGAGGAGGGGGTCTGGCAGGTCCAGCCCCTGCCGCACCGGGTTGCGGCCGGCGGGCTGGGCGAGCTGGTGTCGGCGCTGCGGCCGTGGCCGGCTGAGAGCGGATCGCTCGGGCTGGTGTCTATCGACGAGGACTTCTTCGTGCTCGTTCGGGTCCAGGGCCGCGATGTCCGGGCGTTGCTCTCCGACGTGACCGCCGCGGCCGACTGGCCGCTCGCGGCCGCGGTGATGGAGCTGCTCGACCTCCCCGACCCCGACGACGAGGAGGATGCGCAGCCGGCCGGCCAGCTGGACATTGTGGCCGACCTCGGGATGTCCGCCATGGACATGGCAGTGCTGTGCGACGACCCCGACCTGTATCCCGACGAGATGCTCGCCGACGTCGCGCACCGGCTGGGCTTCGGTGGGGAGTTCGAGGGCGTCCTCGAGGGGGCATCGGTCTGAGCGTTCTGCCGACCAGCCCCTGGCACGAGCCGATGGGGGTCGCGCTCGCCGCAGCCCTGGGTGCGCTGCGCGCCCGCGACGTGCCCGTCGGCGCCGCCGTCCTGGATCGGACCGGCGCCGTGCTGGCAACCGGCCACAACACCCGCGAGCGCGATTGCGACCCGGCGGGCCACGCCGAGCTGGTCGCGCTGCGGCTGGCCGCCACCGCGCAGGGGTCGTGGCGACTCGACGGCTGCACCCTGGTCGTCACCCTGGAGCCGTGCGCCATGTGTGCTGGGGCACTCGTGCTCGCCCGGGTGGACCGGCTCGTGTTCGGCGCCTACGACGACCAGGACGGAGCGGTCGGGTCGGTGTGGGACCTCGTCCGGGACCGTCGCCGCGGCCATCGTCCGGAGGTGGTCGCAGGCGTCCGCGCCGGCGAGTCCGCCGTCCTGCTGCGCGCCTTCTTCGCCGACCACCGGGGCGAGAAGCAGCCGCCGCGGCTCGGGTAGCCTACTGCGCGGTGGCGTGTCCGAGCGGCCGAAGGAGCACGCCTCGAAAGCGTGTGAGGGTTCACGCCCTCCGTGGGTTCAAATCCCACCGCCACCGCCAACCTCCGGCGGCATCACCGCAGGTCAGCGACTTGTGTGGCGCCGCCGGTGCTGCGTTCAGGGGCCGATCTGCCCTCAACTACGTGCGGCAACCCGACTAGTGCCATCACGCCGGCTGGATTGCGCTCCACCCAAGCCGACCGACCATGTCTGTCGCCGCACAGCCGTACAACCGTTCGGCCGCAGCGTTCCACGTGAGGATCCGGCCGTCCAAGTCCTCACTGAAGATTGCGTCGGCCGACACCTCCACGACCTGCGCCAGCAGATCCGCGTCGACCACGAGGTCATGGGCCGCACCCGTCGGGGTGGACCCGGTGACCGTCACGGCACCACAATCCCAGAGTTCATTGCACCGACGTTACGTCTGGGATCGCCAATCGAGCCGAACAGGCGCGTTTTCATGACGAGAATCAACCCGAACGGTGGACGCTGCATCGGGGCTGTGGGGTGCCGCCATCCCCATCTGTCGGCTGGGATCCGTCGCCTTCAGGTGTATCGGTGGTGGCGTCAGTGGCGGCGGTCGTGCCACCGCTGTGGGCCGCGCGGTTTCACCGATCACGCGGCGGTGGGCTGACCGACCGGGTCCCGCCCGGTCGTCACGCCGGACAGATCGCCCTCGATGCTCTCGTTGCTGTTATCGCGACCAATTTCGTCAAAGTTCTCGTACCGTTCAATCGGGTCGTCTACGGTCCTTATGATGGTCGTGCGCCGGGGATCTGCGCTTGGCCGCCTGACGGCAACGGTGCTCGCGGCGGCGACCGCTGCCGGGCTGGCTGCCGGGGTGCCGTCGGCCGCGGCACTAGGCGTCGCTTCGGCGGGCAGGTTGGCCGCTGAGTCGGATCGGGGCTGGTTCGCCGCCGCCCGGGTGGAGACGGCCAGCCTGTCACCGCGTACCGGCCGGCCGGCCGGTGACATCGAGTTCGGTCAGGCGTCGCTGTCTGCTGATGGCCGGTTCGTGCTGTTCGTCGACAATGCCGGCGACGCGTCGGGGGAGCGGGCGTGCCGGGACACCCGCTGTCTGCTGCTGCGTGATCGCCGGCGCGACGTCACGACGGTGGTGTCGGCGCGTAGCGACGGGACCGCGGTGGGCAGCCGGGGTCTGATCTGGTCGGACATCAGCGGCGACAGTCGGCTGGCGGCGTTCAACGCCGAGGCGTACGGGCTCGGCCCACCAGGGCGCCGGCCGGAGGCCAACCTGTTCGTCAAGCACCTGCGGTCCGGGCGGCTGGAGGCGATCGCGGCTCCGCCGGACCCGGCGGTCGAAGGGACGCGGCTGTTCATCAGTGTGCGCGCGGTGTCCGAGCACGGCCGGTTCGTCGGGGTCCGCGGGGGGTCGAGGTCCGGTTTCGGTTACCCCTACCTGTTCGACCGGGGCACCGGCACCTGGACACGGCTGCCCGCTCCGGACGGCGAGTCCGAGGTGGAGGCCATGAACGACAACGGCCGCTACGTCGCGGTGGAGTCCTCCTCGGCACCCGAGGGCGGCGATGATCTGTTCGTGTACGACCGGCGCACCGGTCAGTCCCGGCAGGTGCCGCCGGGCCCGGCTCGCGCCGACGCGAGCATCATTGACGCCACGTTCAGCGGTGACGGCCGGCTGCTGTTCGTCACCTGGAACAGCTACAACCCCCGCACCGATGTCGACACCGTCGAGGCCGTCATGTATCGCACCCGCGACCTGGGCGTGGCCGACGTCATCGACGACTACGGCATCGACGGCGTCGATGCGGCCAGCACCACCGGGCGCTACATCGCTGCCGTTGCGTTCGGCGACCACTTCGGGTCCGACACAACCCAATCGGTTGGCTACGACCGACGTACCGACACGATCACCCTGGTCAGCCGGGGCCGACGCGGCCAGCCTGCCAACTTCTGGAGCTACCCCACCGACATCAGCGCCGACGGACAGACCGTGCTGTTCAACACCGCGGCCGGCAACATCGCTCCGGAAGGCGACGACCGGCCCCGGCCGCTGTTCTTCGACGCGTACAACGACGTCTTCGTCACCGAGCTGTTCTGGCGTCGCTAGACGGGCCGGCCGACGCGCGCCGAGCCTCAGAGAGTTCTCCGCGCGGACGCAGTACTAGTCGGAAGGGGGCTGCCTCGGTTTGCCCTGAGGATCCTCGACTCGGGATGTGCGGAGGCTGAGCGATGCTGTCAGGACTGAGTTCGCTGCAGCGAACTATCCCGAGTCGGTCGCCTGTGCCTCATCATCCGCGCGGCGAGTCGGGGGTCCGCAGTCTCAGTTGTAGTCTCAGTTCGCCCGTATCCAGAGATGTCTGCCCGGGTCTGGCGGATGGCCGATCCCGCCTGAGCTGAGCCGACCTGCGCGGACCATGCGGAACGCCTGGCCGCAGACCTCGAAAGCGTGTGAGGGTTCACGCCCTCCGTGGGTTCAAATCCCACCGCCACCGCGCCGCCGTTTTCGCAGGTACACCAGCGAAAGGTGCGCTTCCCCAGCGAAGTTTCCCCGGGGAGGCGCACCTTTGGCCTGGTCAGTGCACAACCCGACCGGCCTCCCACACCCAGCGCCGGAGCGGAGGAGCGCGGCCGGGCGAGCTCTAGGCTGGGGGCCCTTGCTGAGGCACAGCGCGGAGACGGCGACCGACACGGCGAGAGGCGCGGCGGGTGAGCTACGGCTTCGAAGTCCTCGCCCTGGTCGGCGGCGCGGTTCTGCTGGCCGCGATCCTTGCCGTCCGGGTCTCGGCGCGAGCGGGACTGCCGAGTCTGCTGCTCTACATCGGTATCGGCGTGCTGCTCGGCGACTCCGTGCTCGGCGTCCCGTTCGACGACGCCGACCTCGCGTACGTGCTGGCGCTTGCGGCACTCGTGCTGATCCTCGCCGAGGGCGGGTTGACCACCGACTGGGCCGAGGTGCGACCGGCGGCGCCGCTGGGACTGGCGCTCAGTACCGTCGGGGTCGCGGTCGGGGTGAGCGTGATGGCCGTCTTCGGTCACTGGGTGCTCGACCTCGACTGGCAGCTCGCGATCCTGCTCGGAGCGGTCACGACGCCCACCGACTCGGCGGCGGTGTTCTCGGTGCTGCGGCGGGTGCCGCTGAAGCCCTCCGTACGCGGCGCGCTCGAGTCGGAGTCAGGGCTCAACGACGCGCCCACCCTGTTGCTGGTCACCGCAGTGGCGACCGGTGCAGCCGACGATGTGCCCTGGTGGGTGCTGCTGGCGATGATCGCCATGGAGCTGGTGGTCGGCGGGGCGCTCGGCTTCGCGGCCGGCTGGCTCGGTGCCCGGTTGCTGGCTCGGGCTGCGCTGCCGTCGTCAGGTCTCTATCCCGTCGCGGTGCTCGCGATGTGCGTGGTGGCCTGGAGCGGGGCCTCCGTGCTGCACCTGAGCGGCTTCGCAGCCGTCTACATCGCCGCGCTGACGCTGGGCAACGCCGACCTGCCGCACGGACGCGCCACCCGATCGTTCGCGGAGGGCGTGGGGTGGATGGCGCAGATCGGGTTGTTCGTCATGCTGGGCCTGCTGATGTCGCCCCAGCGGCTGACGTGGTGGCACCTCGGCGCCGGCTTCGTCGCGGGCGCGGTGCTCACCTTCCTGGCCCGACCGCTCTCCGTCGTCGTGTCGACGGCGCCGTTGCGGGTGCCATGGCGCGAGCAGGCGTTCTTGTCGTGGGCGGGGCTGCGCGGCGCGATTCCGATCGTGCTGGCCACCGTGCCCCTTGCCGAGGACGTGCCCGGCGCCACCGACCTGTTCGACCTGGTGGTGGTCCTGGTCGTCGTCTACACCCTCGCGCAGGGGCCGACCCTGCCTTATGCCGCACGCCTGCTCGGGGTCACCGACACCGGCGCTGCCCACGACCTGGAGGTCGAGGCAGCCCCACTGGACCGGATCGCGGCGGACCTGCTGCACGTGAGCATCGCCACCGGGTCGCGGCTGCACGGGGTCGAGGTTGCCGAGCTGCGCCTGCCGCTCGGCGCATCGATCTCGCTGGTCGTACGCGCGGGAGCGTCGTTCGTGCCGTCAGGTGTCACCCGGCTGCAGCGCGACGACGAGCTGCTGGTCGTGGCTCCCCGGCGGGTACGGGAGGCCACCGAAGGCCGCTTGCGGGCGGTGTCCAGGCACGGGCGCCTTGCCGGATGGCAGGACCCGCGCGGCACTGGCAACGGCTGAGGCGACTCAGCGCCTACCGGCTGGGCCGGTGCGGGGTGGTACGCAGACCTCCTGATCGCCACGCACCCGAACCGTCGCGGGAGCGCCGCCCTGGAGCCCGAGATAGCCCTGGCCGAGCACGATGTCGATTCCCTCGGCCAGGTCGGGATTCTTGCGCACCTGGACCTGGCCCTGGAACTGGGCACGTACGAGCCGCACCTGCGCCGAGCCGGGCTCGGGGTCGAGCACCGTCACGTTGGCCACCCGGAGGTTGCCCGGCGCGTTCTCGGCGACGCCGCGGGAGAAGTCGCGCTGGGCCAGCTCGCGCAGCGTGCTCGCGGCCAGGTCGTTGCGCGCACTGCCGTTGTAGACGTTGACGATCACCTGCGCGCGGGTCAGCTTGCCGTCGACCTGCTCGGGGACGCAGTCCGGCGGGTCGGCGAACGGGTTGCTGATCGGCTGGTTGATCTGGGTCCACCCGTACCACGCGCCGAACACGACGAGCAGGACCAGCAGCGCGAGCGTGATCGGGGTCCGGTTGCGGCTCACGACGCCCCGGCAGGGATCGGGTGGATGCGGGCGTGCAGCAAGTGTCGCTGCTGCAGGGCGGCGCGGAGCGCGCGGTGCAGACCGTCCTCGAGATAGAGCTCGTCCCGCCAGCGCACGACATGGGCGAACAGGTCACCGAAGAAGGTCGACTCGGCGTCGAGCAGTGTTGCCAGGTCGAGTGTCCCCTTGGTCGTCACCAGCTGATCGAGGCGGACCTGCTGCGGGGGCAGGTCGGCCCACTGGCGCTGGGTCAGCCCGTGCTCGGGGTAGGGCCGCCCCTCCCCGACCCGCTTGAAGATCACGCGCGCAGTCTAGGAGAGGCCGCTCCGCTCGGCCGGCACGCGGCGGAGGATAGGGGATTCGAACCCCTGAGGGCGTTAACCCAACACGCTTTCCAAGCGTGCGCACTAGGCCACTATGCGAATCCTCCGCCGAGCAGAGTACCGGCCCGCCCCGACCCGTGAACTGGCGGCAACACGCTGACGACACGCCGTGGGCAACGCCGAGGTTCCGCCAGTTCGGCGCTTGGCTCACGCTCGACCGGCACGGTTACCATGGCGCCCAGCCCCTCGCGCGGCGGCATCCCGCCCAACTCCCCCAGGGCCGGAAGGCAGCAAGGGTCAGCAGGCTCTGCCGGGTGCGCGAGGGGTCTCCTGGTCCCCTCGGGACCGAGGGGACGTGTCCGGCGGCCGGGCTAGGGTGCCTGGGGTGGACGCCCCGCTCGCGCTGTACCGCCGTTACCGGCCGGAGACGTTCGTCGAGGTCCTGGGCCAAGACCACGTCACCGTCCCGCTTCGACAGGCGTTGGCCGCCAACCGGGTCCATCATGCGTACCTTTTCTCCGGGCCGCGGGGCTGTGGCAAGACGTCCAGCGCCCGCATCCTCGCCCGTGCCCTCAACTGCGAACAGGCTCCCCTCGCCGAGCCGTGCGGCTGCTGCCAGAGCTGCCGCGACCTTGCCCGCGACGGCGCCGGCAGCCTCGACGTCATCGAGATCGACGCGGCCAGCCATGGTGGCGTCGACGACGCCCGCGACCTGCGCGAGCGGGCATCGTTCGCCCCAATGTCGAGCCGGTACAAGATCTACATCGTCGACGAGGCGCACATGGTGACCACCCAGGGGTTCAATGCCCTGCTCAAGGTGGTCGAGGAGCCCCCGCCACACGTCAAGTTCATCTTCGCGACCACCGAGCCCGACCGGGTGCTGCCCACGATCCGCTCCCGCACCCACCACTACCCGTTCCGGCTGCTCCCCCCACGGATGCTCACCGACTACCTCGCCGAGATCTGCGCCCACGAGCAGATCGCGGTCGAGCCCACCGCGCTGCCGCTGGTCGTGCGCGCCGGCGGAGGGTCGGCCCGCGACACCCTCAGCGTGCTCGACCAGCTGATCGGCGGCGCCGACGATGCCGGCCTGACGTACGCGTTGGCCGCCGGTCTGCTCGGCTTCACACCTGCCTCACTGCTTGACGAGGTCGTTGACGCGTTCGCGGCAGGTGACGGCGGCACGGTGTTCCGGGTGGTCGACAAGGTCGTCGAAGGTGGCCGCGACCCGCGCCGGTTCGTCGAGGACCTGCTCAGCCGGCTGCGCGACTTGATCGTGCTCGGGCACTTGCCCGGCGCCGCCGGTGACGGGCTGCTCGACGTCAGCCCCGAGCAGGGCCAGCGGCTGGCCGGCCAGGCCGCCCGCTTTGGCGCCGCCGACCTGGTACGCGCCGCCGAGGTGGTCTCCACCGCGCTGGGTGAGATCCGCGGTGCCACCGCGCCCCGGCTGCTGCTCGAGCTGATGTGCGCCCGGGTGCTGCTGCCCGGCGCCGACGACAGCCTCGAGGGCGTGCAGGCCCGACTGGCCCGGCTCGAACGGCGACTGGAGATCACCGGCCAGCCCGCACCCGCGCCGCCGGACCGTCAGCCGGCTCCCAGATCCGCCGACCCGCCCTCGGTCCCGGATCCAGCTCCCGCACCCGGCGCGGCGGTCGAGCCGGCCTCCGAGCGCACCGCTCAGCCCGCCTCGGTCCCCGAGCCCGCCGCTGACCAGGCCGCGGGTCGCAGCCTCGGCCTGGTCGACGTCCGCCGCGCCTGGCCCGACCTCCTCGAGCGCGCCGCGTCCGTACGCCGGCTGGCCTGGTCGCTGTTGAGCAAGAGCGCACAGGCGCACTCCCTCGACGGCCGCACGCTGACCGTTGCGTTCGTCAACGCAGGCAGCCGCGACTCGTTCGCCCGCAACGGCTGCGAGGAGGTGCTCCGACAGGTGCTCATCGACGTGCTCGGCGTCGACTGGCGGGTCGAGTCGATCGTCGATCCGACCGCGGACTCGTCGACAGGGGTGCCGCCTCCTCCCCCGGCCGAACCCACCGCAGCCGCGCCACGACCAGAGCGCGGCCAGAGCGCGGCCGAACCGGCGACGGCCAACCAGGCAACCGCCGAGCACGGCGGGCCCGACATCAACGACCCCGATGCCGACGACCAGGGCGACGGCACCCACGAGCTGCTCACCCGCGAGCTCGGGGCGCAAGTGATCGAGGAGATTCCGCACCGGCCCTAGGCTCAGCCACACCCGTCTTGTCGAGGAGCCGTCGCGAGGAGTCGACCCGTGTACGAAGGTGTCGTCCAGGACCTGATCGACGAGCTGGGTCGGCTGCCCGGGGTCGGACCAAAGGGGGCACAGCGGATCGCCTTCTACCTGCTCGACGCCGACCCGATCGACGTGAAGCGGCTCGCCCACGTGCTGGTCGAGGTCAAGGACAAGGTCCGCTTCTGCACCAGCTGCGGCAACGTGACCGAGGACGAGCAGTGCCGCATCTGTCGCGACCCTCGCCGCGACGGCACCGTCCTCTGCGTCGTCGAGGAGTCCAAGGACGTGGTGGCTATCGAGCGGACCCGCGAGTACCGCGGCCGCTACCACGTGCTGGGCGGGGCCATCTCGCCCATCGACGGGATCGGCCCCGAGCAGCTGCGCGTACGCGAGCTGATGCAGCGACTTGCCGACGGCACCGTCTCCGAGGTGATCCTGGCGACCGACCCCAACCTGGAGGGGGAGGCGACCGCGACCTACCTCACGCGAGCGCTCAAGCACCTGGGGTTGCGGGTCACCCGGTTGGCCAGTGGACTACCTGTGGGCGGCGACCTCGAATACGCCGACGAAGTGACACTGGGACGAGCCTTCGAGGGGAGGCGTGCGGTCGATGACTGAGTTGCCGACGCAGGGCAGGCGAACCGAGGTGGACAGCGACCTGGAAGACCTCGCCCAAGGCGTTGCCGACCAGGTCGCGAGCTTCCTGCTCGCGGTGCGCGCGATCGCCAAGGGTGGCGACTCGAGCACCGCGATCCCACTGCTGCTGCTCGAGGTGAGCCAGCTGCTGCTCGCCGGCGCCCGGCTCGGCGTCATGACGGACCTGGTGCCGCACGAGGAGTACGAGCCCGAGGCGGGGCCTGACGCCGACCTCGATCGGATCCGCGAAGCGCTGGCCCGGCTTCTCGGGCCGGCCGACGACTACGTCGAGGTGTTCGACCCCTACGCGATGCCCCCCGACCTGGTGCCGGCACGCATCTCCGACGACGTGGCCGCGACCGCCCAGACGCTGGCCCACGGGCTTGCCCACCACCGGGACGGTCGGGTCGACGAGGCCTTGTGGTGGTGGCAGTTCTCGTACGTCTCGTCCTGGGGCTCCGAGGCCAGCGCCGTGCTGCGAGCACTGCAGTCGATCGTCGCCCACGACCGGCTCGACGCGGACACGGGCACCGGCGAGATCGAGCAGCTCGCGGTCGCCGACCAGATCGAGGACCCGATCTCCTGACCCGCTGAACAGATGAGCAGAGGTCGTGCTGGTGCGGGTACGAGCTTTCCGGTGGCCCGTACAAGACCGGGAGTCGGGCAGCAGCGGCTAGCCCGGCCACTGCGCCGACGGTGACGAGAAACCGGCGGCGGTCCATGGAGGGGAACTGCACGGCGTCGACCAAAGCGGGCAGGCTTCCGAGTCCCAATCGCGTTCGCGCCACCAACCGCAGCCGCTGAGCAGGCATCCGGGGCATGGCTTCGGGCGAACAGCATCCGAGCGTCGATACACTCGACGCTCGTGAGCATCGTGGTCCAGAAGTACGGCGGCTCGTCGGTCGCCGACGCCACCGGTGTGAAGCGGGTCGCGCAGCGGATCGCCGCGAGTCGCAAGGCGGGCCACGACGTCGTCGTGGTGGTCTCGGCGATGGGCGACACGACCGACGAGCTGCTCGGGCTGGCGCACGAGGTGTCACCACTGCCTCCCGGTCGCGAGCTCGACATGCTGCTCACCGCCGGCGAGCGGATCTCGATGGCCTTGCTGGCGATGGCGATCGGCAACCTTGGGCACACCGCACGGTCGTTCACCGGCTCGCAGGCGGGGGTGATCACCGACTCGGTGCACGGCAAGGCCAAGATCATCGACATCACGCCTGGCCGGATCGAGCAGGCCCTCGCCGAGGACGCGATCGCGATCGTCGCCGGCTTCCAGGGCGTAAGCCAGGACAGCAAGGACATCACCACCCTGGGGCGCGGCGGTTCCGACACCACCGCCGTCGCCCTGGCCGCCGCTCTCGGTGCCGAGTTCTGCGAGATCTATACCGACGTCGACGGCATCTTCACGGCCGACCCACGGATCGTGCCGACCGCACGGCGGATCCCGCACATCTCACCAGAGGAGATGCTCGAGATGGCGGCGTGCGGGGCCAAGATCCTGCACCTGCGGTGCGTCGAGTACGCACGCCGCCACGATGTCCAGATCCACGTCCGATCGAGCTTTTCCACCAAGCAGGGCACCTGGGTGCGCGACCAGACCGACACCGACGAGGGGAGCACCGTGGAGCAACCGATCATCGCCGGCGTGGCCCACGACCGCAGCGAGGCCAAGATCACCGTCGTCGGAGTGCCCGACAAGGTCGGCGAGGCTGCCCGCATCTTCGATGCCCTTGCCAGCGCACAGATCAACATCGACATGATCGTGCAGAACATCTCTGTCGCTGCCACCGGCGTCACCGACATCTCGTTCACGTTGCCGCGCGAGGACGGCCAGACAGCCATGACCGCGCTGGAAGGCTTGCGCGGCGCGGTCGGCTACGAGCAGCTGCTGTTCGACGACCGGATCGGCAAGGTCTCGCTGATCGGCGCCGGGATGCGCACCCACCCCGGGGTGACCGCGAAGTTCTTCACCGCGCTGGCATCGGCCGGGGTCAACATCGAGATGATCTCCACCTCGGAGATCAGGATCTCCGTCATCGTCACCGACGGTCAGGTGGACGACGCGGTGAGCGCCGCGCACGCGGCGTTCGAACTCGACTCCGACGAGGTCGAGGCCGTTGTCTACGGCGGTAGCGGCAGATGAGCGGCCGCAGCAGGGGGCTGCGCGTCGGAGTTGTCGGCGCGACCGGGCAGGTCGGGGCGGTGCTGCGGCACCTGCTCGCCGAGCGTGATTTTCCGCTGGGCGAGCTGCGCCTCTTCGCCTCTGCCCGGTCGGCAGGCACCGCTCTGCCGTGGGGGGGCAGCGAGGTGGTGGTGGAAGACACAGCCACCGCCGATCCAGCCGGCCTCGACATCGTCGTGTTCGCCGCGGGCGCGCAGGCGTCACGCGCACACGCGGCTCGGTTCGCTGCAGCAGGCGTCACGGTCATCGACAACTCGTCTGCCTGGCGAATGGATCCCGACGTGCCACTGGTGGTGAGCGAGGTCAACCCCGCGGCGATCCGTCAGGCGCGCAAGGGAATCATCGCCAACCCCAACTGCACGACGATGGCGGCGATGCCGGTCCTCAAGCCACTGCACGACGAAGCCGGGCTGGTCCGAATCGTGGCGTCGACCTATCAAGCGGTGTCGGGCAGTGGGTTGGTCGGTGTCGACGAGCTCGACAAGCAGGTGCGGCAAGTTGTCGACCGTGCCGTCGAGCTGACGCACGACGGCACGGCGGCCGCCTTCCCAGCACCGGTGGCATATGTCGCCCCGATCGCGTTCAACGTGCTGCCGATGGCGGGCACCGTCGTCGCGGACGGCTCGTACGAGACCGACGAGGAGCACAAGCTGCGCAACGAGAGTCGCAAGATTCTCGGGCTCCCGGACCTTCTGGTGTCAGGCACCTGCGTGCGGGTGCCCGTCTTCACCGGTCATTCGCTGTCGCTCAACGTCGAGTTCGACCGGCCGCTGTCGGTCGAGCGGGCGACCGAGCTGCTCGGGGCAGCGCCGGGCGTCGAGCTGTGCGACGTGCCCACCCCGCTGCAGGCGGCGGGCCGTGACCCGAGCCTGGTCGGCCGCATCCGGCACGACCCCGGCGTCGAGGGCGGTCGAGGGCTCGCGCTGTTCGTGAGTGGTGACAACCTGCGCAAGGGCGCCGCCCTCAACGCCCTCCAGATCGCCGAGCTGGTGGCCGCCTCCCGGTGATCTCCACCGGCCTCGGGCGGGGGTCAGGGGTCGCGGGAGAAGGCCGTGAAGGCGTCCAGCGACTCGGGGTTGACCAGCGCTCCCCTCGCTGCGGCGTCGTCAACGGCTGCGCCGGTCAGGATCTTCTTGACCGGCACCTCGAGCTTCTTGCCCGACAGGGTTCGGGGCAGGTCGGGTACGGCGTGCACGGAGTCGGGGACGTGGCGCGGCGACAGGTGGGTACGCAGCTCACGTCCGATCGCCTTGCGCAGCCGGTCATCAAGCTCGGAGCCGTCGGCCGGCACCACGAACAGCAGCAGCTCACCGGCGCCGCCTTCGGCGTCCTCGAGGTGCACCACAAGGCTGTCGGCGACCTCGGGCATCGCCTCGACGACGGCGTAGAACTCCGCCGTGCCGAGCCGCACCCCGCCCCGGTTGAGGGTCGCGTCGCTGCGCCCGGTCAAGACGCACGAGCCGTCGGCGTCGATGGTGATCCAGTCGCCGTGCCGCCACACTCCTGGGAAGTCGTCGAAGTAGGCCGCACGGTACCGGCTGCCGTCGTCGTCACCCCAGAAGCCGACGGGCATCGAGGGCATCGGTGCGGTGACCACCAGCTCGCCCTGCTCGCCGACCAGCGCGCGCCCGGTCGGGTCGTACGCCTCCACCCGGCAGCCCAGGCAGCGGGCGGCGATCCGTCCTGCCCGCACCGGCAGCAGCGGGCTGCCGCCGACGAACCCGCTGCAGATGTCGGTGCCGCCAGAGAAGCTGGCGAGGAGCACGTCCGAGGACACCGCCTCGTACACCCAGCGGAACCCCTCGGCCGGCAGCGGCGCCCCGGTCGACCCGACGCCGCGCAGCGCGGACAGGCCGGCGACGTCACGCGGCACCAGCTCCTGCTTGCGGCAGGCCAACAGGTACGGCGCGCTGGTCCCGAAGTAGGTCGTGCCGGTCTCGTCGGCCAACTGCCACAGCGCGCCGAGGTCGGGCGCGCCCGGGTCGCCGTCGAACAAGACGACGCCGGCGCCGACCCCGAGGCCGGAGACCAGCAGGTTCCACATCATCCAGCCTGTGGTGGAGAACCAGAAGAACCGGTCGGCTGGGCCGAGGTCCATATGCAGGGCGAGGGCCTTGACGTGCTCGAGCGTGATGCCCCCGTGCCCGTGCACGATCGGCTTTGGCAGCCCGGTGGTGCCTGACGAGTACAGGACGTACAGCGGGTGGTCGAACGGCACCCGATCGTAGGCCGGCTCTGCCGGCTCGGCGACCAGGTCAGCCCACGAGATCGCACCGTCAGGGGGCACCGAGTCGCGGTCGAGGTACGGCAGGTGCACGGTGTGCCGCAGGCCGGGCAGCGCGTCCCGTACGGCGGCCACCTCGGCCCGGCGGTCGACCCGCTTGTCGCCGTAGCGGTAGCCGTCGACCGCCACCAGCAGCACCGGCTCGATCTGACGCAGCCGGTCGACGACGCTGCGGGTGCCGAACTCGGGTGCGCACGACGAGAACACGGCGCCAAGGCTCGCGGCCGCGAGCAGCAGCACGAGCGTCTCGGGCACGTTGGGCAGGTAGGCGGCCACCGGGTCGCCGCGCCCTACGCCGAGCCGCACCAGCCCCGCTCGGGCGCGCCCCACCTGCTCGCGCAGCTCGGCGGCGGTCAGCTCGACCCGCTCCCGAGACTGCGAGCGACCCACGACCACGACGTCGCCGTCGGCGCGTCCGGGCAGCGCCAGCATGGCCTCGGCATAATTGAGCCGCAGCTGGGGAAACCAGCGGGCACCGGGCATGGCGCGCTCGGTGAGCACTGGGTCGAGGTCGCCGTCGTGCGGCACGTCCAGGAACTCCACCACGGAGCGCCAGAAGCCGTCCAGGTCGTCGACCGACCACTGCCACAGCGCCGGGTAGTCCTCGAAGCGCAGGTCGGTGGTCGTCTCCAGGTGGCGCAGATACGTCCCGATCCGAGTCGTCTCGCGGACGTCGGCCGGGGGTGACCAGAGCAGGTCCCCGGTGCGTTGCTCGCTCATGGCGGCCCAGTCTGCCGTGGGCAGTGTGCGCGGAGGGCCTCGCGGGGGCGCCACTTCCCCAGCGAAGTGCGCGCCTTCCCGGCGAAACAACGCCGGGGAAGCGCCTCTTTCGCTGGCATCCCAGCGAAACGTGCGGCGGCTCGCCCGCCGCCGGAGCATCCTGGGCGAGCAGCCGGGGCCGGGATCGGAACACGTGTCAGCGCCCCGCAGAGGGGGCGCTGACGCGCGTGAGTCGGGCTGACAGGATTTGAACCTGCGGCCTCTTCGTCCCGAACGAAGCGCGCTACCAAGCTGCGCCACAGCCCGTTGCAGCCGCCCAGGCTAGCCGTTCAGGCGGGTCGCAGCGTGAGCAGGGTGGCCTCGGGGCGGCAGCAGAATCGCAGTGGCGCGTACGGCGAGGTGCCGAGGCCGGCTGACACGTGCAGCCAGGCGGCGCGGTCACCCACGGTGTGTTGGCCGAGTCCGCGCGCCCGCCGGCGCTCGAGGTCGCAGTTGGTGACCAGCGCGCCGAAGCCGGGCACCCGCAGCTGCCCGCCATGGGTGTGCCCGGCCAGCACCAGCGGGTAACCCGCGGTGGTGAACCCGTCGAGCACCCGGAGGTAGGGAGCGTGGGTCACCGCGATCGCCAGGTCGGCGGCCTCCGCTGGGTGGGACACTGCCGCGAGGTCGTCGTAGCCGAGGTGTGGGTCATCGACCCCGGCCAAGGCCACGTCGCGACCGCAGACCCGCACCCGGGCGCGGCGGTTGTTCAGATCGACCCAGCCGCGCTCAGCCAGCGCCGCGGTGAGGTCGCCCCACGGCAGCCGCTGGCCGAGCCGGGTCTTGGCCTGCCGAGCCGGCACCAGGTAACGCAGCGGGTTCTTGACGATCGGCGCGAAGTAGTCGTTGGACCCGAGCACGTAGGCGCCCGGGCGGTCGAGCAGCCCGCCCAGACAGGCCAGCAAGGGCGCGACAGCAGACCGGTGGCCGAGGAAGTCACCGGTGACGATGACGAGGTCCGGCTCCAGAGCCTGCAGGGCGCGTATCCAGCGCTGCTTGATCCCCTGCGCAGGCGTCAGGTGGAGGTCGGAAAGGTGCAGCAGGCGCAGCGGGCGCTGCCCGGCCGGCAGGACCGGCACGTCGGCCGTACGCAGCACGAACGCGCGCGTCTCGGCGACCGAGTACGCCACCACGGCCAGGCCGATCGCAACCGGCCCGACGGCCACGCGGGCGCCGGCCAGTCCGGGAGGGATCGACACCAGAACAGGCTGCCACACCAGCACAGGTCGGCTGTCAGACTGGAGCGATGCCCCGGCTCAAGGACCATCTCCGTCGCGACCTCACCACGGCCATGAAGGCTCGCGACTCGCTGCGGTCGTCCACGTTGCGGATGGCGCTCACCGCCGTGACGAACGCCGAGGTCGCAGGCGCGCAGGCCCGCGAGCTCACCGACGACGAGGTCACCCGGGTGCTGGTCGCCGAGGCCAAGAAGCGGCGCGAAGCCGCGGCCGCCTACGCCGCCGCCGACCGACCTGAGCTCGCCGACAAGGAGCGCGCCGAGGCCGACCTGCTCGCCGACTACCTGCCCCGGCCGCTCACTGCCGACGAGCTGGTCGAGCTCGTCGCGGCCGCAGTCGAGCAGACTGGTGCCGCCGGCGAAGGGATGCGCGCAATGGGCCCGGTCATGAGCGCGTTGAGGCCGCAGGTCATCGGTCGAGCCGACGGCGGGGTCGTCGCGGCCGAGGTCCGCCGCCAGCTCGGCGCCTGAAGCGCCGCCCGGCCTGATCCCACGTCAGTCGTCGCCCCCGCCGCCCGGCGGTGGCGGGTCGATGGTCGGTTCCGGCAGCGGCGACGGTGGCCCGGGGC
>JACCWP010000214.1 GCA_013697585.1 Nocardioidaceae bacterium
GGGCCGCACGTCAAGGCCGACGTGACCGTCACGTTCGGCGCACCCAAGATCGGGCTGCTGGTCGGACCAGGGGCGCGGGCGGCCGGCGCCGTACACGTGGTCGACATCGGGCTCGGCCCGCACCTGCCCGCAACCGGGGTGGCGGCGCTGACCCAACCCGACGTCGCGAGCCTGCTGGCAGCGCTGGCGCCGGGGCCGGCCGACCACAAGTACACCCGAGGGGTCGTCGGAGTGGCGGCCGGCTCGGCGGAGTACCCCGGCGCGGGCCTGCTCTGCGTCCAGGGAGCCTCGTGCGGGCTCGCCGGCATGGTCCGCTACGCCGGACCGCACGAGGTGGCCGACCTGATCCGGACGCAGCGCCCCGAGGTGGTGGTCGGGCGGGGGCGGGTGCAGGCGTGGGTGCTCGGCTCTGGTGGTGGCGGCGATGCCGCCGCCGTGCTGGCCTGGGCGCGCGACGACGGCGTGCCGCTGGTCGTCGACGCAGACGGGCTGCGCCACGTCACCGAGCCACTCGGCGTACCCACGCTGCTGACCCCGCACGCCGGCGAGCTCGCCAGGATGCTCGACGTCCAACGCACGGACGTCGAGTCCGACCCGCTCCGCCACGCCCGACGGGCCGCCGACCGGTTCGCGGGCGTCGTGCTGCTCAAGGGCGATCGGACGGTGGTCGCAGCTCCGGGCGGTGAGACGTACGTCAACACGACCGGCACCCCCTGGCTGGCGACGGCCGGGGCGGGCGACGTGCTGGCCGGTGTCGCGGGTGCGCTGCTCGCAGCCAGCGGACGACCGCTGGAGTCGGGGGCGGTGGCTGCCTGGGTGCACGGTGCGGCGGCGACGCTGGCCGGATCGGGCGGACCGGTGACGGCCACGGAGGTCGCGACAGCTGTGCCCACGCTGCTGCGGAGGCTCGTCGCGTGACCCCACCCGCTGAGCCTGACGTCTCACCGCACCTTCGCGGCGAGTCGTCAGCCGAACGTCAGTCCCACGGGTCGGGGCAGGCCCGCGCCGAGGCGGTCGTCGACCTGGCTGCCTTCCGGGCCAACGTGCGGCGGCTCGCCGAGGTCGCCGGCGGCGCGCAGCTGATGGTCGTGGTCAAGGCCGCCGGCTATGGCCACGGCATGCTGGCGGTAGCGCGCGCGGCGCGGGCAGCCGGGGCGCAGTGGCTCGGTGTCGCCGTCCTCGAGGAGGCGCTGACGCTGCGTGCCGCCGGTGACAGCGGTCGGGTGCTCAGCTGGCTGGCCGTGCCGGGGGAGAGCTCGGCGGACGCCATCCGCGCCGACGTCGACGTGACCGCCTCCTCAGCGCGCCAGCTTGGCGAGATCGTGGCGGACGCTCGCGCGCTGGGCGTACGGGCTCGGGTGCAGCTCAAGGTCGACACCGGGCTGTCGCGAAACGGCTGCCCGCCTGCCGACTGGCCGGACCTGACTGCTGCCGCTCGGCTGGCGGAGCGTGCCGGCCAGGTCGCGGTCACCGGTGTCTGGTCGCACCTGGCGTGCGCAGACGAGCCCGACCACCCCGCCAACGACGAGCAGCAACGAGCCTTCGAGCGGGCCTTGCACGTGGCCGCCCGGGCCGGCCTCGACCCTGAGGTGCGCCACCTGGCCAACTCGCCCGGAACGCTCACCAGGGCACCCGCCCACTACGACCTGGTACGGCCGGGCCTCGCGTGCTATGGCCTCTCACCCGTGCCGGACCTCGCCGACCCGGCGGCGCTCGGGCTGCGTCCGGCGATGACCGTGCGGACCCGGCTCGCGGCGGTCCGTCGAGTGGCAGAGGGTACCGGGGTGTCCTATGGCCACACCCACGTCACGGCTCGGGCCACCACGCTCGGGCTGGTCCCACTCGGCTACGGCGACGGCATCCCCGTCGCAGCCTCCAACGCCGGCCAGGTGCAGGTCGGCTCCGACCGGTGCCCGGTGGTCGGCCGGGTGTGCATGGACCAGCTGGTTGTCGACCTCGGCCCGGGCAGCACCGCTACCGCCGGGGACGAGGTGGTGCTGTTCGGACCCGGCGACCGGGGGGAGCCCACCGCGCAGGACTGGGCCCGGTGGACGGGCACGATCGCGTACGAGGTCGTCACCCGGCTCGGGGGACGGATCACCCGCACGTACACCGGCGAGGACGGGTGAGCGCGGCCGGCTGGCGACGCGCGGCGGGCGTGGGCG
>JACCWP010000233.1 GCA_013697585.1 Nocardioidaceae bacterium
CGTCGCAACGTGCTCGACGACGCGGCCCGGGCGGCGTGCGCGGTGCGGGTAGCGGTGGTCGACCCGCCCGCCTGACCCGTTGCGCGGTCAGCGGCTCGCGGTTGCGCGGTCAGCGGCTCACGGTCAGCGGTCAGCGGCTCGCGGTTGCGCGGTCAGCGGCTCGACGTGCACCCGTACACTGCCGGCATGTCCACCCTCTCGGTGTAGCGGCCAGCCGTCTCCCACGCCGGACACGACTGCCCTGACCGCTCGAGACGCGAAGGACCCACCCATGCTCACCGCACACGGCCTCGAGGTGCGCGCGGGCGCGCGGCTGCTGTTGGGGGACGCGACGTTCCGCGTCGGCCCGGGCGACCGGGTCGGTCTGGTCGGGCGCAACGGTGCCGGCAAGACCACCCTCACCCGCATCCTCGCCGGCGAGTCCGAACCCGCAGCCGGGCGGGTGACCCGCACGGGTGCGGTCGGTTACCTGCCCCAGGACCCGCGCACCGGCGACCTCGACGTGTCGGCCCGCGACCGGATCCTGTCGGCGCGTGGCCTGTCCGACGTGGTCCGCCGCCTGCGCGCCGCGGAGCAGCAGATGGGCAGCAGCGACTCCGACGTACGCGAGCGTGGGATGCGGCGCTACTCTCGCGCCGACGCCGACCTGCACGCCGGCGGTGGCTACTCCGCTGAGTCCGAGGCCGCACAGATCGCTGCCAGCCTTGGTCTGCCCGATCGCACCCTCGGCCAACCGCTGCGGACACTGTCGGGCGGGCAGCGTCGCAGGATCGAGCTGGCCCGCATCTTGTTCTCCGGCGCCGAGACGCTGCTGCTCGACGAGCCCACCAACCACCTTGACGCCGACTCGATCGGCTGGTTGCGCGGACACCTGGCAGGCCACGTCGGCGGGCTGGTGGTGATCAGCCACGACGCCGCGCTGCTCGAGCACACGGTGACCAAGGTGTTCCACCTCGACGCCAACCGCGCCGAGCTCGACGTCTACGCACTGGGCTGGCACGCCTACCTCGAACAGCGCGAGACCGACGAGCGGCGGCGAAAGCGCGAGCGCCGGGGCGCGGAGCGCAAGGCGGGGCAGCTGATGCTGCAGGCCGACAAGATGCGTGCCAAGGCCACCAAGGCGACTGCAGCGCAGAACATGGCCAAGCGGGCCGAACGGCTGCTCGCCGGGCTCGAGGGGGAGCGCGCGGCCGACCGGGTCGCGCGGATCACCTTCCCCACGCCGGACAGGTGCGGCAAGACACCGCTCACTGCCGAGAAGCTGTCGCGCTCGTACGGGTCGTTGGAGGTCTTCACCGACGTCGACCTCGCTGTCGACCGCGGGTCGCGCGTCGTGGTGCTGGGACTCAACGGGGCGGGCAAGACCACGCTGCTGCGGGTGCTGGCTGGCATCGACCCGCCCGATACCGGCACGGTGCTGCCGGGTCACGGGCTCAAGCTCGGCTACTACGCCCAGGAGCACGAGACCCTCGACCTCGACCGGACCGTCCTGGAGAACATGCACGGCGCTGCGCCCGATCTCGGCGACTCCGACGTACGCGGCGTGCTGGGCGCGTTCCTGTTCTCCGGTGACGACGCCCACAAGCCCGCGGCGGTCCTTTCGGGCGGGGAGAAGACCAGGCTGGCGCTGGCCTGCCTGGTCGCGTCCAAGGCCAACGTGCTGCTGCTCGACGAACCGACCAACAACCTCGACCCCGCCTCGCGCGAGGAGGTGCTGACCGCGATCCGGTCCTACGCTGGCGGCATCGTGCTGGTCACACACGACGAGGGCGCCGTGCAGGCGCTGCACCCGGACCGGGTGCTGATCTTGCCGGACGGCACCGAGGACCTCTGGTCCGCCGACTACGCCGAGCTGGTCGCCCTCGCCTGACGCACGCACCACCCCACCCGACAGTCGCAATTGCGGGCTTGTGCGTGTTGAGCGCGCTCGCCCAGCACACGGTTTCCCGCAGGGGAGGGCGGCTGGTTATGGTCACCCGCATGAGTGGCTACCCGGACGACGACACCCTCGCCGCCGCGGGGCTCCGCCTCGGCCTCGCTGACGAGGTCGTCACGATCACGCTGAACCGGCCCGAGTCGCGCAACGCGCAGACGCCGGTCACCTGGCGGGCATTGGCCGCGATCGGTGCATCGCTCACCGCCGACGTGCGCGTCGTGGTGCTGCGCGCCGAGGGAGCGTCGTTCTCGGCCGGGCTCGACCGGGACATGTTCACTCCGGAGGGCTTGCCGGGAGAGGAGTCGGTCTTCGGCATGGGAGCCCTCGGCGAGCGCGAGATCAACGACCAGCTCGCCGACCACCAGGCGGCCTTCGGCTGGTGGCGGCGGCCGGAGATCGTGTCGATCGCCGCGGTGCAGGGCCACGCGGTCGGGGCTGGCTTCCAGCTCGCGCTTGCCTGCGACCTGCGAGTCATGGCTGACGATGCCCGGTTCGCGATGCGCGAGACCTCGCTCGGGCTGGTTCCCGACCTCGGCGGCACCAAGCCGCTGGTCGACCAGGTCGGCTACGCGCGCGCACTGGAGATCTGCGCGACCGGCCGGTGGCTGGAGGCCAGGGAGGCCCGCGAGCTGGGTCTCGCCACCGCGGTCGTGCCGCGCCAGCGCCTCGACGATTCGGTGGCCGACCTGGTCGCCGCGCTCGTCGAGCCACTGCACGGAGCCGTCGCGGGGCTCAAGCAGCTGCTGCTCGGCGCCGCCGACCGCAGCCATGACGAGCAGCTGCGGGCCGAGCGGCTGGTGCAGTCCGAACGGCTGCGCGATCTTGCACGCGCACTGCGTCTCTGAGCACCAGCACCCCGCGCCCCGGAACTGGCGGCAACACGCGGACGACACGCCGGCGGTCTCAGCATGTCCGCCACTTCGCGCCGGGGGACGGCAGGTCCGGGACCCGGAACAAACACGGCAGCAGCAGGCGTTGGGGCGAGCGATGACGCACGGACCCCACGGATACACCCGCGTACGCACGCTGCGGTCGTTCTCGAGCGACCCGGCCAACGCGCGGCCCGTCACGCGGGGCACCGTGCGCCGGATCGTGGCCTTCGCGCGACCGTACCGTCGCCAGATCTGGTGGTTCCTCGCGCTGGTCGTCGTAGCCGCCGCGCTGGTCGTCGCCACTCCGCTGCTGTTCCAGCGGATCATCGACGACGGGGTGCTGCGCGGTGACCGTCAGGTCGTCGTCGTCATCGCCCTCATCATCGCCGGCCTGGCCTTCGTGGAGGGCGGCCTGACCCTCGCGCAGCGGTGGTTCTCGGCGCGGATCGGTGAAGGTCTGATCTATGACCTGCGGACGCGGGTCTTCGGGCACGTGCAACGGATGCCCATCGCGTTCTTCACGCGCACCCAGACCGGCGCGCTGGTCTCCCGGCTCAACAACGACGTGATCGGCGCCCAGCAGGCGTTCACGTCGACGCTGTCCGGTGTCGTGTCCAACGTGATCAGCCTCGCCATGGTCGTCGGCACGATGCTCTTGCTGTCCTGGCAGATCACGCTGATTGCGCTTGCCCTGCTGCCGCTGTTCCTGCTGCCCGCGCGCTGGGCCGGGCGGCAGCTGTCCGGTCTCACCCGCGAGCAGATGCAGCTCAATGCCGAGCTGGGCGCCTCGATGACCGAGCGTTTCGGCGTCGGCGGCGCACTGCTGGTCAAGCTGTTCGGCCGCCCCGACGACGAGGACGCCGCTTTCGCCGCCCGCGCGGCCGGCGTGCGCGACCTCGGTGTGCGGATCGCCATGAGCAGCCGGATCTTCTTCTCCGCGCTCGCTCTCGTCGCGGCGCTGGCGACCGCGCTCGTCTATGGCATCGGCGGTCTGTTCGCGATCAGCGGCACCCTGACGCCGGGCACCCTGCTGGCCCTCGCGGCACTGATGGGCCGGCTGTACGGGCCGCTCACGGCGCTGTCCAACGTCCGGGTCGACGTCATGACCGCGCTGGTCAGCTTTGAACGGGTCTTCGAGGTGCTCGATCTCAAGCCCATGCTGGCCGACCGCGACGACGCCGACGTCCTCGTCGCGGGGTCCGCAGGCGTCGGCATCGAGCTCGAGCGGGTCTCCTTCCACTACCCCCGCGCCGACGAGGTGAGCCTCGCCAGCCTGGAGACTGTTGCCCGCAAAGAGGTTCGCGACTCCGGACCGGTGCTGCGCGACGTGAGCCTTGCCGTCGATCCCGGCCAGATGGTCGCGCTGGTCGGCCCGTCGGGCGCCGGCAAGACCACGCTGACCCAGCTGGTCGCGCGGCTCTACGACGTGGACTCCGGCGTCGTGCGGGTCGGCGGACGCGACGTGCGTGCGGTGACCCAGCAGTCGCTGCACGACGTCGTCGGGCACGTCACCCAGGACGCGCACCTGTTCCACGACACGATCGCCGCCAACCTCGCGTACGCCGCCCCCGGCGCCACCGAGGAGCAGATGTACGCGGCGTTGCGGGCCGCCCAGCTCGGCCACCTGGTGGCCTCGTTGCCCGAGGGTCTCGACACGGTGGTCGGCGACCGGGGCTACCGGCTGTCCGGCGGCGAGCGGCAGCGATTGGCGATCGCCCGGCTGTTGCTCAAGGCGCCGTCGGTGGTCGTCCTCGACGAGGCCACCGCCCACCTCGACTCCGAGTCGGAGGCGGCCGTCCAGCGCGCGCTCGACGCCGCGCTCGAGGGTCGGACGTCGCTGGTCATCGCACACCGGTTCTCGACGGTGCGCCACGCGGACCTGATCGTCGTGCTCGACGAGGGCCGGATCGTGCAGCAGGGCACGCACCGCCAGCTGGTCACCCAACCCGGGCTCTACGCCGAGCTGTACCGCACCCAGTTCGCCGATGGCACAGCTCAGGGCCCCACCGCCGGCGCCGGTGCGCCGATGGTCCTGCCGGCGTAGACCCCACCACCGGGCAGCAGGAACGGTCCTTCCCGTCCTGCTGGTGCCTGGGTACGATCTTGGCGCCACAGCTCCCCACCCTCACAATGCGGAGGTGCCGCCGTGCGCAGATCGAAGGTCCAAGCGGGGCGGAACGAGACGTACAACGCTGTCTGCCGCGGAAAGCGTGACTTCAACGGCTCGTACGCTCATGGCATCGTGGACGCCAACCGGGCCGTCACCTATCGCGGCGGCGGCGACTGACTCCGGCGCGGGACGAGGCAGCCCGGCTCAGCCACGTTCTCGACCGGCTGCCCAGCACCAGGGGCCGCCCCCGCACGGTGGAGGAGCTGGCGGGCGGGCTGACCAACCGCAGCTTCAAGGTACGCACCGACGAGGCCATCCTGGTGGTCCGGCTGTCCCGCGACGACACCGACCTGCTGTCGATCGACCGGGTCGCCGAGCACACCAACTCTCGCCGCGCCGCCGATGCCGGCGCTGCTCCCGAGGTCGTGGACTGCCTCCCCGACGAGGGGGTCATGGTGGTGGCCTGGGTCGAGGGAAGGACGTACGGACCGCACGACCTGCGTGACGGCGACACCTTGCAGCGGGTGGCTGCGGCCTGCCGGCGCCTGCACGCGGGGGAACGCTTCGCGAACGACTTCGACCTGGCCGCGGTCCAGCGGCGGTACCTGTCGATCGTCACCCGGCACGGTTTCCGGCTGCCCGACGGCTACCTCGAGCTCGGTCTGGCAGCCGACCGGGTCGCGGCCGTTCTGACCGCGAGCAGCGAGCCGACGGTGCCCTGCAACAACGACCTGCACGCCGCCAACTTCATCGACGACGGCGAGCGGCTGTGGATCATCGACTACGAGTTCTCCGGCAACAACGAGGCCTGCTTCGAGCTCGGCAACCTCTGGAGCGAGTCGTGGCTCGACGACGACCATCTGGTCGAGCTGGTCGATGCGTACTACGGCGTCCACCGCGACGACCGGATCGCCCGAGCCAGGCTGTGGGGGGTGCTCGCGATGTACAGCTGGACCCTGTGGGCATCGATCCAGGACGCGATGAGCCCACTCGACCACGACTACTGGGCGTGGGGCCAGGAAAATCACGACCGGGCGCAGCGCGAACTCGCCGCCCGCAGCCTCGACAGCCTCCTCGACCGCTGTCGCGATCCGGCACGCTGATCTGCGGCGCCGTCCCTGTCAGCGCGGCCGGGTCGTCCCGTCCGCCCGGCTCAGGACAACTCGGATTCCGCGGAGGTGATGGCGTCGAACTCCTCCTCCGGCGCCACCCCGACCAGGCGGTGGCGGCTCCAGAACCAGTAGTAAGCCAAGAAGGCAGCGAACACCAGGGCGGTGATCCCCGCCGCCTTGACATCGACGAAGAACGTGGCGACGACGGCGAGGCACGCCAGCACCAGTGCCACGCCCGTGGTCACGGTGCCCCCAGGGGTCAGGTAGGGCCGGGCCAGTTCCGGGGCCCGACGCCTCAGCACGATGTGGCTCAGCATCATCAATACGTAGGAGACCGTGGCCCCGAAGACGGCGATGTTGATCAACAGCGCGCCGTTCTGGGTGATCGCCGCGAGCAGGAAGCCGATCGTCGCGGGCACGAGCAGCGCCACCCACGGCGTGTGCCGCGTGCTGGTCAGAGCCAGTGACCGGGGGAGGTACCCCGCCCGCGACAGGGCGAACAGCTGCCGGGAGTAGCCGTAGATGATGGAGAAGAAGCTCGCCACGAGGCCGGCCAGTCCGACGTAGTTCACGAAGTCCGACATCCAGGTGCCGCCGTCGTAGGCGACGTTCAGCGCCCGTGGCAGCGGGTTGTCCGAGGCGCGGATCGCCTCCGACCCGGCACCGCCGGGGGCGACCACCAAGATGAGGGCCGCAAAGACCAGCAGCGCCAGCATCGCGGCGATGATCCCGCGCGGCATGTCCTTCTTCGGATCACGTGCCTCCTCGGCTGCCAGCGGTACGCCCTCGATCGCGAGGAAGAACCAGATGCCGTAGACGAACGCCGCGAGCACGCCGGCGATGCCGAACGGCAGGAACGACGACGAGCCAGCAGCCGACGTGTCGACCGCGATGTCGGTCAGGTTTCCGGCGTCGAACTTCGGGATCATCGCGATGACGAAGACCACCAGCGCCACCACCGCGAGCGCCGTGATTGCGAACATCAGCTTGAGCGCCTCGCCCACGCCGTACAGGTGCACGCCGACGAAGATCGCGTAGCAGACGAGATAGACCAGCCATCCGCTGGTCAGGCCGAACAGGCCCAGCGCTTCGACGTAGCCACCGATGAACACGACGATCGCCGCCGGTGCGATGGCGTACTCGATGAGGATGGCGGTACCGGTGGCGAATCCACCCAGCGGCCCGAGCGCACGACGAGCGAAGCCGTAGCCGGCCCCCGCCACCGGGATCGCCGAGGCGAGCTCGGCGAGGCCGAGCACCATGCAGGTGTACATGACGGCCATCAGCACCGTGGCGATCAGCAGGCCGCCGAAACCCCCCTCGTCCAGGCCGAAGTTCCAGCCCGCGAAGTCGCCCGAGATCACGTACGCGACCCCGAGCCCGGCCAGCAGCACCCACCCGACCGAGCCGCCCTGCAGGCTGCGGTGGTCCAGGTAGTCGGCTCCGACCGCCTCGTACTCCACCGAGTGTCGTCGCTCATCGCTCATCGGACGTCTCCTCTCAGGCAAGAAATGCGCGCAGCAAGGCGGAGGTGCCTTCCACGTGCTCGGTCATGACTTGTCGGGCATCGGCCGGGCACCCACCGAGAATGGCGCGTACCACGGCGGCATGCTGGTCGTTTGAGTGCACGATGTTCTGCCGCAGCAGGGGGATGGCGTCCAGCAGGGCATTGACCCGCATCCGTGCGTCGGCGACCGCAGCGGTCACCGACGTCGATCCGCTCAGCTCGGCGATCGCGAGGTGCAAGCGCGAGTCGGCGCGGCGGTAGTCGCGCGGGCGGGCGCTGGCCGTCTGGGCAAGCGCCTGCTCCAGGTGGGCGACCTCCGCCGCATCAAGGTCACGGCTGGCCGCGCGTTCGGCGGCTCCAACCTCGACCACGTGCCGGAACACCAGCGCGTCGTCGAGCTCGTCCCCGCAGGTGCCGCCGAGCAGTGGCGCGTGTCGCCGCCGCGGCACGGGGACCGCCCGGACGAACGTCCCGCCGTAGCGGCCGCGGCGAGACTCGACGAACCCGGCGTCCTGCAGCTCGCGGACCGCCTCCCGCACTGTCACGCGGCTCACACCCAGCCGCTGGGCCAGCTCGCGCTCGGGCGGGAGCCGGTCCCCGACCACCACCACACCGAGCTTGATCACCGACAGGACCCGCTCGATCGTCTCCTCGAACGCGTTCCCCTCGCGAACCGGGCGCAGCAGCGCGTCGGTCGCGGTGGCGGCAAGCTCGGTGCGCGACATTGACAGGGAGACTAGGCCGGTGCTTCAGTCCGGGGCAATGGCATGGCTGTGACCCATTTGGAGTCGTGGCCGCGACGGATACAGGAGATGGCGATGTCTGAGCGCACAGCGGTCCTCGGCCTGGACCAGCTGCGGACGCAGATCGGGCGCGGCGAGGTCGACACGGTCGTCGTGGCGTTCACCGACATGCAGGGTCGGTTGCAGGGCAAACGCCTGCACGCGGCGTACTTCCTCGACCACGTCCTCGAGCACGGCACCGAGGGTTGCAACTACCTGCTGGCAGTCGACGTGGATATGAACACCGTCGGCGGCTACGCGATCAGCTCCTGGGAGCGTGGCTACGGCGACATGGAGTTCGCTCTCGATCTTGAGACCTTGCGGCCGGTGCCGTGGTTGCCGGGCACGGTCATGGTGCAGTGTGACCTGGCCTGGCTGGACGACCAGCACAGTCCGGTCGTCCAGTCTCCCCGCCAGATTCTCAAGGCCCAGGTCGATCGGGCAGCGGCCGTGGGCTGGACGGCGTTCGCGGGCACCGAGCTCGAGTTCATCGTCTTCGACGACAGCTACGAGGCGGCCTGGGACCGCCGCTACCGGGGCCTCACACCCGCCAACCAGTACAACGTGGACTACTCGCTGCTGGGCACCGCGAGGGTCGAGCCGCTGCTGCGCGACATCCGCAACCACATGGCCGCCAGCGGGCTCGTCGTCGAGTCGGCCAAGGGGGAGTGCAACCTGGGCCAGCACGAGATCGCGTTCCTGTTCGACGAGGTCGTGCGCACCGCCGACAACCACGCGGTCTACAAGAACGGCGCCAAGGAGATCGCCTCGCTGCACGGCAAGGCGCTCACCTTCATGGCCAAGTTCGACGAGCGGGAGGGCAACTCCTGCCACATCCACATGAGCCTGCGCGGCAGCGACGGGTCCGTCGTGTTCGCCGACGACGACGGGCCGACCGACCTGTTCGGGCAGTTTGTCGCCGGTGTGCAGGCGACCCTGTCCGAGCTGACGCTGCTGTATGCGCCCAACGTCAACTCCTACAAGCGTTTCGCGCCGGGCTCGTTCGCCCCGACGGCGGTGGCGTGGGGATGGGACAACCGCACCTGCGCGCTGCGGGCGGTCGGCCACGGCGGCGCACTGAGGATCGAGAACCGGCTTCCCGGCGGCGACGTGAACCCCTACCTGGGGCTGGCCGCCATGCTCGCCGGCGGCCTGCACGGGATCGACAGCTCCCTGGAGCTCGAGCCTGCCATGCAGGGCAACGCGTACGAGTCCGACAAGACGCTGGTGCCGCACACCCTGCGCGACGCACGCGACGCCTTCGCGGCGTCAGATGTCGCCCGCTTGGCCTTCGGCGCCGAGGTCGTCGAGCACTACGTGAACGCAGCCGACGTCGAGCTGACGGCCTTCGGCTCCGCAGTCACCGACTGGGAGCGGGTGCGGGGGTTCGAGCGGCTGTGACACCCACTCACCTGGTTGTCGACCCGGCAACCGAGGAGCCCGTCGCCGAGGTGAGCCTGACCTCAGGCGACGACACCGACGCCGCCATCGAACGCGCTTGCGTCGCGTTCCAGACCTGGCGGGCGGTGGCCCCCGCCGACCGGGGGCGGCTGCTCCGCCGGTTCGCAGCTGCGGTCGACGGCGCGCGTGAAGAGCTGGCGATGCTCGAGGTACGCGGCGCCGGGCACCCGATCGTCAGTGCTCGCTGGGAAGCAGGCAACGTTCGTGACGTGCTCGACTACTACTCCGCTGCGCCCGAGCGGTTGTTCGGCCGGCAGATCCCGGTGGCCGCCGGGGTGAGCGTCACGTTCAAGGAGCCGCTGGGTGTGGTGGCCGTGATCGTGCCGTGGAACTTCCCGATGCCGATCCTTGGCTGGGGAGTTGCCCCGGCGCTGGCGGCAGGCAACACGGTCGTCGTCAAGCCCGCCGAGCGGACGCCGTTGACCGCCGTCCGGATCGGTGAGCTGGCGCTCGAGGCCGGACTGCCCGCCGACGTCCTGACCGTGCTGCCCGGCAAGGGCTCGGTCGTGGGGGAGCGTTTCGTCAGCCACCCGGCCGTGCGCAAGATCTGCTTCACCGGGTCCACCGAGGTGGGCACCCGGATCATGGCCGCGGCCGCCGACCAGGTGAAGCGGGTGACACTGGAGCTGGGCGGCAAGAGCGCCAACATCGTCTTCGCCGACTCCGACCTGGAGCAGGCCGCGGCGACCGCGCCCGAGGGGGTCTTCGACAACGCCGGTCAGGACTGTTGTGCCCGCAGTCGGATCCTGGTCGAGCATTCGGTCTACGACCGCTTCCTCGAGCTGCTCGCCCCCGCGGTCGAACGGGTGCAGGTCGGTGCGCCGGTCGAGGAGTCGACGCAGATGGGGCCGCTGATCAGTGCCGGCCAGCGTGCGTCGGTGCGTTCGTACGTCGAGGGCGACGGCGTCGATGTCGCAATCCGCGGCAGCGCGCCCGACGGCCCCGGGTACTGGTACCCCCCGACGGTGGTGCTGCCTGGCAGCGTCACCGATCGGGTGTGGCGCGAGGAGGTCTTCGGCCCGGTGGTGTGCGTGCTCCCGTTCACCGACGAGGCCGACGCCGTCTCCAAGGCCAACGACAGTGCGTACGGGTTGGCCGGGTCGATCTGGACCCGGGACGTCGGACGGGCGCTGCGTGTCGCCCGGGGCGTCGACGCCGGCAACCTCTCGGTCAACTCGCACGCCTCCGTGCGCTACTCCACGCCGTTCGGCGGTTTCAAGGCCTCCGGTCTGGGTCGCGAGCTCGGACCTGACGCACTGGACTCGTTCACCGACGTCAAGAGCGTCTTCATCTCGACGGGGGGCGAGGGCCATGCCGGGCAGGCTTGAGGGCCGGGCCGCCATGGTGACCGGTGGCTGCAGCGGGATCGGGCTGGCTACGGTGCGCCGCTTCGCCCAGGAGGGCGCGCGGGTGATGATCGCCGACGTTGACGACAACCGTGGCTGGGAGGTCGCCGACGAGATCGGTGGCCGCTTCACGCACTGCGACGTCACCGACCCGGAACAGGTCGACAAGACGGTGGCCGACACGCACCGAGCGTTCGGCAGCCTCGACATCGCGTTCAACAACGCCGGGGTCTCACCGCCCGACGACGAGTCGATCCTGCACACGGGTCTGGATGCGTGGCGGGAGGTGCAGGAGGTCAACCTCACCGGCGTGTTCAGCTGCTGCAAGGCGCAGCTGCCGTACATGCGCCGGCAGGGATGGGGCTCGATCATCAACACAGCGTCGTTCGTGGCGGTGATGGGGGCGGCGACCTCGCAGATCTCCTACGCCGCCAGCAAGGGCGGGGTGCTCGCGATGACGCGCGAGCTCGGGGTGCAGTTCGCCCGCGAGGGGATCCGGGTCAACGCGCTGTGTCCGGGACCGGTGGACACGCCACTGCTGCGCGAGCTCTTCTCGTCCGACCCCGAGCGTGCCACCCGCCGGCTGGTGCACGTACCCATGGGTCGCTTCGCCGACCCGGACGAGATCGCCGGTGCGGCGCTGTTCCTCGCCAGCGACGACGCGAGCTTCGTCACCGCGTCGACGTTCCTGGTCGACGGAGGAATCAGCGCGGCATACGTGACACCGCTGTGAGCGGTCCGACAGGTCCACCCGTCATCGGGATCAGTGCCTATGTGGAGCCTGCCTCGTGGGCGGTCTGGCGCGCGGTACCCGCCGTGCTGGTGCCACTTGGATACGTTCGACACGTCCGGGACGCCGGTGGCCTGCCAGTGCTGCTGCCGCCGCTGCCCGCGGGCAGCGACGAGGCGCTGGCGGCGGCGTTGTTGGGGCGGCTGGACGGGTTGGTGATCGCCGGGGGAGTCGACGTCGAGCCGGGCCGCTACGGCGCCGACCCGCATCCGACCGTGCAGCCACCGCGACCCGACCGAGACTCCACCGAGCTGGCGTTCGCGGGGCTGAGCGCCGACCGTGACCTGCCGGTGCTCGGGGTGTGCCGGGGGATGCAGGTGATGTGTGTGCAGGCGGGGGGCAGGCTCGAGCAGCACCTTCCCGACCGGGTCGGCCACGACGACCACGCCCCGGCGCCAGGCGCCTACGGCGAGCACCGAGTACGAACGGTGGCAGGGACCCGCCTCGCCGAGGTGCTGGGCGAGCAGGTGGCGGTGCCCACCTATCACCACCAGGGGCTGGCCGAGCATCCCGGCCTGACCCCGGCGGCCTGGTCCGACGACGGTGTGCTGGAGGCCGTCGAGGTGACTGGTGCCCGGTTCCGGGTCGGCGTTCAGTGGCATCCCGAGGTGGGCGACGACCCTCGCCTCTTCGAGGCGCTCGTCGCGGCCGCGCGCCCCCGCTGATCAGCGGCTCACGGTTGCGCGGTCAGCGGCTCATGGTTGCGCGGTCAGCGGCTCATGGTTGCGCGGTCAGCGGCTCACTCGGCTGGCGCAACCACAACCCGCGGATGGCGCAACCACGAGTCACGGATCGGCGGGCACCGGGATCCGCCGCTCGCGGCCGCCGGCACGGGTGCGGCCACTGCGGGGGTGAGCCTCGTCATAGGCGAACCAGAGGTATCCAACGAGGGCCAGCAGCGCGAAGAAGAACCACTGCAGGCCGTAGAAGAAGTGCGGTCCCGAGTCGGTCTCGGGCAGCTCGGGCCCGGACAACGGCGTGCCGGGAGCGGGTGATTCCTCCCGGGCCTGGACCCACCCGGCTAGCAGCGGATGGGTCGACGACCCGGCGAGTGCGGTGGCAGAGACGGCGCGGACCGTGCCGTCGGACGGCTGGGTCGCCGAGAACCCGGCCGCACTGTCGGCGCGCAGCCAACCGGTGACGGTCACCTCTCCCGCTGGGGCAGCGGGCACCTCGTCCGCGTCGGGAGTCCGGCCCGGCGACTCGAGGAAGCCGCGGTCGACCAGGACGGCGGTGCCGTCCTCGGTGACCAGCGGGACGACGACGTCGACCCCGCTGCGGCCCGCGTTGGTCTGGTAGCGCACCAGCAGCAGCTCGGCGGTGTCGTAGCGACCCGTGGCGGTCACCGGGCGCCACTGCTCGGCAGCCGGCACTGAACCGTCCACGGCAGTGAGCCTGGTCACGCCGACCGGCTCCGCGGCCAGATTGTGCTCGACGATGGCATTGCTCGCGCGCCGCTCGTCCAGCCGCTGGAACTGCCACAGGCCCAGCCGTACGCACAGCACCGCCAAAACAAGCACGGCCAGCGCCAGGGCGAGCCAGCGGCGCGTCAGCAGGTGCCGGTACACCGTGCCGACGGTAACCCCCGGTGGCCGGATGGCCCGCGTACGATGGCGGGATGACTGAGTCGGCCGGACCTCTGCTCGACCAGTACGGTCGCGCGGCGACCGACCTGCGGGTGTCGCTGACCGACCGGTGCAACTTGCGCTGCCAGTACTGCATGCCGGCCGAGGGACTGGAATGGCTGCCAGGAGACGAGACGCTAACCGACGACGAGGTGGTCCGGCTCGTACGGATCGGTGTCGAGCTGCTGGGCGTGCGCCAGGTGCGGCTCACCGGCGGCGAACCGCTGCTGCGCCGGGGTCTGGTCGGGCTGGTGGCACAACTGGCCGCCCTGCGGCCGCGACCGCAGATCGCGATGACCACCAACGCGCTCGGCCTCGCCCGCAGCGCCCGGGCTCTCGCCGACGCCGGCCTCGACCGAGTCAATGTCAGCCTCGACTCCGTACGCTCCGAGACGTTCGTCAAGATCACCCGGCGCGACCGGCTGGCCGACGTCATCGCCGGCCTGGAGGCCGCGGCAGTCGCCGGCCTCACACCGGTCAAGGTCAACGCCGTGCTGCTGCGCGGCGCCAACGAGACCGAGGCGCCCGAGCTGCTGGCCTGGTGCATCGACCGCGGCTACCAGCTGCGGATCATCGAGCAGATGCCACTGGACGCCCAGCACGGCTGGAGCCGAGAGCAGATGGTGACCGCCGAGGAGACCCTGGCCCGGCTGGAGGCTGAGTTCGACCTCGTTCCGACCGGCCGCCCGCGCGGGTCGGCCCCGGCCGAGGAGTTCCTGGTCGACGGCGGCCCCGCGACCGTGGGGGTGATCGCCTCGGTGACCCGACCGTTCTGCGGAGACTGCGACCGGGTACGTCTCACCGCCGACGGACAGGTCCGCAACTGCCTGTTCGCCCGTGAGGAGTCCGACCTGCGCGAATCCCTGCGGGCCGGCGCCGACGACCAGGAGATCGCGGCCCGCTGGCGGATCGCGATGTGGGGCAAGCGGCCGGGCCACGGCATCGACGACCCCTCGTTCCTGCAGCCGTCCCGCCCGATGAGCGCGATCGGCGGCTGACCTCAGACCGGGGCGACAGACCGTAGAAAGTGCCGTCTGTCCAAGAACCCGGCGAGCGACTCTCGGTGGGCATCGCACGCCGTCCACGTCTTGCGACGATCCGGCTCGTGCAGTCTGGGATTGTTCCAGGCCAGCGCCCAGGCCGCCGGCTCGCGGCAGCCCCTCGCCGAGCAGACAGGCACGTCGGTCGTCATCGAGACGGCCTCAGGCGTCGCACATAAGAGTGCCGGACGACCACGGGGGGAGTCGTCCGGCACGAGGTGCCCCGACGGGGGAAACGGAGCACGCGCAGATCATGGCACGTCGCTGCCGCGGAGGCCAACAGAACCCAGCTCGGTGCGGCCCGGCGCGGTGAACGTGTCTGGCGGAGGAGGGTCCTTCTGGACCCCCGCATTGGCCAGGACCACGGCGACATAGGGCAAGAAGACCGCCCCCGCCACCAGGGCCCAGCGCAGGACTCCGTCAGCAAACACCGCCGAGACGAAGCATGCCGTTCGGATCAGCATGGAGATCACGTAACGCGTCTGGCGACCGCTGATGTCCTCGCTGCGTGGTGTCCGCGCCGAGGTGATGCTGACTGGTGCCGGCGTCCTGTCCGCGCGCCGGTGCTCCATGTCCTGCACGGTACCCCCCGGGCAGCGCTCACGCCGCTGCGCGGCTGGCCGGGGGGCATGATGATCGTCACTACGCCCAGACGTACCAGACCGAGCAGCGGAGGATCGCCATGGCCGACCGTACGTACAGAGTCACCGAGATCGTGGGCACGTCGCCCGACGGCGTCGACCAGGCCGTGCGCAACGGCATCGGCCGAGCCGCGCAGACGCTGCGGCACCTCGACTGGTACGAGGTGACCCAGATCCGGGGCCA
This sequence comes from Nocardioidaceae bacterium, assembly GCA_013697585.1. GTDB lineage: Bacteria > Actinomycetota > Actinomycetes > Propionibacteriales > Nocardioidaceae > JACCWP01. The sequence continues at coordinate 15,407 of JACCWP010000233.1, forward strand.
GATCGTCGACGCGACGGTGTCTCACGTCCAGGTGACGATGAAGCTCGGCTTCCGGCTGGAGGACGACGAGTGACGCTGTGCGACGCGTACCGGTAGCGTCCGCGTCGGTCGTCGGGCCGGCCATCAGGCGGGTCATCGGGTCGGTCTCACCCGGACGAGAGCGGGAGGTGCGGCGTGGCCAGGTCGGTGCTCGTGACGGGCGGCAACCGGGGCATCGGCCGGGCCATCGCCGTCTCGCTGGCCGAGCGCGGCGACTCGGTCGCCGTGACCTACCGCACCGGGGACCCGCCAGAGGGCGTCCTCGGCGTACGCTGCGACGTCACCGACGACGCGCAGGTCGACGCGGCGTTCGCCGAGGTGGAGCAGGCCCAGGGGCCGGTCGAGGTGCTGGTCGCCAACGCGGGCGTCACCCGGGACACGCTGCTGCTGCGGATGGGCACCGACGACTGGGACACGGTCATCGACACCAACCTCACGGGTGCGTTCCGGCTGGTCAAACGAGCCAGCCGCGCGATGCTGCGGGCTCGCTGGGGGCGGGTCGTGCTGGTGTCGTCGGTGGTCGGCATGCTCGGATCCGCAGGGCAGGCCAACTATGCAGCCAGCAAGGCAGGGCTGGTCGGCTTCGCCCGCTCGATGACCCGCGAGCTCGGCGGCCGAGGCATCACGGTCAACGTCGTCGCCCCGGGGTTCGTCGACACCGACATGACCGCGGAGCTGCCCGAGCAGACCCGCGAGGACTACCGCCGGCAGATCCCGCTCGGCCGCTTCGCCGACGCCACCGAGGTCGCGGCGCTGGTCGCGTTCCTCACCTCTGATCGGGCTGGCTACATCACCGGCGCGCTGGTGCCCGTCGACGGCGGCCTCGGCATGGGCCACTGACCGAAGGAGAGCTGTGGGCATCCTCGAGGGCAAGCAGATCCTGGTGGCCGGGGTCACCATGGACAGCTCCATCGGTTTCGCGGTCGCCCGTACCGCGCAGGAGCAGGGCGCCACCGTGGTGATCTCCAACTTCGGCCGCGCGCTCGGCATCACCAAGCGCATCGCCGGCCGGCTGCCGCGGCCGGCCCCTGTCATCGAGCTCGACGTCAGCGATGACGAGCACCTGGCTTCGCTCACCGAGCGGCTCGCCGAGCACGTCGACCATCTCGACGGCCTGGTGCACTCGATCGCCTACGGCAACCCGGAGACGGTGCTCGGCGGTGACTTCCTCGGTGCTCCGTGGGCAGACGTCGCGCGGGCTGTCCAGGTGTCCGGCTTCTCGCTTGCCTCGCTGACCGAGGCAACCCTGCCGATGCTGCGGTCCGGCTCGTCAGTCGTGGGGATGACGTTCGACGCGACGGTGGCGTGGCCCGCGTACAACTGGATGGGGGTCGCCAAGGCAGGGCTGGAGTCGACCGCGCGCTACCTGGCTCGCGACCTCGGCAAGCAGGGCATCCGGGTCAACCTGGTCGCCGCCGGACCGCTGCAAACCCTTGCCGCCAAGGCGATCCCCGGTTTTGAGCAGCTCGAGTCGATGTGGGACGAACGGTCGCCGCTCGGCTGGGACGTGCAGGACACCGAGCCTGCTGCCAGGACCGTGGTCGGGTTGCTGAGCGACTTCTTCCCCGCAACCACCGGCGAGATCGTGCACGCCGACGGCGGCTACCACGCGATGGGCGCCTGAGCCAGGGTGTCCGCGCTGGCCGAGCTGCGGGTCCTCGAGGGGCCGAACCTGCACGTCAGCCGTGCGGCCGTCAAGCTCACGCTGGACGTCCGGGCTGCTCGACCTCGAGGTGACGCAGGGCGTCAGCCGCCCTGGCCGTACGGGTGCGGCCGAGCGCCCTGCTCGACCGGCCCGTCGACGACTCGGGCGTTGCCGTCGACGACCTGCTGGCCACGGCGAGCACTGCCGTACGCGCCGTCGACCCCGGTGGACCACCGGAGACTCTGGTGCCGCGAGTGCCGGGTTGTCGCCGTCACGGGGACCAACGCCAAGACCACGACGGCACGGGTCGTCAGCGAGGCCGGAGGCGGACCGGGCCCGGCCCCTGGGAGGCCAGGACGTCTCCTGGGTTGAACAACGTGCATGCCCGCAGGCTCAGGCAGCCGCAGCCGATGCACCCGGTGAGTCGGTCGCGCAGCGCCTCCAGCCCGCCGATCCTGGTGTCCAGCAGGGAGCGCCACGAGCGGGACAACCGCTCCCAGTCGCCCTTGGTGGGCGTGCGGCCCTGTGGCAGCGTGTCGAGGGCAGCTGCAATGTCCTCCAGCGACAGGCCCACCTGCTGGGCGGCGCGGACGAAGGCCACCCGACGCAGCGAGCTGCGCGGGTAGCGGCGCTGGTTGCCGGTCGTACGCTCGGCCGCGATCAAGCCGCGGCTGTCATAGAAGCGCAGGGCCGAGGTCGAGACACCGGACCGTTCGGCCAGCTCGCCGATGGTCACCACCGCATCCTCGCGCATGCGGCCGAGCGTACCTAGACCTCACCCGAGGAATCCGTCCAGACGTCATGGCGACGTGGGCCATTGCCGGCGATTGGCATGACGTTGCGGGGAGGGCCGAGCGCTCAGCGCTTGAACGCGTCCTTGACCTTGTCGCCGGCCTGCTTGAGGTCTGCCTTCGACTGGTCCTGCTTGCCTTCGGCCTCGAGCTCACGGTCGTCGGACGCCTTGCCCGTGGTCTCCTTGGCCTTGCCCTTCAACTCCTCGGCAGTGTGCTTGGCCTTGTCTGAGATGCCCATCGGTCGTCCTCTCGTCGCGGTTCGTGCCGCCCAGCACAACACGTGCCGCCGCGCGGCGCATGACGGGGTCCTCACCGGCGGTGGGCGTGACGTCCGGGTCGCCGCCGGGTGAGGACCCCGTGCCGTCGGTGGCGGCGCCTGCCTGCCCGGTGCGAGTAGGTCTTCGGCTCGACCATCACCGCCGGATGCTTGTCGACGCACAGCACCACCAGGTCGCCCGGGTTGGCCCTCCCCATGGCGTGCCGGCCGGCGGCGATCTCGTCGAGCACCACCTCGACCTGCCGGCACCGGGCGCCCTCGGCCATCCGGGTCCGGAGCCCTTCGGCGACCAGCGCAGAGGTGTCCCCGCGCTGGCGACCGCGCAGGTCGGGCGTCCTCACGCCCGACGACGACGTCGAAGTGGTCGCCAGCGATGGCGTCGAGTTTCGCGCATGTCGTCGTCGCGCCGGTCACCTGTGGTGGCGACCATGCGCTCACCATGACGGGTCAGCCTTTGGCCGGTCGTGGCAGGCTGCGGGCATGGCTGCCGACAGCACCCGTACGCGCACCGTCGTCGTCATCCGCCACGCGAAGGCGCAGGACATGGAGCACAGCGGCGCGAGCACCGACCACGAGCGGTCGCTCACCACGCGAGGGCGCGCCGACGCGGCCGCAGTCGGTGAGCTGCTCGCCACCGTGCTCGACCCCGACGCCGAGACTCTGACCATGGTGTCGTCGGCTGCCCGGGCAGTCGAGACCTGGGAGCAGGTCGCCGCCGAGCTCGATGCGGTGCCCGAGGCGAGGGTTCTCGACGAGCTGTACGAGGCGGGCGGCAACGAGGTCGTCGACCTGCTCGCCCTGCTCGACGACGACGTGCACGTGGCAGTCGTCGTCGGGCACAACCCGACCATACAGGCGGTGGTGCACCAGCTCGACAACCGCGACGACGAAGACCTGACCGGTCAGCTCGACAAGCGGGGCCTGTCCACGGCGAGCGTGGCCTTGCTCGAGCTGGATGGTCCCTGGTCGGGCATCGAGCCGGGGTCCTGTCGGCTGGTCCGGCTCGAGGTACCTCGCGCCGATCACTGAGCCGCGGCTGCCTACGTTGCCGGCGTGGCACCCCTCTCGGCGCTCGGAGTCGCCCCGCACGCGGAGGCAGAGCTGGCTGGAGGCCTGCGGCTGATGTGGGACACCTAGGACACGATCCGGCTGACTCGGGTAGCTCCAACTCACCGACCGGCGGGAGACTCGGCATCGGCCGCCTCGATCTCCTCGCGGGTGATGCCCAACAGGTAGGCGATCGCGTCGAGGTAGGGCACCGACAGCGCCGTGTCGGCCTGGTCCCGGACCACAGGCTTGGCGTTGAAGGCGATCCCGAGACCCGCCGCGGCCAGCATGTCGAGGTCGTTGGCGCCGTCGCCGATGGCAACAGTGTTGGCGACCGGGATCCCCGTGTCGGCCGCAAACCGGCGCAGCGCCGACGCCTTGCCGGCCCGGTCGAGAACCGGACCAAGCAACCGGCCGGTCAGGTGTCCGTCGACGATCTCCAGCGTGTTGGCGGCCGCGTGGTCGATCCCCAGGTCGGCGGCGAGCCGGTCGATGACCTGGCTGAAGCCGCCGCTCACCAGGGCGAAGCGGTAGCCGAGCCGACGCAGGGTACGAACCAGAGTGCGGGCTCCCGGGGTCAGCACCAGGTCGGCGTACACCGCGTCCAGCACCTCGGCCGGGAGGCCCGCGAGCAGCGCCACGCGCTCTCGCAACGAGTCGGCGAAGTCGACGTCGCCCTGCATCGCCCGCTTGGTCACTCGGGCCACCTCGTCGGCGCAGCCGGCGTGCGCGGCTAGCAGCTCGATCACCTCGCCCCGCACCAGGGTGGAGTCGACGTCCATCACGACCAACCGCTGGGCATACCGATGGATGCTCGTGGCCTGGACGGCGATGTCGACCCGTTGTCGGACGGCCTCCTGGGCGAGCAGGACGCGGAGCCGATGCGGCTCGGCCCCTGACACGTCAAGATCCACGGCGGTCACGGGATAGCGCGCGATCCGGACGATGCGATCGATGTTGGCGCCGGTGTCGGCGACCCGGCCGGCGACCGCTGCGACAGCGCCCGGCCGCAGCGGTGACCCCAGCAGCGTGACGCGGGTGCGCCGAGC
>JACCWP010000217.1 GCA_013697585.1 Nocardioidaceae bacterium
GGCGCGACCAGGGCGGCGGGTGCCCCGGTGTCGCGCCGCGCGACCCGACGCAGCCTCGCCCGGGGCGCAGGCGCCGGAGCCGGCGGCGACACCCTCACCTCGCCGATGCAGGGCACGATCGTCAAGGTCGCCGTGCAGGAGGGCCAGCAGGTGGCCGAGGGCGACCTGGTCGTCGTGCTCGAGGCGATGAAGATGGAGCAACCGCTGGCCGCGCACCGGGCCGGCACGGTCGAGGGTCTGCAGGCCAAGGTGGGCGCGACCGTCTCCGCCGGCGCCGTGGTGTGCACGATCAGCGCCGATGACACCTGACGCAACCGATGGCGACGTCGCCGACCCGCTCCCGCCGCCGACCCCGCGACAACTGGTCGTCCGCTCGATCGGCACCGCGCTCGTCCTCGCCCTGCTCGTCGTCGGGTTGGTGATCGTCCTCGACGCGCGCGACGAGCCCGCAGATGTCCGAGACCTGGTCGAGGAGCCGCGCACCGTGTCGTACGGGAGGGTGTCGCTGCAGATCCCGGCCGACTGGGTCCCGCTGAACAACGTCGACGAGTGCGGCTATGTGCTGGACGACACCTTGATCCTCGGCAACGCTGGCCTCCAGACCTGCGAGAACGGTGAGCGGGACGACGAGGCGAGCGACGTGGTCGTGAGCGCGTTGCGCGGACGACTCGCAGTACCGGTCCCGCCGGTCGATCTGGCGTCGTACCGGCTGCCGAGCGGCCTGCGTGGGGAGATCGGCAGCACGGTGGTGCCATCTGCACGCCCCAGCGGTGACCAGAGCGAGGACGAGGAACCGCTGATCACGACCGTGCTGCAGCTTCCAACACTTGACGCTCAAGTGCTGCTGACCTCGCGCGACCAGGCGCTGGTCGACCGCATCATCGAGACCGTGCAGCCGGTGCCGAGCGGGCCCGACGCGACGACGACGGTGGCCTACCTGTCGGCCGCGATCGACGTGCCCCGCACCTGGACGGTCAACGACATCGCCTGCGGCGTCCCCCGCTCGGACACGGTTGTCGGGGGCTATGCCGGTCCCCCTCGGCTCACGTCGGTCGAGGGCCGGCCCTGCCCGCCGTCCCGTCCGCGAGGCGTCACCGACATCGTCCTCGACAGTGTCGGCAGTGACTACAGCCAGCGCTGGAGCGTGCTGGCCACCGAGCCGGTCACCCTGCTCGGCGGTATCCGCGCCGCGCGCGGAACCAAGCAGCTGCCGGACGGGGTCACCGTCACCGTCACCGTCGTGCCGGATCTGGCCGCGATCGCGGTGGCCCGTTCGTCGAACCAGGCGCTGGTCGACACGGTGCTCACAACCCTGCACCGAGCCGTCCCGCCACAGCCCGACGAGGAGCAGACCGCACCCACCCCGACCCCCGAGCCCAGTCCGCGGCCAACGCTGCCGGCCGGTGTGGACACCCGCCGAGTCACCTACCAGGGCATCACGCTGTTCGTCCCCACGACCTGGAGTCGCGACGGCCCGCGTTGCCCGACCGCCGACACCATCGCGCTCGGAGCCACGAGCGGGCCACCCTGCCTGGCCGAGCGACCCGAGGGTGTCTCCGACATCGTGATCGACCGGCTCTACGGCGAGTACGGGTCGCGCTGGCAGGCGGCGGCCACCGAGCCGATCACGCTCGCCAGCGGGCTCTTTGCCCTTCAGGGTCGACTGCCGAGCGACGAAGGGCTGCCTGTCACGGTCACCGCCTTGCCCTCGCTGGACGTGGTCGTCGTGGCCACCGCGGCCGACGACGGGCCTGCCCTCAACCTGATCGACGGGATTCTCGCAACCATCCGTCCCGCGCCTCGAGAGGGTTGAGCGTGTTCACCAAGGTGCTGGTCGCCAACCGCGGCGAGATCGCAATTCGTGCCTTCCGCGCCGCCTACGAGCTCGGGGCACGCACCGTGGCGGTTTTTGCGCACGAGGACCGCAACTCCGAGCACCGGCTCAAGGCCGACGAGGCATACCAGATCGGCGAGCGCGGACACCCGGTGCGGGCCTACCTCGACGCGACCGGGATCGTCGCCGCCGCAATGCGGGCCGAGGTCGACGCGGTGTATCCGGGATACGGCTTCTTGTCGGAGAACCCTGCGCTGGCCCAGGCGTGCGCCGACGCCGACATCACGTTCATCGGGCCTTCGGTCGAGGTGCTGCGCCTGACCGGCAACAAGGCCCGGGCGGTCGCCGCCGCCCGCGATGCTGGTGTCCCCGTGCTCATGTCGGTCGAGCCGAGCGATGACGTCGAAAACCTGGTGGCTGCAGCAGCAGACCTAGAGCTTCCCGTGTTCGTCAAGGCGGTTGCTGGCGGCGGTGGCCGCGGCATGCGCCGCGTCGACGACCCCGACCAGCTGCGGGACGCCGTACAGGCAGCGATGCGCGAGGCCGACGGCGCGTTCGGTGATCCGACGGTGTTTCTCGAGCAGGCCGTGGTCGGGCCACGACACATCGAGGTGCAGGTGCTCGGCGACGCGGCAGGCGAGGTGGTGCACCTCTTCGAGCGGGACTGCTCGGTGCAGCGCCGCCACCAGAAGGTGGTCGAGATCGCGCCGGCACCTGACCTGGACCCCGCCCTGCGGGAGCGGATCTGTGCGGATGCCGTCAGCTTCGCGCAGCACATCGGCTACACCTGTGCCGGCACGGTGGAGTTTCTCGTCGACCGTGACGGCCGGCACCACTTCATCGAGATGAACCCACGAATCCAGGTCGAGCACACCGTCACCGAGGAGGTCACCGACGTCGACCTGGTCCAGGCTCAGCTCCGGATCGCGTCGGGCGAGACGCTCGCCGACATCGGCCTGTCCCAGGACCGGATCAGGGTGCGTGGGGCGGCCCTTCAGTGCCGGATCACCACCGAGGACCCCGGCAACAATTTTCGCCCCGACACCGGCAGGATCACGACGTACCGCTCCCCCGGCGGCGCCGGAGTCAGGCTCGACGGCGGCACGACGTACACCGGCGCGGAGGTCAGCGCGCACTTCGACTCGCTGCTCACCAAGCTCACCTGCCGAGGTCGGGACTTCCCCGCAGCAGTGGAGCGGGCCCGCCGCGCGGTCGCGGAGTTCCGCATCCGCGGGGTCGCCACCAACATCCCGTTCCTGCTGGCGCTGCTCGACGACCCCGACTTCCGTGCCGGCCGGCTCACGACGTCGTTCATCGACGACCGGCCGGCGCTGCTGACCTCGAAGGGTTCAGCCGACAGGGGCACCCGGCTGCTGACCTGGCTTGCCGAAGTGACGGTCAACCGGCCGAACGGCGAGGCTCCCGTCGCCGTCGAGCCGCGCAGCAAGCTCCCAGCGCTGGACCTCGGCGCCGCTCCCCCGGACGGGTCGCGGCAGCTGCTGGCCGACCTCGGACCCGAGGGCTTCGCCGCGAGGCTGCGCGAGCAGAACCGGATCGCCGTCACCGAGACGACCTTCCGCGACGCCCACCAGTCGCTGCTCGCGACCCGCGTCCGCAGCACCGATCTGCTCGCGGTGGCCGGTCACGCCGCTCGCACCACGCCCGAGCTGTGGTCGATCGAGGCATGGGGCGGTGCGACCTACGACGTCGCACTCCGCTTTCTGTACGAGGACCCGTGGGACCGGCTGGCCGCCCTTCGGGATGCGATTCCCAACGTGTGCTTGCAGATGCTGATGCGCGGCCGCAACACGGTCGGCTACACCCCCTATCCGACCGAGGTCACCGACGGGTTCGTCGCGGAGGCGGCGGCGACCGGCATCGATGTGTTCCGCATCTTTGACGCACTCAACGATGTCGGCCAGATGGCGCCGGCGATCACGGCCGTGCGCGAGACAGGGACGGCGGTCGCCGAGGTCGCGCTGTGCTACACCGGGGACCTGTCCGACCCGGACGAGCGGCTGTACACCCTCGACTACTACCTCAGCCTGACCGAGCGGATCGTGGCTGCTGGCGCGCACGTCCTGGCGATCAAGGACATGGCCGGTCTGCTGCGCGCGCCCGCGGCACGCCGACTCGTGACGGCGCTGCGCGAGCGCTTCGATCTGCCGGTGCACCTGCACACGCACGACACGGCGGGTGGACAGCTCGCCACCCTCCTCGCGGCGATCGACTCCGGAGTCGACGCAGTCGACGCGGCCAGCGCCGCCCTGGCGGGGACCACCAGCCAGCCGCCGCTGTCCGCGCTGGTGGCAGCCACCGACCACGGCGACCGCGAGACCGGGTTGTCGTTGCGAGCGGTCAACGAGCTGGAGCCCTACTGGGAGGCGGTACGCAGGGTCTATGCGCCGTTCGAGGCGGGACTGCCCGCCCCGACCGGTCGCGTCTACCGCCACGAGATCCCCGGGGGCCAGCTGTCCAACCTGCGCCAGCAGGCCATCGCGCTCGGCCTCGGCACGAAGTTCGAGCAGATCGAAGCGATGTACGCCGCCGCCAACGACATCCTCGGCAACATCGTGAAGGTCACGCCGTCGAGCAAGGTGGTGGGTGACCTGGCACTCCACCTGGTGGCCGTTGACGCCGACCCCGCCGAGTTCGTCGCGGAGCCTGAGAAGTACGACGTACCTGACTCGGTGCTCGGCTTCTTGTCCGGCGAGCTGGGCGAGCCGCCCGGCGGGTGGCCGGAACCGTTTCGCACCCGCGCGCTGAAAGGTCGATCCGCGTTGCGCGAGGTCGAACCCCTCGGCGACGACGACCGCGCGGCGCTCGAAGGCGAATCACCGCAGCGCAGGGCCGCGCTCAACCGGCTGCTGTTCCCAGGCCCCACCGAGGAGTACGAGCAGGCCCGCGAGACCTACAGCGACCTGTCAGTGCTGCCGAGCCGGGCCTTCTTCTATGGTCTCGACCCCGAGATCGAGACGGCCGTCGAGATCGAGGCGGGCAAGACGCTCATCCTGGGCATCGAGGCCGTCAGTGACGCCGACCCGCGCGGTCTGCGCTCGGTGATGTGCACGATCAACGGGCAGCTGCGACCCGTACAGGTGCGTGACCACTCGGTGGCCGGCGACGTCGAGGCGGCCGAGAAGGCCGACCTCGACGAACGCGGACACGTCTCGGTTCCCTATGACGGTGTGGTCACGCCGGTCGTCGGCGAGGGTGACAGCGTCGAGGCAGGGCAGGCGGTGGCCAGCGTGGAGGCCATGAAGATGGAGGCGTCGATCACCGCGCCCATCGCCGGCACCGTCGAGCGACTGGTGATCACGGGCAGCCAGCGGGCCGAGGGCGGCGACCTGGTCTGCGTGATCGGCCCCTGAGGTCCCGGCGATGGCTTCGCACCCGGACGCCTGGTGCGGGTAGCCGCTCCTTGAAGCTGAACCCACCGCGGCTCGCCCACGCAGGAGTCCTGGTTGGCGTCCAGGAGCTTGCCGACGTGAGCGGGATCAGCCTCGTGTGGCCACGTAGCAGGCGTTGAAGGGGTCGGTCTCGACCTGCTTGATCACGGTGGTCGTGGATCGCGTCGAAGGCGGTGACGAGGTCGTACGACGCGGGGGCCTCGAGCTGGGTGACGTCGAGCAAGGGCTGGGACTCGCCCATCAGCGGTTCGGGTTCTAGGGTGCGGGCAGGCGCGTTGTGGCGGAGGCGTTGGACGGAGCCGGTGGAGCGGGGGCACGGCACACCCGCTGCGGGCCGCTGACTAGCGGCGGATGTGCACGTCGACGGTCTTGCTCCTGCGCAGCCAGGTGATGCTGCCGTGCTGGAACTTCGCCCGCCGGCCCTTCTCGACCCGGAAGATGTTGGTGGTCGGGTAGCCCAGCGCGCCCGCGACGTGGTGACGCTTGCCGTACGCCTCGAGGATCCGGCCACGCAGGGCGTGCGCCTTGGTGCGGGGCGAGCAATACATGCGGCCGTGCTGGAACCGTTGCGCGACCCCCTTGAGGCCCGCCTTGTTCGCCACCGGGTGCTCCCGGGCTGTCGCGCGGCCCCAGGCGGACTTCGGCCCGCCCAGCCGCTCCCAGAGCCGCTGGATCGGGGTCAGCCGCGGCGCGAACCAGGTGGAGGGCAGACCGAGAGCCCAGCGCAGGTCGTCGCCGGTGAGGCGGACCGAGTGCTTGCTGCCGCCGAGCTCGACCTGCAGCGCCCGACCTCCCCACTGGCCGTGCCCGTCGCGGCGGGTCACCTTGATCGACCGGAGTGCCCCGAGCTCGGGGTAGCGCTGCTCGAAGAAGCCGACGCCGACCTGGCGTCGCCAGTCGTGGTAGGCGTTGCCCGACCAGTCGTCCCATCGATCCTTCTTGGCCGGCAGGTAGCGTCGGCCTCCTCTGCTGGTCCAGCCACCCGACGACGCCGAGAACTGGGTGAACGCCGGCGCACCGTCCGCCCGCAGGATGCGACCCCGGGTGTCGGACACGGCTCGGTTGCCCCGCGCGGCCTCGGCTTGGCGCCCGCCATAGACCTGGCAGGCGGTGGTGTCGCAGACGTGCCAGTAGCGGTTGCCGGCGGCGCGCCGCGACCAGCTCGCGTACGTGCGCGCCGCGACGGCCTGGGCGCGCAACGCCGCCAGCGTCCACGACGTCGGCATCTCGGCCGGCAGCACACCGCGGACGTACTGGTCCAACGACACCACGTTGACTGTGTCGCGGACCTTGGACGCACCGAAAGGCGAGGCAGAGCGCAGGACTCCGCGGTAGCGCCTGGTGGAGCCGCCGGGCCGCACCAGTCGCAGCGGACCCTTGGCGCTGAGCTGGCCGTCGCCGCGCAGCACGGTGCGCTTGCCGGGCAGGTTCCAGCGGTGCCAACCCCGGCGGTCGCGATACTGCACGGCCGACTTCTTGGCGTTGCCCTTGACGAGTGCGATCTTCCAGCCGCGCGCGTCGAGCCGGCCGGTCGGCAGCCGCCACGACCTGCCGTCGGCTCGGTCTCGCACGGTGAGCCGCTTCGCCGGCTTGACCACCACGTCGGAGGAGTGGTCCGCGGTGAGCAGGACCCGCAGCGGACCCTTGGCACGACCGAGCCGGGTGTGCGGGTAGTAGAACCCGAGGATCTGCCGGTACGACTTGCCTGCCCGCCCGGCGCCCTGCGCGCCGTACTGGCTCATGCCGTGACCGTGCCCGAAGCCGTGCCCGTGGACGGTGACCTTGCCCGACGCTGGTACCCAGTAGGTCTGCGCTTGCGCCGGCGGCGCCGCGCTCAGCACTGTGGCGGCGACGCCCGACGCGGCCAGGGCAGCCACCAGCCGCGCGCAGGCAGTCGACGCCGTCACTCGAATCGCACCTTGGTCGTCTTGGTCTTGGCGTTCCAGGAGATCCGGCCATGCTGGAACCTGACCCGTTGGCCACGGTCGGTGCCCCGCACGTTGGTCACCGGCACCCCGAGCCGGCCGGACGCAAGGCTCTGCCTCTGGTAGCGCTGGTAGATGGGCCCGTGCACGACCTTGGCGATCTTGTGGCGCACGTAGAGCCGGCCTCGCTGCGCGATCATGACCCGAACGCCGTCGATCGGCGCGCTGCGCACGTCGGTCTTGGGCCACCCGAGCGGGCCGCGGACGCCGCCGCTGCCGAGGTAGCGCTTCAGCGCCTTGGCCTTGAGCAGATGCGCGCCGAGGCCGGGCTTGCCGTACATGCGGCCCTTGCCGAACACCGTCTTGTACCCGCCCGACTCGACCTGCTCGCCCTTCCACACCAACCCGGTCACCCGGTTGCCCAACGCGTCGGCCCGAGCCGCCAGCGGGGAGTCGTACCTCGAGAGGTAGTGGGCCACCCGCTTGCGGATCTTGGGCAGCAGCGCATAGACGAAGCGGCCTGGGCAGGCCGTCGCCATGGCGTCTCGGTGTCCGGAGATCCGGCCGAACGACGATCCGTTGACCCAGACCTTGCCGCGTACGGGCTTGTAGCTGGTGCCGAGTCGCCAGCCGACGAAGCGCACCAGCGCGTGCCGCATCCGCGCCGTGGGTTTGCGGTTCTCGAAGTTGCCGATCAGGGACACGCCCACGGTCGCGGTGTTGTAGTCACCGGAGTGCGCGCCCCGGACCGGTAGGCGGATACCGCCGCGGCGCCCTTCATAGATGTTGCCGAAACGGTCGACCAATGCGTTGTAACCGATGTCGCACCAGTTCTGGCCCTGCGTGTGGTAGGCGTAGATCGCTCGCACGATTCCCGGCGACTCACGCGGCGAGTAGTCGTTGGAGTTGACGGTGTGGTGGACGAAGACCATCTTGGCGGTGAGCCCGTAGCGCGGCGACGAGCACGACTCGGTCAGCGCGGGGTCGGCGCCCCACTGCTTGCGGGTGATGATCCGCGGGCGGTTCGGGAAGTCCACCGGACCACTGATCGGGCTGCCACTGTGCGGTCGCGGTCCGGCCACGCCGCCCCGCGCGGCCGGCTCGGCGCCCGGGTCGACGGTGACGACCTCGAGACCTGTCGGTGCAGTGCCGCTGGGCGTCCGCACCCGCACCGCGAGCCCGTCGGCTCTGCCGACCCACAGCGGTCCCGTGCCCTCCCGGACGGACGAGTCCTCGCCGGCATCCGGCCCCTCCGACGGCTCCCAGTGCAGCGCCTCCCAGCCGCCCCAGCCCGTGCCGTCGTGCAGCCGCACGTCAAGCCGGGTGCCCTCCGGGGCGGTCCCGGCGTCCCAGGTGACTCCCGTCAGCCCAAACGGCGCGACGCGGGTCGGGGCGAGCTCGGCTGCCGTGCCCGTGGCACGCGCGGCGGCCGGAGCGATCGGGACGTCGAGTGTGTCGACGGTCGGGGTCGGGGCCGTCGACACTCGCGGGGCCGGCGGCATCGGTGCTGCCGAGGCGGAGGTGCTGGCACCCGCCGCCACGTCGAGTCCGACCAGCAGCAGGAGAACGACGCCGCTCGCCGTCGCGATGGTGCAGCCGCGCGCGAACCGACCTCGAACCCCGTACACCATGTCTGTCCTCACGCCCTGGTAACCACTGGGACTGCATATAACTTCTGTGACTGAGGGTGCGATTATGAACACAGTACGCTTGCGCTTGCCAACCGCTTGTGACGAGAAACCCGTCGCCGAGCTTGAATTACAATGGCGTGATTTCAGCGCGCGGGATTCAGGCTCGGTGCAACCGCCGCGCCGCCTCGGCAATAGACCCGGTCATGGACGGATAGACCGTGAACGCGTGCGCCACCTGGTCGACGGTGAGTCGGCAGGCGACCGCGATCGACACCGCGTGGATGAGCTCGCTGGCAGCGGGCGCCACGACGACTCCGCCCTCGACCGTGCCAGTGCCGGGTCTGCAGAACAGCTTGACGAACCCGTCGCTGACGCCCTGCATCTTGGCCCGGGCGTTGCCGTCGAGCGGCAAGCAGGCGACCGACGCGACGACCTCGCCGTCGTCGACGGCGCGCTGGGTCCACCCGACGGTGGCGATCTCGGGGGCGGTGAACACGTTGGACGACACCTCGGCCAGGTCGAGTGGCTGGACCGCGTCACCGAGCGCGTGCCACATGGCGATCCGGCCCTGCATCGCGGCCACCGATGCGAGCATCAGCACCCCGGTGCAGTCGCCGGCGGCATAGACCCCGCGCGCCGACGTACGCGACACCCGGTCGACCTCGACAAACCCACGACCGTCGAGCCGCACCCCCGCCTCGGCGAGACCGACGTCCGCGGTGTTGGGCACCGAACCGAGCGCGAGCAGGCAGTGCGAACCGTGCACCGTGGCGCCGCCGACGAGCCGCACGCGGACGCGGTCGCCGACTCGCTCGACCGACTCCATCCGGGCGCGCGGCAGTACGCTCATGCCACGTCGGCGGGCCACGTCCTCGATCACCCGGGCGGCGTCGGCGTCCTCGCCGGGCAGGACCCGGTCGCGGCTGGACACGAGGACCACGTCGCTACCGAGCGCGTGGTAGGCCCCCGCGAACTCGGCACCGGTGACCCCCGAGCCCACGACTACAAGCCGCTCGGGCAGCTCGCCCAGGTCATAGACCTGCTGCCAGGTGAGGATTCTCTCGCCATCGGGCTGGGCGGACTCGAGGACCCGGGGGTGGGCACCGGTGGCGACCAGCAGGACGTCTGCCTCGAGGCGCTCCTCGCCGACGGCGGTGTCGACAACGACTGCCTGCGGGCCGTCGAGTCGGCCGGTGCCGCGCACGACCCGGACGCGTTCACGGCCCAGACGCTCGCCGATGTCGGCCGACTGAGCCCGCGCAAGGTCCTTGACCCGGGTGTTGACTCGGCCGAGGTCCACCCGGGCGCGCTCGCCCGCTGCGCCAGCACGACCCAGCTCAACACCGAGCTCCGCCGCACCCTCGACCGCGGTCATCAGCTCGGCGGTAGCGATCAGCGTCTTGCTGGGTACGCAGTCGGTCAGCACCGTGGAGCCGCCCAACCCGTCGCTTTCGACGACGACCGCCTCGGCGCCAAGCTGCGCCGCGACCAGCGCGGCCTCGTAGCCACCGGGTCCACCACCCACGATCGCCACCCGCGCCACGCGGTCCATCATCACCGATAGGCTCACCACCCGTGCTGTACGCCGCCTACGGCTCCAACCTGGACCCCGCCCGGATGGGCGAGCGATGCCCACATTCGCCGCTGCGCGAAACCGGGTGGCTGGACGGCTGGCGCCTCACGTTCGGCGGTGAGGAGCGGGGCTGGGACGGCGCGCTCGGCACGGTCGTGGAGGCCTGCGGAAGCCAGGTGTTCGTGGCGATCTACGACGTCACCGACGAGGACGCTGCCACGCTGGACGCCTGGGAGGGTGTCGACATCGAGCTGTTTCGCAAGACCCGGGTGCGCGTGCACACGCTCGCTGGTCAGGACAGTGCCTGGCTCTATGTGCTCGACGACTACGAGGGCGGGTTGCCCTCGGCCAGCCACCTCGGCGTGCTCGCCGACGCCGCCGAGGCAGCCGGCGCCCCCGACGACTACGTAGCCGACCTGCGCGCCCGCCCCTGCCGCTCGATCGGTCACTAGCACACCCCTTAGGCTCCCCGCCGTGACCCACTCCCCTCCGTACGCTCGAGCGACCGAGGCCGCCGCCCGGCTCGCTCGGCTCACCGGCGCCGACAAGCACCAGGTGGGGCTGGTGCTGGGATCCGGCTGGCTGCCGGCCGTCGACGCTCTGGGGCGCACCGTCGCCGAGCTGGCGACCACCGACCTGCCGGGATTCGCGGCGCCGGGCGTCGAGGGCCACGCCGGTCGGGTGCGATCGGTCGAGATCGGCGGCACTGGGGGCAGCGGCCGGCGGGCGCTGGTCTTTGTCGGGCGTACGCACCTGTACGAGGGGCACGGCGTCGAGCCGGTGGTGCACGGCGTAAGGACAGCCGTGGCCGCCGGGTGCGAGACGATCGTGCTCACCAACGGCTGCGGTGGGCTCGACCCGGCGTGGTCGCCCGGCACCGCAGTGCTGATCAGCGACCACATCAACCTGACCGCGACGTCACCGCTGGCCGGGCCACGGTTCGTCGACCTCACCGATCTCTACTCCCGCCGGCTGCGCGAGGTGGCCCACGAGGTCGAGCCCGACCTGGTCGAGGGTGTCTACGTGCAGTTCCCCGGGCCGCACTACGAGACGCCGGCCGAGATCGCGATGGTGCGGGCGATGGGCGGCACCCTGGTCGGGATGTCCACGGCGCTGGAAGCCATCGCGTCCCGCGAGATGGGAGCCGAGGTGCTCGGCCTGTCACTGGTCACGAATCATGCCGCCGGTGTCGACGACCGGCCCCTGGACCACGACGAGGTGCTGGCCACCGGGCAGGCGTCGGCGCACCGGATGGGCGGACTGCTCGGCCGGCTGCTGCCGCGGCTGTGACCCGCCAATGATCGGCCCGGTGGCCGGCGACCTGCGGCCCCGCGCCCGCGACTGGATCGCTCAGGACCCTGACCCGCAGACCCGCGCCGAGCTGGAGTCGCTGCTCGCAGCCCCCGCCTCCGACGAGGGCGCGGCCGCCGACCTCGCGAACCGGTTCGCAGGCAGGCTCGAGTTCGGTACGGCGGGTCTGCGCGGCGCACTCGGCGCCGGACCCAACCGGATGAACCGGGTCGTCGTCGCCCAGGCCGCCGCCGGGTTGGCGGCACACCTGCTGGTGCGGGCCACGACCGGCAGCAGGCCCCGGGTGGTGGTCGGGTTCGACGCCCGACACAACTCCGACGTGTTCGCCCGGGACACCGCGCAGATCATCGCGGGCGCCGGCTGTGTCGCCCTGCTGCTGCCGGAGCCGCTGCCGACACCCGTGCTGGCGTTCGCGATTCGTCGGCTCGGCTGCGCCGCCGGCGTGATGGTGACCGCTTCCCACAATCCGCCGCAGGACAACGGGTACAAGGTCTATCTCGGCGACGGGTGCCAGATCGTGCCGCCCGCCGACACCCAGATCGCCGCCGCCATTGCCGACGTCGGTCCAGTTGACCGGCTGCCTCGCGGGGCGTACCAGCCGCTGGAGGACGAGGTGCGGGCTGAGTATGTCGCTGCCGTCTGCGAGACGGTCCCGCCTGGCCCGCGCGCTCTGACGATCGTGCACACCGCCTTGCACGGGGTGGGTTCCGCGGTTGTTTCCGAGGTGCTCGCCGGCGCCGGCTTCACCAACGTGCACCTCGTCGCGGAGCAGCAGGCGCCCGACCCCGACTTCCCGACCGTCGCCTTCCCCAACCCCGAGGAGCCTGGCGCGATGGACCTTGCACTCGCGCTGGCCGCGCGCGTCGACGCCGACGTCGTCGTCGCCAACGATCCCGACGCCGACCGGTGCGCGGTCGCGGTGCCCGCTGCGGGCCGGGCTCCCGGTCAGGCGCAGGGGTGGCGCATGCTCAGCGGCGACGAGGTGGGCGTGCTGCTGGCCGACGCCCTGCTCGCCCGCGACCGCATGGGCACGTACGCCACGACGATCGTGTCCGCGTCGCTGCTCGCCGCGCTGGCGCCGGCACGCGGCGCCCACTACGCCGAGACGCTCACCGGCTTCAAGTGGCTCACCCGCCCTGGCGGTCTGGACTACGCCTACGAGGAGGCGCTCGGCTACTGCGTCGCGCCGGACCTGGTGCGCGACAAGGACGGCATCTCGGCGCTGCTGCTCCTCTGCGACGTCGCGGCCAGGCTGAGCGCCGACGGCAGGTCGCTGCTCGACCGGCTGGACGAGCTGGCGACCGAGTTCGGGCTGCACGCCACCGCGCAGCTGTCCGTACGCGTCGACGACGTGTCGCTGATCGCCGGGGCCATGGCCAGGCTGCGCTCAGGCCCGCCCACGGCGCTGGGTGGACTCGCAGTCGAGCGGATGGACGATCTGGCCGCCGGGTCGGTGGGGACCACCGGACTGCCGCCGACGGACGGCCTGCGGCTGCACCTGGCCGGAGGCGGCCGGGTGGTCGTGCGCCCGTCCGGAACCGAGCCCAAGCTGAAGTGCTATCTCGAGCTCGTGGTCGCCGTGGAGTCCGACGGGCGAGCGCTCTCGAACGAGGTGGCCGTCGGGGCCGCCCGCGTCGCGGCTGCCGGCCGGCTGGACGCCGTCACCGCGGACGTGTCGGCCGCGCTAGGTCTCGGCTAGGTGCCGGCCCAGACGACGACGAGCGTCGTCGCCGCCGCGGTGAGCGCCGCAAAGACCACCGTCTCGACGACCGCCCACCGCTGGGTCACCCCTGAACGGTGCTGTGACGCGTCGGACCGGGCCGACGCAAGGTCGCGCAGTCGCGTCTCGACGTCCACGGCCGGGTGCACCCTCCTGCCCGCCTCGACACCACCCGGGACGAGGCCCTGAACCCTGTCCTGCAGACCCAGAGCGTCGCGACCGACCGCTCGGCGCCCCGAGCGCAGCCCGCCCGACACCGCCGCGCTCTGCAGCACCCGGCCATCGGTGTGTACGCGCAGGCTCTGGCGCACCGCGACGCCGTCGATCAGGTGCCACGGCAGCTCGCTGTCGCGAAAGGAGCCACGCAGCAGCAGGTGATCGGGGTAGGCCACCACCTGGGGTCGCACCAGGCCGAGATAGAGCACCAGCGCACCCCACGCAAGCCCGAGGGCGCCCACGGCCGTCCCGAGCGACGGATCCTCCAGTGCCCGGACCACCGCCAGCACGCCCAGCCCGACCGTGCCAGCCCAGCCGAGTCCCGCACCGGTCCCGAAGCGCTCGGCGGCGTCGTCGTCCGTGCGGGCTGCCATCGCCACATTGTTCCGCACCCGGACGCGATCCCTACACTGCCGAGGTGACGACGACGTCCGTGCCCACCGGCGCCTCGGCCACGCCCTCCCGCGGGCTCGCCGAGGTGGCCGCCTCGGAGGCGTCGCTGCGGCGCTTCCTGGCCGGGCTGCCCGGGGTGGACCAGGTCGGTGCGGAGGCGAGGGCGGCGACGCTGGCCACCCGCTCGATCAAGACCACCGCCAAGGCGACGGCGATCGACCTGGCGATCCGCATGATCGACCTGACCACGCTGGAGGGCACCGACACCGAGGGCAAGGTGCGCACGCTGGTCGCCAAGGCGCTGCGTCCCGACCCGCTCGACCCCGGTTGCCCTTCGGTGGCTGCGGTCTGCGTCTATCCCGACCGGGTCGGGCTGGCGCGGCAGGCTCTCGGTGCCGCCTCGCTGCACGTAGCGAGCGTCGCGACCGCCTTCCCCGCGGGCAGGTCGTCGCTCGTCGTCAAGCTGCGTGACACGGCCGACGCCGTCGAGGCCGGTGCCGACGAGATCGACATGGTGATCGACCGCGGGGCGTTCCTGTCGGGCCGGGCGATGGCAGTGCTCGACGAGATCGTGGCCGTCAAGCAGGCGTGCGGGCGAGCACATCTCAAGGTGATCCTCGAGACCGGCGAGCTGGTCACCTACGACAACGTACGCCGCGCCGCATGGCTGGCGATGCTCGCCGGCGCCGACTTCGTCAAGACGTCGACGGGCAAGGTGCAACCCGCGGCGACGATGCCGGTCACGCTGGTCATGCTCGAGGCCGTCCGTGACTTCCGCGCCGCCACCGGGCGCCAGGTCGGCGTCAAGGCGGCCGGGGGCATCAGGTCGAGCAAGGACGCGATCCGCTACCTGGTCATGACGGGCGAGGTCGCCGGGAACGACTGGCTCGACCCGGACTGGTTCCGGTTCGGCGCGTCCAGCCTGCTGAACGACCTGCTGCTGCAACGGCAGCGGATGGCGACCGGTCACTACTCCGGACCTGACTACGTCACGCTCGACTGAGGCGATGCTGATGACTGGGCCGATGAGCTTCGACTACGCACCTGCGCCGGAATCAAGGTCGGTCGTCGACCTGCGCTCGTCGTACGGGCTGTTCATTGACGGGAAGTTCGCCGACCCCGCCGACGCGCGCAGCTTCAAGACGGTCAACCCGGCCACCGAGGAGGTGCTCGCCGAGGTGGGCGAGGCCGGCCCGGCCGACGTCGACCGTGCAGTGACGGCCGCCCGCCGCGCTTACACCAAGGTGTGGGGCCCGATGCCGGGTCGCGAGCGGGCCAAATACCTGTTCCGGATTGCGCGGATCGTGCAAGAGCGCTCGCGTGAGCTCGCGGTCGCCGAGACCCTCGACAACGGCAAGCCGATCCGCGAGAGCCGAGACTCCGACCTGCCCCTGGTCGCCGCGTGGTTCTTCTACTACGCCGGGTGGGCCGACAAGCTCGAGCATGCAGGTCTGGGGGCCGACCCGCGACCGCTCGGCGTCGCCGGCCAGGTGATCCCGTGGAACTTCCCGCTGATGATGCTGGCCTGGAAGATCGCCCCAGCGCTGGCGTGCGGCAACACCGTGGTGCTCAAGCCCGCCGAGACCACGCCCCTGACCGCCCTGCTGTTCGCTGACGTCTGCCGGCAGGCCGACCTGCCGCCCGGGGTGGTCAACATCGTGACCGGCGCCGGCGCGACCGGGCAGGCGCTGGTCGAGCACCCCGACGTTGACAAGGTGGCGTTCACCGGGTCGACGCCGGTGGGACGCCAGATCGCCCGCGCGGTCGCGGGTTCGACCAAGCGGGTCACCCTCGAGCTGGGCGGCAAGGCCGCCAACGTCGTGTTCGACGACGCACCGCTCGACCAGGCGGTCGAGGGCATCGTCAACGGCATCTTCTTCAACCAGGGCCACGTGTGCTGCGCCGGGTCCCGGCTGCTGGTGCAGGAGAACGTGCACGACGAGGTGCTCGAGCGGCTGAAGCGGCGGATGGCCACGCTGCGGGTCGGCGACCCGCTGGACAAGAACACCGACGTGGGCGCGATCAACTCGGCCGAGCAGCTCGCACGCATCCGCGCCCTCACCGACGTGGGCGACGCCGAGGGCGCCGAACGGTGGTCGGCGCCGTGCGAGCTGCCCGCGCACGGCTACTGGTTCGCCCCGACGCTGTTCACCGGCGTCAGCCAGGCGCATCGGATCGCCCGCGAGGAGATCTTCGGTCCGGTGCTGTCGGTGCTGACGTTCCGAACGCCGCACGAGGCCGTCGCCAAGGCCAACAACACGCCGTACGGGCTGTCGGCGGGTGTCTGGACCGAGAAGGGTTCACGGATCCTCTGGATGGCCGAGCGGTTGCGGGCCGGAGTGGTCTGGGCCAACACGTTCAACCAGTTCGACCCGGCCAGTCCGTTCGGGGGATACCGCGAGTCCGGCTATGGGCGCGAGGGCGGCCGGCAGGGGCTGGCGGGGTACCTCGCATGAGCGAGCGGCTCGACGTGCGCAAGACGTACAAGCTCTTCATCGGTGGCGCATTCCCGCGCAGCGAATCGGGGCGGTCGTACGTCGTCAACGACGCGAAGGGACGCTTCTGGGCCAACGCGGCGCTCGCGTCCCGCAAGGACGCGCGCGACGCCGTGGTGGCTGCTCGCAACGCCCAGCCCGGCTGGGCGGGACGCACGGGCTACAACCGCGGCCAGGTGCTCTACCGCGTGGCCGAGCTGCTGGAGGGGCGGCGCGGGCAGTTCGTCGCTGAGGTGTCGCGTGGCGAGGGACTGTCGACGCGCAAGGCCGAGGCGGTCGTCGACGCGAGCATCGACCGCTGGGTCTGGTACGCCGGGTGGACCGACAAGGTCGCTCAGGTGCTGGGCAACGCCAACCCGGTCGCAGGCCCGTACTTCAACCTCTCCACTCCCGAGCCCACGGGGGTCGTGGCGGTGGTGGCGCCGCAGGACTCGTCACTGCTCGGGCTGGTCAGCGTGGCAGCGCCCGTCGTGGCCACCGGCAGCACCGTGGTCGTGCTGGCCAGCGAGACCGCCCCGCTGCCGGCGATCACGCTCGCCGAGGTGCTGGCCACCTCGGACCTGCCCGGCGGGGTCGTCAACATGCTTACCGGACGGGCGGCCGAGGTCGCGCCGTGGCTGGCGACGCACGCCGACGTCAACGCGATCGACCTGACGGGCGTGGGCGACGCCGACCTCGCCGGCGACCTGGAGGCCGACGCGGCCGGAACCCTCAAACGGGTCCGCCGCCCGGCAGGCGCTAAGACCGCCGACTGGACCGACGGCCCAGGTACGGATCGACTGGGCTGGACCATGGAGATCAAGACCGTCTGGCACCCGATGGGGGTCTGAGCCCGCCTCGACCACGGTGCCCCGCCGTCGCCTGCCAGTGCCGGCCCGAACGAGGTTGCGCTGCTCTCCAACACCGCCGGCACGTTGACGCGCTCCGCGACGCTGCCCGCCGGTGGCAACACCACCGACCTCGTCGGGCTGGATCTCGTCGGCGACTGGCGCGCTGAGCTGGTCGAGCTCAATGCCACCAACCCCGAACAGCTTGTCCTGCTGGCGAACCGGGGCCCCCTGGATGCGAGCCTGCCTCGCCTCGTCGCGACCGAGCCGCATTCGCCGCTAGGGTGCCCCGGTGGCGACCGAGGGAGGCACCCGCGCGATCGTCGCCGCCCTGGTGGCCAACTTCGGCATCGCGGTCACCAAGTTCGTCGCGTTCGTGCTCACCAGCTCGTCGTCGATGCTCGCCGAGTCGATCCACTCGCTGGCCGACGCGGGCAACCAGCTGCTGCTGCTGGTGGGCGGCAAGCGGTCACAGCGCGACGCGACGCCGTTGCACCCGTTCGGCTACGGCCGGGAGCGGTATCTGTACGCCTTCATCGTCTCGATCGTGCTCTTCAACCTCGGTGGCATGTTCGCGCTGTACGAGGCGTACCACAAGTGGCAGCACCCGGAGCCGATCGACACGTGGCAGTGGGTCCCCGTGGTGGTGCTGGTGGTCGCGATCGGGTTGGAGTCGTTCTCGCTGCGCACCGCCGTGGTCGAGTCCAATCGCGAGCGCGGTGGGCAGTCGTGGGTGCGCTTCGTACGCAGTGCCAAGGCGCCCGAGCTGCCGGTCGTGCTGCTGGAAGACATCGGTGCCCTGCTCGGGCTGATCTTCGCGCTGTTCGGCGTATCGATGACGCTGGCGACCCAGGACGGGCGATGGGATGCCCTCGGCACGGCGATGATCGGCGTGCTCCTGGTGCTGATCGCGGTCGTCCTCGCCATCGAGATGCGGTCGTTGCTGCTGGGCGAGGGTGCCACGCCAGACGCGGTGTCCAGGATCGAGCGCGCACTGGTCGGCGAGGGCGTCTCGTCGGTGATCCACATGCGCACCCAGCACCTCGGCCCTGACGAGCTGCTGGTCGCGGCCAAGATCGAGATCGACGGCACCGGCTCGGCCGCCGACGTCGCTCTCGCGATCAACGCGGCCGAGCAGCGCGTGCGGGCGGCCGAGCCCGTTGCGCGCGTGATCTATCTCGAGCCGGCACTGCGCAACAAGGACTGACCCGGTGCGCGTCTTTGCCGCTCCGGGCGACGTGCTCGCAGCCGTCGGCGAGCGCTTGGGACCGGGCGAGTGGCTCGAGGTGGACCAGCAGCGGGTCGATGCGTTCGTCGACGCGACCGGCGACCGCCAGTGGGTGCGCGGCGTGCCCGGCTACCTCGCGCTGGCGCTGATCCCGACCCTGGCGGCCGGCGTGGTCACGTACGAGGGCTGCGCGGCCAGGGTCAACTACGGCGCCGACAAGGTCCGGCTCGGTCCGCCGCTGCCCGTAGGGGCGCGAATCCGTGTCTGGGGCGAGATCGTCGACGCGGCACGGACTGCCGGTGGCGTGCGCGTAGTCGTCCGCTGGACGCTGGAGACCGAGGACACCGCCTCCGCCTCCGGCGTGTGCCCCACGCCCGCCTGCGTCGCCGACACCGTCGTCCTGCTGGCCGTGCACCCCTGACCGCACGTCGCACCCAAATTGCGTCTTCGGTCACATCCTGTTAGGCCTGACTCACGGCGCGCCATCCTTCGGCGTGCCACCAAACCTTGAGAGGGAGTCCATCTGATGCGCATGCCCCCCATCCTCGCCGGCGCCGTGGCGGCAGTGTCCGCCGCCGCGCTCACTGCCGCGCTCGTACCACCGCCTGCGACCGCCTCCGCACCCGCCAGCGCGGCGACCGATGCCGCCGCGTCCGCAGACTCCCGGGCAGCCGGTGAGTTAACCTCGAAGGTACGCGGCACTTACCCAGAAGGCGTTGTCCGTGGCACCTTCACACCCGACCGCTTCTTCAACAAGAAGGGCGAGGTGTACGCCGAGGGGACCTTGCGTGCGGTCCTCAAGAACGACGACGGGACCCAGCAGAAGACAAGCCGGGAGATCCGAATCCCGGTCAAGGCCGCAACCGCATCGGCCGCCCGCGCCGAGTGCGACATCCTCAACCTGGTGCTCGGCCCGCTGGACCTCAACCTGCTCGGCCTCGAGGTCCACCTGAACCGGGTCGTGCTCGACATCGTCGCCGTGCCGGGCGCGGGCAACCTGCTCGGCAACCTGCTGTGCGCCGTCGCTGGTCTGCTCGACGGCACCGACCTCAACCTGCTGGAGCGGCTGAAGCTGGCGAACCTGCTCAACCGCATCCTCAACCTGCTCGGCTGACCCACGGCGCACGACCGCCCCCGCGCGAACGATCCGACGGCACGCCTGCCAAGGACCCGCAGCAGGTCGGATCGTTTCGCGGGGGCGCGCCGGCCGTCAGCCGCCGACGCGTTCCAGGACCGGGTCAGTCCGGTCGGGCGCGCTGGCGCCGACGGACCACGACCCCGCCAGGGCATCCTCGGCGCGGTCGAAGCGGTCGGGGGTGTCGGTGTGCAGGGTGAGCAGCGGTTGACCGGCGCGCACGGTGTCGCCGGGCTTGGCGTGCAGCACGACGCCTGCGCCCGCCTGCACGGGCT
>JACCWP010000219.1 GCA_013697585.1 Nocardioidaceae bacterium
GTGCTGCCGGCGACTGGCCGGGCGCCTCGCCGGGACCCGCGGCAGCGCTGTCGCTGGTCGCCGCGTCGGCGACCGGTTGCCCCGGCGAGGTCTGCACGTCGGTCTCGGGAGAGATCTCGCTAGGCGGCGCCTCGGGGGGCGGTGTCTTCGCGGCAGGCGGTGACACCTCGGCCACGACCGGCACCTCGGCAGCCGGGGCCGAGGGAGCGGGCTCCTGCGTTGGCTCCTGGGTGGTTGCCGGTGCGGCCTTCTTGGCCGGCTTCCTCGCCGAGGCCTTGGCGCGCAACGCGTCGCCATGATCTTCCTTGAGCCGCCGCTCGACGGGGGCCTCGACGGTGGAGGACGCGGACTTCACGAACTCGCCCATTTCCTTCAAGGTCTCGAGGACGACCTTGCTGGTGACACCGAGCTCCTTTGCGAGCTCGTGAACTCGGACCTTTGCCACTGCTCTCCCTCTGGTCCGAGCCGTTGGGCGGGGACCGCTTGTCAGACGTGCATGATCATCTCGAGGACTTCATCGAGTTCTCATGAGCGCGTGCTCCGCTTCTCTGGGTCAGGTGCTCGTCGGATGGCCGTCGTGGCGCGGTTCGTGCGCTGTGCCCGACCTCGCCTGGACCAGACGCCGCACGAGGTCGGTGTCGACCGGCCCCTCCACGCGGAGGGCCCGGCCGAACGCCCGTCGTCGTTCGGCGAGATCAAGGCATCCGGCGTCGGGGTGCAGATGCGCCCCTCGACCGGGAGCGCCTCCGCGGAGATCGGGCACCACCACCTGCGCGGTGGGGTACCCGAGCGCCACGACCCGGACAAGATCGGTGATGCTCGCCCGCCGCCTGCAACCCACACAGGTACGTACCGGTGTCGACCGGCCATGGCCTCTGAGCTGCCGACCGTGCAGCCGAAGCGCGCGAGACATCTCGCTCAGCCTAGCGGAGGCCCCCGCGGGTCAGCGAACGCGCACTCGGGCTGAGTGCGGGCTAGGCAATCCCGTCCAGCGCAGGCGGGGCGGTGTCGGAGCGGATGTCGATCCGCCAGCCGGTGAGCCGCGCGGCGAGGCGCGCGTTCTGACCCTCTTTGCCGATCGCCAAGGACAGCTGGTAGTCGGGGACGACCACGCGTGCGGAGCGAGTCGTGGCGTCGACGACCTCGACGCTGTGCACCCTGGCCGGCGATAGCGCGTGCGCGACGAACTCGGCCGGGTCGTCGGAGTAGTCGACGATGTCAATCTTCTCGCCGTGCAACTCGTGCATGACGTTGCGCACTCGCTGGCCCATCGGGCCGATACAGGCGCCCTTGGCCGAGAGTCCCTGCACGTGCGAGCGCACCGCCAGCTTGGTGCGGTGGCCAGCCTCGCGGGCGATGGCCGCGATCTCGACGCTGCCGTCGTTGATCTCGGGGGCCTCGAGCGCGAACAGTCGCTTGACCAGGCCCGGGTGCGTACGTGACAGCAGCACCTGCGGACCACGCATCCCCTTGCGGACGCTGATCACCAGGCACTTGATCCGCGAACCGTGGGCGTAGCGTTCGCCGGCCACCCGCTCGGCGCCGGGGAGCCGAGCCTCGATCTTGCCGAGGTCGACCATCACGTCTTCGGGGTCGCGGGCCTGTTGGACCACGCCGGAGACGAGGTCGCCCTCGCGCCCTGAGAACTCGCCGAAGCGCTGCTCGTCCTCGGCGTCGCGCAGTCGCTGGAGGATCACCTGGCGGGCGGTGGTGGCGGCGATCCGGCCGAAGCCTCCCGGGGTGACGTCCCACTCGCGCACCAGCTGTCCGTCAGCGTCGAGCTCCCGGGCGTGCACGACGACGTGCCCGGTCTTGCGGTCCATCTCGACCCGGGCGTGCTCTTCGGCGGCGTCGTCGCGCTGGTAGGCCATCAGCAGCGCCTGCTCGATGGCCCCGACGACCACCTCGAAGGGCAGGTCCTTCTCCGACACCATGCCGCGCAGCATGGTCATGTCGATGTCCATTGCCGATCAGCCCTCCCGCCGCGTGAACTCGACCTGCACGTGCGCCTGCGCGACCTCGCAATGGAGGACCCGGCGGGCCATTCCATCGACATCGAGGTCGATCCCGGACTCATCGACGGCGGCGATTCGACCGGTCACCGACGACCCGTTGGCCAACTGCGCGGCGACGAGTCGGCCGGTGTTGCGCTGCCAGTGACGGAGCAGCGTGAGCGGGCGGTCGACTCCGCGGGACGTGACCTCCAAGGTGTACGGCTGCTCGCCCAGCGGGTCCGAGCGGTCGAGGGCCACCGACACCGCGCGAGTCGCGTCGGCGATCTGGTCGAGGCTGACACCACCAGCGCGGTCCACCACGACCCGCAGGACTCGGCGGCGACCGGCGCTCATGAGCTCGACGGCGTCGAGGTCGAGGCCCAGCGGGGACACCGCCGGCTCCAGCAACCCGATGAGGCGCTCGGTGGTCGCGGCTGCCATCGCGGCCTCCTCGCTGTGTGGTTGTCCTTCCCGGCGCAGAGCAGGTCTTGGCGCCTGCGGGCGCTCGTGCCTGCACTGTATCGCCGGTAGCGTCGGGCTCCGTGCCAGCCCACCCACCCCCGGCCGCGTGGCCACGCTCACCCTCGCGGCGCCGCTTCCTGCTGGCGGCTGGAGCGGGCGCGGCAGCTGCGGGGTTGGCCGGATGCGCGTCGGCCGCCGACCACGCGGCGGTGGCTGATGCCACCGAGCCGACCGACGTCCGGGCCAGCACCGATGAGGTCTTGGCGGCGGCCGCTGCGCGTTCGGCGGCGGACCTGCTGGTGGCCTACGAGGCCACCTTCCGGCGGCACCCCGGCCTGTCGCACCTCGGACCCTTGGCCGCCCATCACGCCCAGCACGTCGAGGCCTTCGCCCAGCAACCCGTGGCGAACGGTCGCGGTGCCCGCGTACCGAGGTCGCCGCGCGACGCCCTGTCCGCGCTGGCAGCGGCGGAGTCCGGCATCCGCGAGCGGCGGGTCGCGGC
>JACCWP010000258.1 GCA_013697585.1 Nocardioidaceae bacterium
GGATCGTCGTGGCGGCGAGGCGCCTGCCGGCCAGTTTCCACCCGACGTCGGCCGGCTCCACAGCGTCGACCCGGCTCACCTGCGGTGGGTAGAAGGGAACGTTGAGACCCGACCCGAAGCCGATCTCTATGACTTCGCCCCTGAGCCCTGCACAGACGCGGCGCCGCAGCTTGTCGTTCGTCGCCATGCCGCAGGCCACGTTCATGATCCGCGGCACGACCTGATCACCGTAGAAACCCACGCGATCCCCACTGTCGCACTGAGCCCGACAGATTACCGTCACCGCTCCCTGCCGTTGCTCAGGTGGGCGGCACGGCGAGCCCGGAAATGACCGTCGCTGCAGGGGGCGTGACCGCCGCATGACGTAGCCGTGACCTCACTGGAGTACATGAAGGGGGTTTCAGGGGTACTGATGGTCACTCGCGCTTTTCGGTGGTCACTCGAGACCGTCCATGACCTCCACGTGACCTACCGGGATGCGGAGCGGGTCGCGGACCCGGTGCAGGCAGTGTGGATCGCGGGCCGCGCGTCCTGCGGTCACTCACCTCGTCCGGTACACCTCGCGCCGGTGCCCGAGAGCGAGGACGAGCACCAGCAGAAGGTCGTCCTCGATCTCGTAGACCACGCGGTAGTCGCCGGTGCGCACTCGCCACTCGCCCGACCCGCCCACCAGCCGAGTCGCAGCCGGCGGGCGTGGGTCGTTGGCCAGCAGCTCGATCGTGGCCTGGATGCGGCGTCGGGCTGGAGGGTCGAGCGTGCGGAGCTGGCGCGCCGCGGCGGGCGCGAACGTGACCCGGTAGGTCACGTCAGACCGAGATCAGCCTTGACCTGCTCCCAGGGGATCGGTTCCTCGCGGGTCTCCTGCATCTCCGCGCGCGCCGCGGCGGCCGACAGGATGTCGGACATGTCCTCAGCCAGCTCGAGGACTCGGTCGAGGTCGTCGGCGCCCACAACCGCCGCCACCCGCCGTCCACGGCGGGTCAGGTACACGGGGGAGTGATCGGCGCGGGCGCGGTCGATGACCTCCGCCAGCTGCTTGCGGGCGGCCGACACGGCCAGGGCATCGGAAGACACGCTCGCCAACGTACATCAATTGGCCGTTGTACAACCGCCCCTACGGGTGTACGCAATCAGGTCCAGGGCCTACAAGTTCTCATTTCACGGGAGACAACGATGTAGAACGGAGAAGGCCACTGTTGCTCGCGATCTTATGCACCCGCCTGCACGGCGGTCATCGATCTCGCGTGTGCACAGTTCATGACAGGCGGCGTCGGCCGGCACACCCCCCGGTCCACCACGGCACCGCCCCCACGCTCCCAGCGCATCGAACGCCGACCCTGCACGCCGCCTACACCGCCGACCCCGCCCGCTTCCGCCACCGCCGACCAGCCGCCAGCCCTGCCGACTGCCGCCTGGATCAACCAACCCAGCAGGGAGGCCCTTATACAAGGCAACTAGCGCGACCCTGTCTCAACTGGCCTTCCATCTTCCGAACCGTGGCTGCCAGGCAAGGCACGCTCACGTCGGAGAGCGGACATTCTCGGCGAGACCACCAACGGACCAAACGTCTGAACGAGAGTCGCTGACGGCTTCCTGGTGCTGCGGCATTCCGCCCAGATAGACGCAGCCATCGCCGCGCCGTCTCCGGCTAGATCCGGTTGCCGCAGGGCACGGTGTCTGCGGCAGATCCCCAGTCGCTCCTATGATCGGACAATGCCCACGCCGATGCTGACCACCAATTTCTTGGTGTCAGCACGGCGCCCTCACCTCGTCGCAGGCATTCGACTCACCGCGCAGCTGAACGCCGCCCCGGACTCCGGACTCCGGCCACCGGCTCACGCTCATCTCCGCACCCGACGGCTTCGGTAAGACCACACTGGTCAGCGAGTTGCCACCCTGGAGCGCGACCAGGGTGAGGAAACGGGTGGAGCGTTTGACCAGGGTCGCGACCGGGCTCATGTTCTTGCCGAAGACCAGGTCACCTTCCCAGTGCCCGGGCACCGCCCGGTCCTCGGCATCGGCGGGGAGTTCGGAGATAGCCGGATCACGGCGCCATCTTTGGGCCAAGCGTCCCGGCCCCCGCGACAATCAACACGGCGCCGACGTGCCCGCGCCAGGCCAAGCGGTGCCCACGAATGGCTTGATCGCGTCAATCATCGTGGTGCGCGGGTGTCGACATACAACCGACGCATGCACTACATCAATGGAGGGGCGTCGATGGGAGCTCTGGCGGACCACCGCCGTCACCGAAGATGTGCCCCAGGACGTGGGGCACCATAGTGAAAAAGTCCGACACAACCTCACGGGGCAGTAGATCCGCAGCGATCAAGGAGAGAACCACTCCGCCGAACAAGATCC
Organism: Nocardioidaceae bacterium; assembly: GCA_013697585.1. Taxonomy (GTDB): domain Bacteria; phylum Actinomycetota; class Actinomycetes; order Propionibacteriales; family Nocardioidaceae; genus JACCWP01. Next base: position 2,359 of record JACCWP010000258.1, read on the forward strand.
GCCAATCCTTCCGGCCCACGCGATCGGCGGCGGACACGAGGTAGTCGAGCTTCGCCTCTATCGACAGCATCCGCGCCTCAGGGACCGCGTACGTCCTCAGCTTCTCCTTGATCTGCCGGACCTGCTCAACGATCGCCGCCCGCTCGTCCGAGGTAAACGGTGAGTTGTCGGTGTCTTCGAAGGCAGCGCTCGCGAGGATTCCCTGCCTGCGCCGAACCTCAGCCCAGAGGTCGGGCGTGTCGACGTCGCGCTTGACCTCTCGTGCCCATCGCTCGACCCTCTTCGACACAGTCGACCAGGAATTAGTCGAAGCTGCACTCAATTGGGTCGAGCCCGCCCTCCACAATGGCGTTGAGGATCGGGTTCCTCTGCCACTTCTCCGCTGCATGCACGAACCAAAGCGTAGTACTGGCAAGAAACGGCTCGCCTTCATCTGTGTTGTGTCCTGACCTCCTGGAGACTCGTGCGAACGTCGGCATGAGCGGGCCCATCCCGCTGACGTCACAAGGACTACGGACCGGCAGGGCCTTCGGCACGTGTACCCGACCTGTTC
>JACCWP010000280.1 GCA_013697585.1 Nocardioidaceae bacterium
CGGCGGGGGCCATGTCGCAGCGCCCCGGGCAGGAGACCTCCCGCAGCTCGACCTCGACGTCGTCGCCGTAGCGCGCCCGGGCCGCGGCGAGGGCCTGCGGCGCGTTCGCGAGCCGGCACGCCAGATCGCGGCAGATGGCGACCTCGACCTTGGGCGGCGGTCCGCTCGTCCGGAAGTGCGGGTAGAACGAGACGAGGCCCTGCAGCTCGTAGAGCGGGCGGCGCTGCTCGCGGGCCAGGGCGACCAGGCGCTCGCGCGGCAGCCAGCCGTGCTCGTGCTGGATGGCGTGCAGCGCGGGCAGGAGGCTCGGACCGGGGAAACGGCCGTTCCGTGCCTCCACTACGCTAGCGCTCCCATCATCCCTGGACCTCGACGGCGTCGGGCTTCGGCATCCCGCGCGGCTCCTCCGGCGTCGGGTCGGGTGAGGGCTCGACCCGGACCGCGCAGAACTTGAACTCGGGGATCTTCCCGAACGGGTCGATCTCGTCGATGGTCAAGAGGTTCGCCGCCGCCTCGCGGAAGTGGAACGGCATGAAGCACGCCCCGCGCGTCTCCCGGTGCGAGATGCGCACCTGCAGGTCGACGTGCCCGCGACGCGACGTCACCCGGGCCCGCATGCCCTCCTCGAGCCCGAGGTCGGCGGCGTCGCCCGGGTGGAGGTACAGCTCGGCGATGGGCGCGATCGCGTCGAGCGTCTTCGACCGTCTGGTCATCGAGCCCGTGTGCCAGTGCTGCAGGAGCCGGCCGGTGTTGAGGACCCACGGGAACTCCGCGTCGGGCAGCTCCTTGGCGGGGAGCCACTCGGCGGGCACGAGCCGCGCCCGGCCGTCCTCCGTCGGGAAGGCGGCCGAGAAGAGCACCTTGGTCCCGTCCTCGAACTCCGGGTCGGGGTTCGGCCAGAGCTTCCCGGTCGGGCCGAGGTTGTCGTAGGTCAGGCCCGCGTAGGACGGCATGAGCGCCGTCTGCTCCTCGAAGACCTCACGCGGCGACCCGTAGTCCATGTCCAGACCGACGCGCCGGGACACCTCCTGGATCACCTGCCAGTCGAGACGCGCCTCGCCGGGCGAGGGCAGCGCGGGGCGGCCGATCTGGACGCGCCGGTCGGTGTTCGTGTACGTCCCCTCCTTCTCGAGGTAGGAGGAGGCGGGCAGCACCACGTCGGCGAACTCGGCCGTCTCGGTCAGGAAGATGTCCTGCACGACCAGGAAGTCGAGCGCCGAGAGGGCTTTTCGGACCTTGTTCACGTTCGGGTCGGACATGAACGGGTTCTCGCCCATCATGTACATGCCCCGGACACCGCCCTCGAGCACCGAGCCGATGATCTCGGTGACTGTCAGGCCGCGTTCTGGGTCGAGCTCGGTGCCCCACGCCGACTCGAACCGCTGCCGAGTCTCGTCGCTGTCGACACCCTGGTAGTCGGGCAGGAACATCGGGATCAGACCCGAGTCGGAGGCGCCCTGCACGTTGTTCTGCCCGCGCAGCGGGTGCAGACCGCTGCCCGGCTTGCCGACGTTGCCGGTGATCGAGCACAGCGCGATCAGGCAGCGGGCGTTGTCGGTGCCGGTGGTGTGCTGCGAGATGCCCATGCCCCAGAAGATGACCCCGGCGTTGGCCTCGCCCCACACCTTGGCCACCCGGCGGATCAGGTCAGCGGGCACCCCCGTGATCTGCTCGGCGCGCTCGGGCGGGTAGTCGGCCACGGTTGCGGCCAGGGCGTCGTAGTTGGACGTACGGTCGGCGACGAAGTCACGGTCGATGAGGTCGAGCCTGATGATCTCGTGCATCATCGCGTTGTAGAAGGCGACGTCGGTGCCGGGCTTGAGCTGGCAGAAGATGTCGGCGTGGTCTGCGACCTTGTCGGCCCGCGGGTCGATATAGATGAGTGTGGTGCCGCGACGCCTTGCCTGCTTGAAGAACGACGAGGCCACCGGGTGATTGGCGGTGGCGTTGCTGCCGGTGATGATAGCGACGTCGGAGTTGAGGACGTCGCCGTACGTGGTCGAGACTGCGCCCGAGCCGATGCCCTCGAACAGTGCCGCGACGCTGGACGCGTGGCACAACCGGGTGCAGTGGTCGACGTTGTTGTTGCGGAAGCCGGTGCGGACCAGCTTTTGAAACAGGTAGGCCTCTTCGTTGCTGCACTTGGCCGAGCCGAAGCCCGCCAGCGACCCGGTGCCGTGCTCGGCGAGGATGCCGGACAACCGGCTCGCCACCAGGTCGAGCGCCTCGTCCCAGCTGGCCTCGCGAAAGTGCGGCAGCACCTCCTCGTAGGGCACCAACCCGCCGGGCTTGCGGCGACGCCCGGACTTGCTCTGCTTGCCGTTGGACGTCGCGTCGGACGTTCCCTCGGGCTGGTTCTCGACGTCCCCGCGCACGTCGCCGGACAGCGGGCCCTTCGGGTACGCCGCGTCGACCCGGATCAGGGGCGTGGTCAGCCGCTGGGGTGAGGCGGCGTAGTCCCAGCCGTACCTACCCTTGACGCACAGCCTGCCCTGCGAGCCTGGCTGGTCGCGGCCCTCGGCATAGGCGATCGCCCCGCGTTCGCGGTCGACGTAGTAGGTCAACGCGCAGCCCACCCCGCAGTAGGGGCAGACGCTGTCGACCGCCTCGAGCTCGGTGCGCGCCTTGATCGGCACCTCGTTGATCGGCTTGTTGGTCAGGGCTCCGGTCGGGCACGCCGCCACGCACTCGCCGCAGGTGACGCACGACGACGACCCCATCGGGTCGTCGAGGTCGAAGGCGATCCGCGCGCTGTACCCCTTGCCGGTGCGGCCGATCACGTCGTTGCCCTGGATGTCGTCGCAGGCACGCACGCAGCGGTCGCACATGATGCAGGAGTCGTGGTCGACCGCGATGACCGGGTTGGACAGGTCGTCACCGCGCCCTGTGCCGCGCGGCAGGTCGCCGACGTGCACGTCAAAGACGTCGGAGAGCTCGAGCAGCAGGTTGTCGCCGGTGGTGGTCTGCTTGGGGTCGTCCTCGCGGGCGGGCTGGTCGGCGACGAGCAGCTCGGTCAGCGTGGCGCGGCTCGTGCGGATGTCGTCGGAGTCGGTGGTGATTTCCATGCCGTCGTCGCAGGGTCGTACGCATGCGGCGGCATAGACACGCCCGCCGGTCTCGACCACGCACATCCGACAGACGCCGACGGGGTCATAGCGCTCGTCGTGGCACAGCACCGGGATGTCGATGCCAGCGTCCTTTGCCGCGGTCCAGATCGTCGTGCCCTCGGGGACCTCCAGCTGCTGCCCGTCGATGGTCACCGACACCGTCGCCACCGGTGCCGCCGGCTCCGCCGTCATCGTCATGGGACCACCCTCTCACCCCGACCGACGGAACTCACGGTGCCGGGTGGACGCCTGCCTGGACTTTCGCCGTGCCGCACGACGACGGAGCACCGAGGCCTCGATCGACGGTCGATGACTTGCTGGCCAGTGGACTGGCTGAGCACGCTCCTGACGACAGGTGGCGGTGACACCCGGGTTGTCAGCATGTGGACGGACGTCCATGCAGGTCAGCAGTCGACCGTTATGGCACTGTGCTGACAGGTCGACCTGACGCATCGAGGCCGCGGCCGGCGTAGTAGGCGTCGATCATCCCCCGCAACCGGTCCGGCGTCAGCCGAGCCTCCCGGCCGGAGCTGAGCCGCAGCGGCTCCGACAGCAGCCGCTCGGGCAGCCAGTCGTCAGCGGCAGTCCAGCCCTCGCGCAGGTTGTAGGACCGCTTGAGCAGCACGATCCGCCGGGCGGTCTCGCGCAGCTCGGCGGCGTCGACGTCCCAGCCGGTGACCGGACGCAGCAGCCCGGCCCACTCGTCGAAGGGTTCGGTGAAGACGCCGCGCAGGAACTTGCACAAGATCATCGAGTCCATGATCGCCGCGCGGTCCTCGGTCTCGATCGCGGCCGCGACGTGGGCCTGACCCCCGTCGAGCCGGTCGAGCTCTCCGGACAGGTCCGCCTCGTACGCGCCCGAGCGGTTGTGGTCGGCGCCCCGGGCGTTGACGGCCAGCCCGAGAGCCATCGCGTGCAGGGTGCGCGGCTCGTACCCGGGCATCTCCATGCCCTTGACGTGCGGGGCGAAGTCGGCCGAGCCACCGCCGATCTGCTCCGCGGCGCGGCGCGACCCCTCGGCGAGCAGCGGACCGAGACCGGTCCCGGTGCCGATCTCGTCGAGCGCGCGCAGCAGCGCAGGACCGTCGCCGAACCGCAGCCAGGGCGCATCGATCAGGCCGCGCTCGGCGCACTCCATCGCCCAGGCGATCGTGCCGCCCGCGGAGATCGTGTCGATGCCGAGCTCGTCGCAGCGTGAGCTGGCCGCGAGCACTTCGTCAGCATCGGACACCCCGCACATCGGGCCGAGGGCGAACACGTTCTCGTACTCCACCCGGACCTGCTTGCCGCCCTTGCGGCGATAGATGTGCTCGCAGCCGATCGAGCACGACGCACAGCTGTTGCGGGCGACCTTGCGCTGCTCGGAGAGGTCCTCGGCAGCCAGCTGGGCCGCGGGCTCGAAGGTCGCGGCGGTGAAGTTGCGGGTCGGCAGGGTCGACAGCGCGTTGAACGACAGCAGGTTGGCCAGCGTGCCGAGCTCGCGGTACTTCGCGGTCGCCTGGCCGAACGAGCGGGTGCGTAGGTCGCGAGCGGCGGCCAGGACTGCCGCCGGGTCGGCAGGGGCGACCTTGGTGCCGGCGTGGACCGCGACGGCCTTGACCCGCTTGGACCCGAGGACCGCGCCGAGGCCGCCACGGCCCGCGTGCCGGCCGTCGTGCGACACGGTGGCGTAGCGGACACCGCGCTCGCCGGCCGGCCCGATCGCTGCGACCCGCCAGCCAGCACCGAGACGCCGGCGCAGCACGGTCTCCGCCTCGGCCGCCGAGAGCCCCCAGACGTCGTCGGCAGGCTCGAGCCTCGCGCCGGTGGCGTCGACCAGCAGCACGGTCGGCCGCTCGCACGCCCCTCGGACGACGATCGCGTCGTTGCCGGTGAGCTTGCCCGAGATGGCGAAGTGGCTGGACGCCAGCGCGTCGGTGAGCAGTCCGGTCAACGGTGACTTGGCAACGACCGCGAACTTCGCGCTGGTGGTCAACGGGGTGCCGACCAGCGGCGAGAAGCAGAACGCCAGCGGCGCCTCGGGAGCGAGCGGGTCCACGCCCACCGGCGCCAGCTCCGTGAGCAGCCACGCACCGAGCCCGGCGCCGCCGAGGTGGTCGCGGAGCACCTGGTCCGGCAGCGCCAGCACCTCACCCGTCGCCGCACCGACGTCGACGACCAGCGCCCGCCCGAAGTACCCTCCCGGCGCCACCTTCGTCAGCCGCCCGCGTCGGCGGAGACGAAGCTCACGGCGTCGCCTGCCACCAGCGGGGTCGCGCCGTCGCGGGTGACCCAGTCGCCGTCGACGGCGGCGACCACGTGCCGGTCGAGGCGCAGTCCCGCCGCCTGTGCAGCTGCGCCGACGGTCGCGGCGCGGACCGTACGGATGCCGCGGTGACCGTCTTGGGCCAGCACGCCGAACCGCTCGACGCGGACCTCTGGGGCGGGGCGGGCCAAGGCCAGCTCGTAGTCGGCCGGCTCGTTGACGTTGAGCACCGACTCGAGCAGCGGGTCGCCGACGGCCAGCACCCGGTCGGCGAGCAGCTCGGCGTCGTCGAGCCGGAGCACCCGGGACCGGTCGAACAGGAACGCCGGCTTGCGAGCACCCTCGGCGAGCAGCTCGTCGATCAGCGACGCGAGACGGGGGCGGTAGGCGGCCGCCAGCGGCTGTCGGAACCCGTGGGCCATTGGCAGGACCACGTCGTAGGCGTCGCGCATCGCTCCGACCACCCGGCGGACGAACGCCGGGTGCAGGAACGGCAGGTCGGTCGAGCAGGCAAAGGCCACGTCGGCCCGGCCAGCAAGCGCGTGCAGGCCCACCGACAGGCCCTGCAGCGGACCGAGCCCCTCCTGCTCGTCGTCGCGCACCTCGACGTCCGGAGGCAGGTCGGGCAGCAGCTGACCCGGCGCGCGGACGACCACGACGGGGCCCGAGGTGCCTCGAGACACGACGCCAACCGTCCGCCGCAACAGGGTCGACCCATGCCAGGCCAACGCAGCCTTGGGCGTCCCCATCCTCGAGGAACGCCCGCCTGCCAGCACGACCCCGGCTGCCTGCACAGGTCCGAGCGTACGCGGCTGCCGCCCAACCAGCGGGCGTCCCCTCGCGCACCGTCGTCTCGCCAACGGATCTGCCGCCTCCCGGGCGAAACCCGCACTCCCACCGCGCAGCAGCACCCGGGCAGTGCCGCTTTCGCAAGGTCCCCTGCGAAAGCCGCGCCCGCGCAGCGGGCGGTCAGCGGGCGCGCGGGTGGGCAGTGGCATAGACCTCGCGGAGCCGGTCGACCGTCACCAGCGTGTACACCTGGGTGGTCGTCACCGAGGCGTGGCCCAGCAGCTCCTGCACCACCCGCACGTCGGCGCCGCCGTCGAGCAGGTGGGTGGCGTAGGAGTGCCGCAGGGTGTGCGGCGAGACGCCGGCCGTCACGCCGGCACGTTCTGCCGCCCGGGCGAGCACCGTCCAGGCACTCTGCCTCGACAGACGCCCACCGCGGGCGTTGAGGAACACGGCCGGGGTCCCGACCCCGGCGCGCACCAGCCCCGGGCGCGCCCGCACCAGGTAGGCATCCAGCGCCGCCGCGGCGTACGACCCGACGGGTACGACCCGATCGCGCCCGCCCTTGCCCCGCAGCAGCACCGAGGCGTCGGTCAGGTCGAGGTCGTCGACGTCGAGACCGACGGTCTCGGAGATGCGGGCGCCGGTGCCGTACAGCAGCTCCAGCAGCGCCTGGTCGCGCATCGCCAGGACGGTGCCGGCGGCCCCCGCGGCGCTGAGGATCGCCTCGACATCGCCGACGGGCAATGCCTTGGGCAGCCGACGCGCCGGGGCCGGCGGCCGGACGGCGGCGGCCACATCGGTGGCGATCGACCCCTCGCGCAGCAAGAACCGGTGCAAGCCACGCACCGCGACGACCGCGCGGGCAGCACTGCCCGCCGACAGCGGAGGGTGCTCGTCGTCACCACCCCGCAACCTCGCCAGGAACGCCGACACGTGCTGTTCGCACACCACCGCAGGGTCGTCGACACCTTCGGCCGCGAGATAGGACACGTAGCGCCGCAGGTCGCGGCGGTAGGACTGGACGGTGTTGCGCGCGAGCCCGCGCTCGACCATCAGGTGGTCGAGGTAGCCGCTGACGACCTGAGGCAGCGTCCTCAGCCGAGCACCTCGGCCAGCGACAGGCGGTCGCGACCGTGCGCGTCGGCGACCGGGGCATAGGTGAGCTGGCCGGCATGGGTGTTCAGCCCGAGCGCGAGCGACGCGTCGTCACGCAGCGCTTGCTGCCAGCCCTTGTCGGCCAGTGCGACCACGTACGGCAAGGTCACGTTGGTGAGCGCGTACGTCGACGTGCGCGGCACGGCGCCGGGCATGTTTGCCACGCAGTAGAAGACCGAGCCGTGGACTCGATACGTCGGCTCGGCGTGGGTGGTGGGCCGGGAGTCCTCGAAGCAGCCCCCCTGGTCGATCGAGATGTCGACCAACACGCTGCCGGGGAGCATCCGCGACACGAGCTCGTTGCTCACCAGCGTCGGTGCCTTGGCGCCGGGTACCAGCACCGCGCCGATCACCAGCTCGGCGTCGAGCACCGCGCGCTCCACCTCGTAGGTGTTCGACGCCACCGTCTGCAGGTGGCCCTGATAGATCCGATCGGCCTCGCGCAGCCGCTCGAGGTTCTTGTCCAGCAGCAGCACCTCGGCCTGCATGCCGAGCGCGATCGCCGCCGCGTTCATGCCCGAGACTCCCGCGCCGATGACGACCACCTTGGCCGCGTAGACGCCGGACACGCCGCCCATCAGGACGCCGCGCCCGCCGCCCTGCCGCATCAGGTGGTACGCGCCTGCCTGTGCCGCGAGGCGCCCAGCGACCTCGCTCATCGGCGCGAGCAGGGGCAGCGCCCCGTCGGGCGTCTGGACGGTCTCGTACGCGATCCCGGTCACCTCACGCTCGCACAACGCGTCGGTGCACTGCTTGGACGCCGCCAGGTGCAGGTAGGTGAACAGCGTCTGACCACTGCGCATTTGGTGGTACTCCGACTCCACCGGCTCCTTGACCTTGAGGATCAGGTCGCCCGTGGCCCACACGTCGTCGGCCGCCGGCACGATCCTCGCCCCGGCCGCGACGTACTCCGCGTCCGGGATCGACGACCCCACCCCCGCCTCCGCCTCGAGGTACACGTCGTGCCCGTGCCGGACCAGCTCGTGCACCCCCGACGGCGTGATCGCGACGCGATACTCGTGGTTCTTGACTTCCTTGGGGATGCCGATCTTCACGGCGGTCACTCTGGCACGCTGACCGCCAGGCTGTCGCGTTACTGCAAGACGCCCGGTGCACGATGCGACACAGTGGCCACCATGAGCCATCACTACCCCACCATCACGCCGCACCTGGGCGTCGACGACGCGGCGGCCGCCATCGCGTTCTACACGGCGGCGTTCGGGGCTGCCGAGGAGTCGCGCTTCCAGACGCCCGACGGCACCGTGGTGCACGCCGAGCTCAGGCTCGGCGACGCGCTCGTCACCCTCGGCATGGCGATCCCCGACTTCGACCTGGTCCAGCCCGAGCCCGGCAAGCCGGTGCACGTGACCCTCACCTGGTTCACTGCGGACGTCGACGCCGCGTACGCCCGCGCCGTCGAGGCGGGTTGCCGTTCGGTCAGCGAGCCGACCGACCAGTTCCACGGCGACCGCACCTGCGCGCTGCGCGACCCGTTCGGCCACCGCTGGGTGATCGCCACTCATCTGCGCGACGTCCCAATGGAGGAGCAGCAGGCGGCCTTCCGCCAGCTGATGGGCGGCTGACAGGCGCGCGACCATGCTGCTTGCCCACACCGTGAACGGCGGGACGCCCAGCGCGACCTGCTGGCCACACCATCAAGGTCGCAGCTGGCTGCCCGGCTGGGCCGACCTGGCGCGCCGCCTCGGCTACGCGGACCAGGCGCACTTCACCAACGCATTCTTCGCGATCGTCGGTGTGCCGCCGGCGCGGTACGCCAGCCTTGGCGCCTGACCCGCACCCGTCGAAGTGTCACCGGCGTACGGGCCGCAGACCCGTGCGCGGGTGCCAGGTCGGATGCGATCAGGCGGGCCGGTGCCGCTGCGCCCAGACGGCGAGCAGGCCGGCGACAGCCAACGGACTCGTCATCTGCTGCTCGAGGACTGCCCTGACCGCCTCGGCCAGTGGCACCCACACCACTTCGATGTACGCCTCCTCATGCCGCCGCTGCGGCTGCGACCCTGCCGGTGCGGGGGCGAGGTCGTGGGCGGCGAAGATCTGCCAGTGCTCGTCGGTCATGCCCGGCGACGACCACATGGAGATCAGCTCCGACCAGCTCGCGGCGACAACGTCGGTCTCCTCGGCGAGCTCGCGTGCGGCGGCTTCCTGCGGAGGCTCGCCGTCGACGTCGAGCAGGCCCGCCGGGAGCTCCAGCAGCAGCCGACCGACCGCATGCCGGTACTGGCGCAGCAGCAGGACGCGGTCGTCGTCGTCCAGGGCCACCACGCCGACGGCGCCGTGATGCTCCACCACGAGCCGGTCGAAGGCCTCCCCCGCAGGCGTACGCACCGTGTCCTCGCGAACTGAGATGAAAGAGCTGTCGAGGCGACGCGCGCGTGCCGTGACGTCCCACCGCTGGTCGGTGTCGGCGAGCGGGTCCCCTGGGACCCAGACCCGTCCCGGCAATGGTCTCGGTGCCGGCGGCGGTGACGTCACGCGCGTGCGTCCGCGAGCTCGCCTGGCTCTGCCGCCTCGTCGACCGGGAGCCGCAGCTCGCGCTGCCGCTGCAGCGCGGCCCCGATGAGCCCGGCGAACAATGGGTGCGGGCGAGTGGGCCGTGAGCGCAGCTCGGGGTGCGCCTGGGTGGCGACGTAGTAGGGGTGGGCGTCACGCGGCAACTCGACGAACTCGACGAGCAACGTGTCGGGGGAGGTCCCCGAGACGACCATGCCCGCCAGCTCGAGAGCGTCGCGGTAGGCGTTGTTGACCTCGTAGCGGTGCCGATGCCGCTCGTGCACCAGCATCTCGCCGTACATCTCGGCGGCGATGCTGCCCTGGCGCAACGTCGCCGGCCACAGCCCGAGCCGCATCGTCCCGCCGAGGTCGCCTCCACCCGCGACGAAAGCCTCCTGCTCCTCCATCGTCGCGATCACCGGGTGCTCGGTGTCGACGTCGAACTCCGACGAGCTGGCTCCCGGCAACCCGGCGACGTGTCGGGCGTACTCGATGACCATGCACTGCAAGCCGAGGCACAGCCCGAGCGTTGGGATCCGGTGCTCGCGAGCGTGCCGCAAGGCACCGACCTTGCCCTCGATGCCACGCACCCCGAACCCCCCGGGTACGCAGACCGCGTCGACGTCAGCCAGGGCCCTAGCCGCCCCTTCGGGGGTGGCGCAGTTGTCGGAGGCGACCCAGACCAGCTGCACGCGGGCGCTGTGCTGGAATCCGCCAGCCCGCAGTGCCTCCACGACGGACAGATAGGCATCGGGCAGGTCGATGTACTTGCCCACCAGGGCGACCCGTACGTCCTCGTCGGGGTGGTGGACCCGGCGGAGCAGGTCGTCCCAGCGGGTCCAGTCGACGTCGCGGAACGGCAACGACAGCCGCCGCACCACGTATGCGTCCAGGCCCTCGGCATGCAGCACCTTGGGGATGTCATAGATCGACGGCGCGTCGACGGCCGCCACCACGGCGTCAGTGTCGACGTCGCACATCAAGGAGATCTTGCGCTTCACGCTGTCCGGGATCTCGCGGTCGGCACGACAGACCACCGCGTCGGGCGCGATGCCGATGGACCGCAGCGCCGCCACCGAGTGCTGGGTGGGCTTGGTCTTGAGCTCGCCCGAGGGGCCGATGTACGGCACCAGCGACACGTGCAGGAAGAAGCAGCTGTCCCGACCGACGTCGTGGCGCACCTGGCGAGCCGCCTCGAGGAACGGCAACGACTCGATGTCGCCCACCGTGCCACCGATCTCGGTGATCACGACGTCGACGTCAGGACCGGCCATCGCCCGGATGCGATCCTTGATCTCGTTGGTGATGTGCGGGATGACCTGCACGGTGTCGCCGAGGTAGTCACCGCGCCGCTCCTTGGCGATCACCTCGGAGTAGACCTGGCCGGTGGTCACGTTGGCCCGCCCGGACAGGTCGACGTCGAGAAAGCGTTCGTAGTGCCCGACGTCGAGGTCGGTCTCGGCCCCGTCAGCGGTGACGAAGACCTCGCCGTGCTGGAACGGGTTCATGGTGCCGGGGTCGACGTTGAGGTAAGGATCGAGCTTTTGCATGGTGACCCGCAAGCCGCGCGACGTCAGCAAGCGGCCGAGGCTGGAGGCGGTTAGTCCCTTGCCGAGCGACGAGGCGACGCCGCCGGTCACGAACAGGTGCTTGGTGCCGTTACCGGCCAAGGCAACTCCCGTGGTCGAGGAGGAACGAGACGGTCACCCGCCCACGGGGTTTCACCGTATCAGTGCGCGGCGCTCAAGCGGCAGGATCGGGGAGCGCGCCGTCGGCGGCGTCGAGGCCGTAGTGGCCGGTCCCGCCCGCCGCCTGCTCCGTCAGCGCCAGCACGGACACGACCCTCCCGGCGGGAGTCTGACCGGCGTCGACGGTCGTCACGCCGTCGCCGAGGCTGGAGTCGCGTACGGCCGCGACGACGCCCGAGTCGGGTGGCCCGACCACGACCGCGCCCCCCGCATAGCGGTCGAGGCCACCGACCAGCTGCGCCGCGGCGGCGTCCTGTCCTTCCGGCGCTGCGGGGTCGGGCGCACCGGCCACGACGAGCGCCAGCTCGGCGCGGCCCTCGACCGCCCCGACCTGCAGCAGGGCCGCTTCGACGAACGCGGCGTCGATGCTCTCGGCCGCGCTGTCTTGGGTCACTGCCTCGGTCGACCGGGTCAGGAAGGCGCGGGCGAGCGCGGCGCCCACCAGTGAATAGCTCGTCGCCCCCTCCGCGACGTCCGCGCCCTCGACCCGGGCCAGCACGCGCTGAGCCAGGCCCTCGGCGAGCTGCCGCCCGGCAGGGTCGACCAAGTCGGCGCTCAGGGTCACCCGGGAGACCAGGTTGGCGTCGGCAAGGGCGAGGTCGGCCTCGATGGCACGCACAGTGCCGGCATCGGCGCCTGGCAAGACGACCAAGCAGACCGACGTACGGTCCAGCCGGCCGTCCAGCACGAGGGGTGCGGTTCCCGCGCCGTAGTCGGACTGAAACGATCCCAGCCGCTCGGCCGCCTCGAGGCGAGCAGCGAGCTCGGTGGCGTCACCGTCGGCGTTGCCCGTGGCGGCCAGCTGGCCGCGTACCGGTTCTTGCAGCGGCCCCGCGCCGAGCGCGATGCCGCCCGCAAGCGCCAGGAACGTCGCCACCAACGAGACGATGTGGTAGCGGAAGGTCACCATCTCGGGCTCACCATGGTGCGATCTCCCGGATCCATCCGACGGCCTCAGCGAGCTGGTCACCGAGCACGTCGGCCCACTGTTCGCCGACGGGCGTGGCGGCGACCGACACGCCGACGGCGAGCAGCCCAGCCAGCACCAGCAGCACCAGCTGCCAGGCCCGCACCGAGCCGCCTGCCAGGCTCACCGCCGCCTTGGCGTCGAGCACCCGGGCGCCGACCCGCATCCGGGTGAGGAACGCGCTCGCCATCGCCGAGCGGCCACCGTCGAGGAACGGCACCAGACCCGCGGGCGAGCCCACCGTGACGATCACCTCGGCACCACCAGCCTCGGCCAGCAGCAACGCCGCGTCGTCGCTGGTTCCGGGACCGGTGAAGACCGTCGGCTCCACGCCGAGCCGGTCGAGCCGGTCGCGGCCCACCACGCTGGCGTCTCGCGGCAGATGGATCACCACCTCCCGTGCGCGGCGCAGGGCGGCATCGGACATCAGCTCAGGGTCACCGACCGCAAGGTCGGGGGCGTGTCCCGCCTGGAGCAGCGCGTCGGCACCGGCGTCGACGCCGATCAGGACCGGATGCCGATCGCGCAGGTAACCGCGCAGCGCCTTCAAGTCCGCGCGGTGGTCGTGGGTCGCCGAGACGACCACGACGTGGCGGCCGGTGAGCGCGGTCGTCAGCGTGGGTACGCCGACGCCGTCGATGAGCAACTCGTGCTCGCGGCGCAGGTAGTCGGCCGAGTCGAGAGTGAACGCCTCCAGCCGGGAGACCATGCCGGCGCGGGCCTGCTGCGTACGCTCCGCCACCGTCTGCTCGTCCAGGACGTCGCCATTGGCCACCGGCTGGTCGCCCACGTAGACAGTGCCGTCGTGCACACGGACGACGTCGCCCTCGCGCAGCCGGCCGAATGCCGCTTCGCCGACGGCGTCGACCAGCGCGATTCCGGCGGCGACCAGCACCTGGGGCCCGAGGCTGGGGTAGCGGCCGGACAGCGACTCAGCCGCGTTGACCACTGCCGCGACACCCCGGTCGACCAACCCCTCGGCGCTGGTCCGGTCGAGGTCGACGTGGCTGATGACGGCCACGTCACCGGGCCGGAGGCGCTTGAGGATGGTGTCAGTCCGCCGGTCGAGCCGGACGGGGCCGGTCACCCCCGGCAGCGAGTCGCGGCGGGGCCGGCGAGCAGTGGGCAACCTCATGACGTCACCGATCCTGCCACCCCGTCGGTGACCGACCCCGGACGTCCCCACCCGGCGCGCCGGGTAGCAAGCCAGGATGATCAGTGGTTTCGCGGGGAGACCCGCGCTGGTGATCCCATCGTCGGGTGCACCCAGCGTGTCCAGTCGTTCAGCATCGGACTGGCCGCAGGCGCAGTGCTTTCCGTGGCTTCCGGCGTCGCATCCCCAGCCGGTTCAGTCGGAGCGCATCCCGGGGTCAGCACTCGCCGCGGTCCTGCGCGGCGAGTGCCAGCAGCTCCGCGGCGTGCGCGGCCGCGGTTGCGGAGTCCTCGAGCCCGGCCAGCATCCGGGACAGCTCGCGCACCCGCCCCGGCGAGTCGAGTGCGTGCACGCCGCTGGTCGTGACCGTGCCGTCGTCGGACTTGTGGACCACGTAGTGCCGGTCGGCGAAGGCCGCAACCTGGGGCAGGTGGGTGACGACGAGCACCTGGGCGCGGCGGGCGAGCCTGGCGAGGCGGCGACCGACCTCGACC
>JACCWP010000284.1 GCA_013697585.1 Nocardioidaceae bacterium
CGTACGAGCGTGAGCTCCTCGCCCAACGTCTCGGGGTGCTCGGCGAGCAGCTCCTGCAGGTGCCGCTCGACGCCGTCCTTGACCAGGCCGGGGTCGACGCCGAGGTCGTGGCTGGAGTCGTGCAGCACCTGGCTGATCGCGATGCGCACGGTGTCGTCACCCTTGGCCGCGCTGACTGTCCAGGTCAGCATGCTGTCGGTTGTCGTCTCCTCCGCGAGCCGGCACGGTGGCGTCATCCACATCAGCGGCTTGTAGCCGCCCGCGTCGGCGTGCACGAGCACCGAGCCGTCGGTCTTGACAAGGAGCAGCCGGACCGCCTCGGGGAGGTGCGCTGACAGCCGTCCGGCGTAGTCGACCTGGCAGCGGGCGATGACCAGGCGCACAGGTGGAGCGTAGTCGGGTCGCGGTCGCCACCCTCCGCCCAGCAGCCGGGCCGGCGGCGGCCGTACCCTGTGAAACTGGCGGAAGGTGCCGGCCTCCGTCGGCGTGTCGTCCGCGTGTCTCTGCCGGTTCCGGGCGGGGGTGGGGGGCGTGGGAGACTTCGCCGCATGGCACGAGACTTCTCCACCGTCGGGGTCGTGGGGCTCGGCACGATGGGTGCCGGCATCGCCGAGGTGTTCGCCCGGCAGGGCGTCAAGGTGGTCGGCGTCGAGCGCGGTGACGAGCAGCTCGACCGCGGCCGCGCACACGTCGAGCACTCCACCGGCCGTGCGGTCGCCCGCGGCAAGCTCACCGAGGACGAGCAGCGCCAGCTGGTCGACCGCATCACGTTCACCACGACGATGGCCGACGTCGCCGACTGCGACCTCGTGATCGAGGCCGTCGTCGAGCACCTCGACCTCAAGCGGCAGATCTTCACCGAGCTCGACGGGATCGTCCGTGACGACGCGGTGCTCGCCACCAACACGTCGTCGCTGTCGGTCACCCAGATCGCCGCCGCCACGAGCCGCCCGCACCGGGTGGTCGGGATGCACTTCTTCAACCCGGCACCCGTGCAGGCGTTCTGCGAGGTCATTCGTACGGTCGTTGCAGCGCCAGATGTCGTCGACGACGTGCTTGCGCTCGCCCGTCGGCTGGGCAAGAAGCCGGTCGTCGCCGGCGACAAGGCTGGCTTCATCGCCAACGCTCTGCTGTTCGGCTACCTCAACCACGCGGCTTCGCTGTACGAGATGCGCTATGCCACCCGCGAGGACATCGATGCCGCGATGCGCCTGGGCTGCGGCTACCCGATGGGCCCGCTCGCCCTGCTCGACCTCATCGGGCTCGACACCGCCTACGAGATCCTCGAGACGATGTACCTGCAGGGGCGGGACCGCCTGCACGCCCCGGCCCCCATCCTCAAGCAGATGGTCACGGCTGGTTTGCTCGGTCGCAAGATCGGTCGCGGCTTCTACAGCTATGACGGTCCCGACTCGTCGGCGGTGGTGACCGACGGCGACACCCCCTCGGAGGCTGCCGAGCCGCTGGTGCGCCGCCCGGTACGAACCGTCGGGGTCGTCGGATCCGGGACGATGGCGAGCGGCATCGTTGAGGTTATGGCCCGGGGCGGCTTCGACGTCACCGCAGTCGTCCGCGCCGAGGGCAAGGTCGCCACGCTGGTCGGCACCGTCACCCGATCGCTGGACAAGCAGGTGCAGCGCGGCCGGCTGGACGCGGCGGCCCGAGACCTGGCGCTCGCACGGATCACCGCGACCACGCGGCTCGACGACCTCGGCGGCGTCGACCTCGTGGTCGAGGCGATCGCTGAAGACCTGTGGGCCAAGCGGACGCTGTTCGAGAACCTGGACGAGATCTGTCGCCCCGAGGCGATCCTCGCCACGACCACGTCGTCGCTGCCGGTCATCGAGTGCGCCTCGGCGACCGGCCGGCCCTCCCAGGTGGTGGGCATGCATTTCTTCAACCCCGCTCCTGCGATGAAGCTAGTCGAGGTGGTCTCGACCGTCGCGACCTCCGCGGAGTCTGCGGCGACGGTACGTGCGGTGTGCGCCGAGCTCGGCAAGCACGCCGTGTCGTGCGGCGACCGGGCCGGCTTCATCGTCAACGCGTTGGTGTTCCCGTACCTCAACGACGCGGTCAAGATGCTGGAGGCGCACTACGCCACTGCCGACGACATCGACACGGCGATGAAGGAGGGCTGCCGGCTGCCGATGGGGCCGTTCGAGCTGCTGGACGTCGTCGGCAACGACGTGGCGCTGTCGATCGAGCGGACGCTCTACCTGGAGTTCCGCGAGCCGGGCTTCGCTCCCGCGCCGTTGCTGGAGCACCTGGTCACCGCCGGATACCTCGGCCGCAAGACCGGCCGCGGCTTCCGGGACCACGCCGCCGCTCGCGGCCACCTCCCCAGCGAAACGTGCGCTTTCCCAGCGAAGCAACGCCGGGGAGGCGCACCTTTCGCTGGGTCACCAGCGAAAACGACCGTCGGCTGGCCTAGCCTCACCATCATGTCCCGCCCCATCCGTGGCACCTCGGTGCTGCCTGCGCGGCGAACGCCGCTGACACTGCACACGGCCGACGGACTCGAGCTGGTGGGTGAGCTGGCCCTTCCTGCAGAACAAGACCCGACTGCGACACTGATCTGCCTGCACCCGCTGCCGACGCACGGCGGGATGATGGACAGCCACGTGCTCCGCAAGGCGGCGTACCGGCTGCCTGCCCTGGCCGGCATCGCGGTGCTGCGCTTCAACACCCGCGGCACGGCCAGCGTGCAGGGCACCAGCGAGGGCGCCTTCGACCACACAGTGGGCGAGCGGTTCGATGTCGCCGCTGCCGTGGAGCGGGCGGAGTTCGACGAGCTGCCCGCTGTGTGGTTGCTGGGCTGGTCGTTCGGCACCGACCTCGTGCTCAAGTACGGACTCGAGGAGTCGGTCGCCGGGGCGGTGCTGCTGTCGCCGCCGCTGCGGTTCACGACCGACGACGAGCTGGACGCGTGGGCTCGGGACGGGCGAGCATTGGTCGCCGTCGTCCCCGAGCACGACGACTACCTGCGGCCAGCAGCCGCGCGGGAGCGGTTCGCCCGAGTGCCCCAGGCGGAGGTGGTCGGCGTCGATGACGCCAAGCACCTGTGGGTGGGGCACACCGAGCGGGTGCTCGATGAGGTGGTCACCCGTGTCGCACCCGGTGTACGGACCCCACTGCCCCGCACCTGGGACGGCAGCCTCGAGACCGCCGACTCGTCGGTCTACGCCGACGGTGCCACCGGCACCTTCGGCCGCTGACAGTCAGCGCTGCTCGGACTCGACCGGCGCCAGCACCTGGGTCTCGTCGGCGGGAACGTCGTCGGCACGGGTTTCGACGACCTCGCCGCGGGTGGACGGCGTCTCCTGGGTGCGCGCCTCAGCAGACTCGTCGGCAGGGGCGTCGACAACCTCGGCGGCCGGCGGCACCGCGGCTGGAGACTCCATGGCGCGCTGGGGGGCGGGCGAGGGTTCCGGCTCGTCATCGTCGGTGCCGGTGAAGCCCGCCACCATGTCACGCAGGGCCGACAGCTGGCCGACGATCCCGTCGCGGCGCCGCCGTACGGTGTCCAGCTCGGCGCGGGCGGCACCGATGTTGCGGTCGACGTCGGACTGTGCCTGTGCCGTCAGGTGTGCCGCCTCGCTGCGAGCGGCACTGACCACCTGCTCGGCCTCGCGCCGGGCGCGGGAGATGGCGCGCTCGGCCTCGGCGGCGGAGTCCTCGCGCTGCTTGGCCGCCTGCTGGGCCGCAGCGGACGCGCGCGCCTCGGCGGCCGAGGCG
>JACCWP010000013.1 GCA_013697585.1 Nocardioidaceae bacterium
TACAGTTGCGCACGGCCCGCGCCCGGGGACCCCGCCCGCGCGACCCGCCCTGCGCTCGTAGCTCAACGGATAGAGCATCTGACTACGGATCAGAAGGTTGGGGGTTCGAATCCCTCCGAGCGCGCCACATCCTCGCAGTTCAGCGGCATGATGCGGCTGCTTCGTTGCGGCGAGGATCGCTCCGTGAGAACCTCCTGAGAACCAAGCGGCTCTCCCGAGGGGAGCGTCGTCATGCCAGCAAGGCCAGTGGGCGTCTATCGCGACGGTGCCGGAGGTTGGTACTTCAAGGTCAATGTCGGCCGCGACCCGTTGACCGGACGGCGGACCCAGGTCACCCGGCGCGGCTTCCCCAGTGCCGCTGCGGCGGGGCGAGCGCGACGCGAAGCGGTCGGCAAGGTCGACGGAGGTGTGCTACGCGCGAGCTCGTCGGTGCTGACCGTCGACGAGTTGCTGGACCTGTACCTGGACGGTTTGGATGCCGACGCGCGGCTGTCGGCGAAGACCCGCTTCGACTACCGGCACAACGCCCAGTCCTACGTGCGGCCGCTGCTGGGTGCGCGAAAGGTCCGCGATGTGACCGCCGACGTCGTGGTCGCTTGGCAGCGGGCACTCGCCAAGGGCGGAGGCACGAAGAACGGCAAGCCGCTGGGGGCGAACACGATCCGGCTGGCCCGATCACCGCTGTCGGGCGCGTTCAAGCTCGCGCTGACGATGGGCGTGGTGGCGGTTAACCCGGTTGCCGCGGTGCCGCGACCGCGCGCCCCACGGTCGATCCCGCGGCACTGGACTCCGGAAGAGGCGCGGCACTTCCTCGACCTGATGGAGGGCGACCGGACGTACCCGCTGTGGGCGTTCCTGCTCGGCTCGGGACTGCGGATCGGGGAGCTGGTCTGCCTGCGTTGGACGAACGTCGACCTGTCGCGGCGCGCGGTGCATGTGGTCGAGTTCGTCTCCACCCTGGGCCACGACCTGGTGCCCTCGTCGGGCAAGAGCCGCGATGCCGTACGCACGGTCGAGCTCGACGACGGACTGGTGCGGGTGCTGCGGATGCAGCGCACCCTGCAGGCCGAAGAGCGACTAGCAGCAGCCGATTACGTCGACAGCGAGAACGTGTTCACCAAGGCCGGCGGTGGGTCGTACCACCCCCAGTACCTGTCTCGGCTGCTGGCCACCTACAGCTGCGAGCTGCGGCTGCCCCGGCTGACGGCTCACGGGCTGCGGCACACCAGCGCCACGCTGATGCTGGCCAGCGGAGTGCCGCCCAAGGTCGCCGCCGAACGCCTCGGCCACTCCGACGCGACGCTGTTCACCAACCTCCACAGCCACGTCACACCCACCATGCAGCGCGAGGCCGCCGACAAGATCGGCTCGGCCCTGTTCAGCTGAGCTCAGGGATAATCGGGCAGCTCGTCCCGGAGCCGCTGCGCTCTCTCGACGGTCTCGAACCAGACCCGGTCGTCGCTGATCTCCTCGGGGAGCATGTGCGCGAGGACGTTGCGGTAGCCGTACAGCTCGGACCACGGCTCTGTGCCTGCCTCGACACCGGCCGCGACACGGTAGGCCCCGGCGTAGTTCCCAGCGGTGATCCAGAGCCGCTCGACTGCGAGCCGTACCAACACGTCGGCGTCGAAACGTTCGCGTCCCAGCGCGGTGAGCTCAGCGAGGTGGTCGAGTGCGCGTACGAGCCCAGCCAGGAGATCGGCAGACGTCACAGAGGCGGCGCGTCTGTCTTGGCGGCGGGGACATCGTCGGTGAGCACGTGCACATAGGTTCCCACCACGCCAGCAGCCTCAGTGGCGAAGCGCCCGGTCAGTCGATAGCCGCCGTCCGGCGCATGCACGATGACCGCGCCGTCGTCACGAAGCCGCGGCTCGGACAGGCCACAGTCAAGCGCCTTGCTCCGCAGCTCGGCTCGCCGCGCGGCAACCTCGGACCAAGTGGCCCGTCGGTCGCTGACGACCGTCTCGGACATGCCCCAAGTCTACCGTTGACTCCCGACGTTTCGTCCGGTCTCTCGCCCTCGCCGGGGACTGAGTAACGACGACGACCCGGGGCGTGTGCTCGTCACTGCTCGAGGGATCGCCGGGGTGGGTGCGGAACTCGTCGCGCCACCTGGGTCGATGTCATGGATCGGACACCTCGCCAGACCCGCTGGCCGGCTCGACTCGGCCAGCGGCGACGTAGGCGTCGAGGTCGGTGGTGTCGATGCGGACGTGGCGCCCGAGCTTGACGAAGGTGATTCGTCGTTCGGCGATCAGCTGGCGGACGAACCGCGGGCCGGTCCCAAGCCGGAATGCGGCCTCCTCGACGCTGAGCAGACTCATGGTGATGCTCCCTCCCCGGTCGGTGCCGGTTCCTTCCAGGTAGTCACGGTGAACAACACAAGCGAGCAGGATGGCCGGGCGTGGACACCTCGTCCACTGGTCTATCCACAGCCACAAGCGCTCAGGCGGACTCGGCAGCGAAACGGGGCGGCACCGGACCGGCTACGGGCGGACACGAAAGGCGACCAGAAATGGTGGTGGTCGGTCCACCCGCTGGACTCGATCTGCCCGGGAAAGGGATCAGGAGGCGCCACGGGTGGCTGTGACGGTGCCCGTGCGCCGCACCAGCGGCTGGAGTCTTTCGTGTGGCTGGGGGCGACACCATCGCTGCTCTGCAGTCTGCCCGTGGGGATCCGACGAGCCACGGGGCCGCCAGGGTCCCGCTCGCTCCGACACGGACTGGGCTCGGGCGATCAGCACGCTCCTGCGGCCGCGCCGGCTCCCTGCTTGCTGGTGCGTTGCGAGTCGCGACACGCCCATCCGTGAAGACTTCTCCCACAAACTTTTCACTTCTTTTCGAATGCCAGAGCGATGAACCGTGATTGCGCTTGAATAACCGCACCTACCCGTCATTGACCGCGTTGTCCTGAACCTAACCACGGGGCCTTCTGCAGTTCATTCTCCTCACCACATGAAGCGCAGACATGTGCATTCTTCGAATGTTAGGTTCCAGCTCGTGTTGAGCTCGGCGAAGATCGGGACCGCGTCGTGGCGGTACTACCAGCGCGAGGTCGCGACGAGCCCGAGCGAGTACTTCCTTGCCGAGGGGGAGGCGCCCGGTCGTTGGTACGGCTCCGGGCTGTGCCGGCTCGGCCTGGCCCGCGATGGCGTGGTCGGGGAGGCGGAGCTGGAGGCGCTGTTCGCGCGGGCTCTGCACCCGACCACCGGCCGCCGCCTGGGCCGTGCGTGGCGGAGCGACGGGGTGACCGGGTTCGACCTGACGTTTTCGGCGCCGAAGTCGGTCTCGGCGCTGTGGGCGATCGGCGGCCCTCAGGTCGCCGGCCAGGTCGCCGCTGCGCACGCGGCGGCGGTTCGGGCCGGGCTGGACTACCTCGAATCACATGCGGCCGTGTCCCGAGTCGGCCGGGACGGTCTGCAGCAGACCGGCACGGCCGGGTTCGCCGCCGCAGTGTTCGACCACCGCACGTCGCGGGCCGGGGATCCGCAGCTGCACGCGCACGCGCTGGTGGTGAACAAGGTCCGCTGCGCCGACGGCTTGTGGCGGACTATCGACGGGCACGAGGTGTACCACCACAAGAAGGAGGCCGGCATGGTCTACCAGGCGGCGTTGCGCGCTGAGCTCGTCGGCCGGCTCGGGGTGGCGTTCGAGGAGCCGAACCGGCACGGGCAGGCCGAGGTCGCCGGCGTCCCGGACCGGCTGGTCGGTCTGTGGTCGAAGCGGGCCGCGGCGATTGACGCTGACGCGGCCCCGGTGATCGACCGGTTCGAAGCCGATCTCGACCGGGAGCTGACCGCGGCGGAGCGGGCCCGGGTGGTCAAGACGTCAGTGCTGGCGACCCGGCCGGCCAAGACCCAAGAACTCGTCTGACATGGGCAGTGTCGCGGAATCAAGCTCACTCGGCGACTGATCGCGCCATCTTCGCCGCCAACTCGGCGATTGCCGCGCGCAGCTCCGGACCGCCCTCGACGGTGATCTCGAAGGGCATCCCCGCCAGCCACTCGCCGGCGTACATCGTCGGGTTGCTGGTGCTGCCGGTGACCACGCAGCGGTCGTCGCCGAGTGGTTCCAGCCGGCCCATCGTGGGGCGGAGGTAGGCCGCCACCTCGGCCATCGGCGCGTGCAGGATCACTCGCGCGTCGTGCTCCCAGCCGGACGCGAGGTTCTCCTCGAGCACCGCCACCGGGTCGAGCCCGTCGGGGGTCTCGAAGGTACGGGTGCCCTCGCCGACGGCGGTCACCCGGTCGATGCGATAGGTGCGCACGGCGTCCGCGTGGTGCGCGAAGCAGAGGAGGTACCACCGCCCGTAGCGCACGACCACGGACCACGGGTCCACGTCGAAGGAGTGGCTGTGGCCGGCGGCGCTGCGATAGCCGATCCGCACCTGGCGCTGCTCGCCCACGGCAT
>JACCWP010000015.1 GCA_013697585.1 Nocardioidaceae bacterium
GCCGTCGATGAACATCACGGCCGTCTCCGAGGACCGCGCCGACTTCCAGTCGCGACAGTCGACCGATGTCCAGCCGCGCGGGCTCGGCTACGAGCACGTCGTGGACGCTAAGCTCATTGAGAACGCGCCGCGTTGGGCCGACGAAGCAGTGCAGAAGTTGTCCGCGAAGCCGGTCGAGGTCGGCCGCTACGATCTCGTTCTGCACCCGACGCATCTCTGGCTCACGCTCCACGAATCGTGCGCGCATCCGACCGAGCTCGACCGCGCGCTCGGCTACGAGGCCAACTACGCGGGCACCTCGTTCGCCACCGTCGACCAGCTCGGGACCCTGCAGTACGGGTCCGGCACGATGAACGTGACCGGCGACCGCACCGCCGAGCACGGGCTGTCCACGATCGGCTACGACGACGAGGGGGTAGCGACGCAGGCGTGGGACATCGTCCGGGCCGGCGTCCTCGTCGGCTACCAGACCGACCGGGCGATGGCGCGACGGCTTGGTCTCGGACGCTCCACGGGGTGTGCTTTCGCCGACTCCCCCGGTCACATCCCCATCCAGCGGATGGCCAACGTGTCCCTGCTTCCCGACCCGGACGGTCCGGACACCGCGGGCCTGGTCGCGGGAGTCGAGGACGGGATCCTCGTGCAGGGCGACCGATCGTGGAGCATCGACATGCAGCGTTTCAACTTCCAGTTCACCGGTCAGCGCTTCTATCGCATCCGCGGTGGCCGGCTGGCCGGCCAGCTGCGTGATGTCGCATACCAGGCGACCACCACGGACTTCTGGGGGTCGATGGACGCCGTGGGTGGCCCGCAGACCTGGGTGCTGGGCGGTGCGTTCAACTGCGGCAAGGCGCAGCCCGGCCAGGTGGCGCCGGTGAGCCACGGCTGCCCGAGCGCGCTCTTTCGTGACGTGTCCATCCTCAACACTCGTACGGAGGGCGGCCGATGACCAGCCCTGGCAACCGCCCTCAGGAGGTGGTCGAGCGGGCGCTGGCCGAGTCGACGGCCGACCGCTGTGTGGTGCTGGTGCGGGTCACCGGCAAGGCCAACCTGCGCTGGGCCAACAACACGCTCACCACCAACGGCGTCAGCCACGGCACCTCGGTCAGCGTCATCTGTGTCGTCGATGGCGCGCAGGGAGCGGCAGCCGCGGCGCTGAGCAGGGACACCAGCACCTGGCAACAGCTGCACGAGCTGGTCAGTGCCGCCGACGCCGCTGCCAGGCTCGCGGGACCGGCTGCCGACGCTGGCCCGCTGGTCGAGGGCGGTGTGGCTTCGGACTGGGAGGACGAGCCCGCGACGACGACCATCGATGTCTACGGCCAGGTGGCGCCGGCGCTCGGCGAGGCCTTCGGCCGGGCCCGCGCCGACGACCGGCTGCTGTACGGGTTCGTCGACCACGAGGTCACGACCACCTACCTCGGCTCCAGCACCGGGCTGCGGCTGCGCCACGCACAGCCCACCGGCCACGTCGGGATCACCGGCAAGAGCACCGACCTGACCCGCTCGGCGTGGGTGGGTCAGGCCACCCGTGACTTCACCGACGTCGACCCGCTGGCCCTCGACGCTGAGCTGGCCAGGCGTCTGGCCTGGGCCGAGCGCAAGGTCGACCTCGGCGCCGGCCGTTACGACACCGTGCTGCCACCGACGGCGGTGGCTGACCTGATGATCTATGCCTACTGGAGCGCGGGAGCGCGGGATGCACACGACGGCAAGACCGTGTTCGGCCGCGCCGGGGGCGGCACCCGGGTCGGCGATCGGCTCAGCCCGCATCCGATCCGGCTGCTGTCCGATCCGGCCTGGCCGGGCATGGAGTGCGCGCCGTTCACCACCGCGGTCGCGTCGAGCAGCGACGTCAGTGTGTTCGACAACGGCCTGTCGCTGGACCGTACGGAGTGGATGCGCGACGGGACCCTGGCCGCGCTGGTGCAACCGCGGCACGGCGCGGCCCGAACCGGGCTGCCGGCGGCGCCGGGCATCGACAACCTGGTGCTCGAGGTCGACGGCGCCACAGGTGGGGTGGACGACCTGGTTGCCGGCGTCGACGACGGTCTGCTGCTGACCTGCCTGTGGTACATCCGTGAGGTCGATGCCCAGACGTTGCTGCTGACCGGGCTGACTCGCGACGGGGTCTATCTCGTCGAGGGTGGCGAGGTGGTGGGCGCAGTCACCAACTTCCGGTTCAACGAGAGCCCGATCGACCTGCTGGGACGGATCACCTCGGCGTCGGCGACGGTGCCCGGCTTCTCCCGCGAGTGGGGCGACTACTTCCCCCGGACCGCCATGCCGGCCCTGCGGATCGCCGACTTCAACATGTCCAGCGTGAGCGAGGCCAGCTGAGCGTGCTGGGCCACGCTCGGTGTCGAGCCGCTCGCCCGACTGGTCCATGACATCGGCCATCGACCAGGTCCTCTCCGACGCAGTCGAGTCGGGAGCCGTTCCCAGTGTCACCGCGATCGCCGCCGACCGTGACCGCGTGATCTACGAGGGCGCCGCCGGGCCTCGGGTGGTCGGCGTGGACGTGCGACCCAGTGAGCGTCGACACGCACTACAGGATCATGTCGATGACCAGGATGGTGGCCACGGTCGCGGCGCTGCAGCAGGTCGAGCAGGGCACCCTCGACCTTCCCGCCCTCCATCGACACCGGCGATCCGGCGACGAGCTTCGCGTTCAACGTCGGACCGGGCCACAAGTGGGGCTACGGGCTGCTGCTGAACACCGAGGACGTGCCCGGTGCCCGCAGGGCCGGATCCGGCGCCTGGGCAGGGCTGCTCAACACGCACTTCTGGGTCGACCCCACCAGCGGCATCACGGGCGCGATCTACACGCAGTTCCTGCCGTTCGTCCCCGAGGAAGCGATGACGATGTACGCCGACTTCGAGCGGGCGCTGTACGCCGCGCTCTGACCGGGTCATGCAGGGGCTCGAGTGCGGGCTCGTCACCGGCCCAGCCGAACCCGCCGGACCGCGTCGGCGTCGAGCAGGCCGAGTGAGCGGGCGTGCTCGGCGGCCTCGACGCTGTCGCGGATCAGCAGCATCGGCACTCCCAGTGACCGCACCTCGGCCGCGAGCTCGTTGACCAGTGCCGTACGCCGGTTCGACGTAGGCGGTACGTCGCGGATGTAGACCGCGCGCACCCGGTGGGGGTGGGCGCGGGCCACCGCGGCGTAGGTCTCAGCGTCGTCTTGTCCGCTGTCGCCGACCAGCAACCAGGACAGGTGCGCGTGCTCGGTGAACAGCGCAAGGATCGTCCGCGTCTTGAACGCCACGCTGTCCTCGCGGAACGCCCACTGCGCGGTCGGCCCCCAGTCGGTGAGCAGCAACGGACCTGCCGGGAAGCCACCGCGCTCGAGGAAGCCGACCAGCATGGCGTGCAGGTTCCACGCGCCCGCCGACACGTAGCAGACCGGGGCCCTGCCGTCGTCGTCCGCCACCAGCTCGCGGTAGAGGTCGGCGGCCCCGCGGACCGCGACCCGATTGGCGTCGGCCACCAGCAGCGTCGTGCGCAGGGCGTCGACCAACCGGGTCAGCCCGGTCTGGATCACCGTGTCGTCGAGATCGCTGACGATCCCCAGCCGCGCGTCGGGACCGACGACCAACAGCTGGCCTGTGACCGGGCTCGCGACCGGGTCCGAGCCGCCCAGTCGGTAGTACACAGGGTGCCAGCCGGGCGACAGCCCGGGCAGCTCCACCGTGGCTTCGAGATAGCCCTCCGGTCCGGAGACCAGCGCGTACGAGCGGTCGGCCACCTCGACGACGACTCGTTCGTCCGGCACCTCGACGGAGGCGTATCGCGAGACCGCGAGGAGCAGCGTGCCAAGCGGGCTGGCCCGCTGGCTGGGCTCACGCCGCCGCACCAGCACTCGTCCTCTGACGTGGCAGCGGGTGCTCGTTCCGTGCGCGACGTACGGGACGACGGTGACCTGCCAGCGCCGTCTGTCCCGCAGTACCTTCGCCACCCGGTGCTCGAGTGCGCGCTCGGTACGCATCAGGAACGCGACCCATCGATTCCTCGCCACCGCAGCCATCGTGCCACCGCTTGTCACGGCCGGCCGCTGGCGTGCCGCGATTGCCCTCGACAAGGTACGTCGGACCCAACGCATGCAGGCAACACCGCACCGCGGCGTGAACGCGACTACAGGCTGGAGCTCTGCGCCGCTTCGGGATCCTTCCTGACCTTGATCAGGCTGGCGACCGCGGTCACCACGAGGGTGACGATGATGACACCGAGCGACAGCAGGGTCGGGATCTCCGGCACGGGCACGTGCTCACCACCGTTGAGGAACGGCAGCTCGTTCTCGTGCAGGGCATGCAGCACCAGCTTGACCCCGATGAATGCGAGGATGAACGCCAGCCCGTACGAGAGATAGATCAGCCGGTCGAGCAGCCCGCCGAGCAGGAAATACAGCTGCCGCAGCCCCATCAGGGCAAAGATGTTGGCCGTCAGCACGAGGTATGGCTCCTCGGTGAGGCCATAGATCGCAGGGATCGAGTCAAGCGCGAACAAGATGTCGGTCGACCCCAGTGCCACGATCACGACCAGCATGGGGGTGATGACCCGACTGCCGTTCTCCTTGACCACCAGCTTGAGCCCGTGCCACTGGTCGGTGGCGTTGAGATGGGTCTGGGTGAAGGTGACCAGCCGGTTCTCCTTGTACTCCTCGTCGTCGTGGCGGGTCAGTGTCCACGCGGTGTAGATCAGGAAAGCCCCGAAGAGATAGAAGATCCACGAGATCCGGTCGATCGCGACGGCGCCGACGGCGATGAAGACCGCCCGGAAGACGAGCGCCAGGATGATCCCGACCATCAGCGCTTCCTGCTGGAACTTCCGAGGCACCCCGAAGCGGCTCATGATGATGATGAAGACGAACAGGTTGTCGACCGACAGCGAGTACTCGGTCAGCCAGCCCGCATAGAACTCACCGGCATAGCTGCCGCCGTAGTCGACGAGGATCCACAGCCCGAACAGGATCGCGAGCG
>JACCWP010000063.1 GCA_013697585.1 Nocardioidaceae bacterium
CGACGAGGGAGCTCGCACGAGGCGGCGCCAGGTGATGGAGCTGCCGGCCCGCTTGCGAGACCCCGGCGACTGCCTGCGAGCCGCTGCCAACCTGCACGAGGCAGCGACCGAGGACGCCGCGTCGACGGCAGGCCCGCTCGAGCAGCGCGAGCTGGGTGGCCACCGAGACCAGTGGGGCACCGGCACGCGAGGCATCAAGGTGCGCGGTGAGCAGGGGGCCCTTGCCGAGCTGAAGCGCTCGCACAAGGCGCGCCGCACCCGACTCGTACGCGACGCAGTCGACCGGGCCTTGCTCGATCTGCTCTCGTACTATCGCGACGCGCTGAGTCTGCAGCTGGGATCCACTGGTCAGCTGGTCAACGAGGAAGATCGTGGCGCCCTCGAGGAGCTTGCTCGGCGCACGGATCCCACCGCTACCCTGCGCCGGGCCGAGGCGGTGCTGGCGTGCCGGGTTGCGATGGACGAGCACAACGTCGCGCCACTGCTCGCGCTCGAGCAGGCGCTGCTGCGGCTGCACTCCGCCTGACCGGCGACGCTGTGGACGACCGTCACCGGTTGCCGCGCGACCCGCCTACCCTTGCTGCGATACCGACCCGACCGGGGGACCCATGCCACCATCCCTGCGTCGCGCGTGCGCCGCAGTCGCGACGACCGCGCTGCTGGTCGCGGGCGTCGCCTGCAGCGCCGACGACCAGGACACCGCGCCCCCCCCGAGCACCGAGTCGACCGCCGAACCGTCCGAGCCAACTGAGCCGACCGACAACGGCCTCGGGCCTGGACAGGGCATCGAGCGGTTCTATGCGCAGGAGGTCGCGTGGACCGACTGCGGCAGCGACTTCGAGTGCGCAACCGTGCAGGTGCCGGTTGACTACGACGACCTCATTGGGGCCACCATTGGCCTGTCGGTCAACCGTCGCCCTGCCACCGATGCACGCGCGCGGATCGGGAGCCTGCTGGTCAACCCCGGCGGGCCAGGGGGGTCGGGGGTCGAGTACGCCACCGCGGTGGCCTCCCAGCTCGGCACGGACGTGCAATCGGCCTACGACGTGGTGGGCTTCGACCCGCGGGGGGTCGTGTCGAGCGAGCCCATCGTGTGCCTGGAGACCGCCGAGCTCGACGAGTTCATCGCCTTCGACCCCGACCCCGACACCGATGCCGAGGCCTCGGCCGCACTCGACCTCGTCGATGACTTCGGCCAGGCGTGCGAGCAGGCCGAGCCGGACCTGCTGCCGCACCTGTCGACGGTCGACGTTGCCCGCGACATGGACGTGCTCCGCGCGGTGCTCGGTGACGAGCAGCTGCACTACCTGGGCGCGTCGTACGGGACGTTCATCGGCTCGGTCTATGCCGAGCTGTTCCCCGACCGAGTCGCGCGGATGGTCCTTGACGGCGCCGTCGACCCCAGCCTGAGCAACGAGGAGGGTCTGCTGCAGCAGGCGACCGGCTTCGAGACCGCCCTGCGGGCCTACGTCGACGACTGCGTGCAGCAGGACGACTGCCCGCTGGGCGACGACACCGACGTCGGTCTGCAACGCGTGGCCGACCTGCTCGCCGAGCTCGACGAGCAGCCGCTCCCCACCGGCGAGGAGCGTGAGCTCACCGAGGCGCTCGGTGTGTACGGGATCATCCTGCCGCTCTACGCCAAGGAGGCCTGGCCCGCGCTCACGTCGGCGTTGACGCTCGCGCTTGACGGTGACGGCGGAGCCCTGCTCACGCTTGCCGACCTCTACCTCAAGCGCACCGACAGCGGCTACTCCGACAACAGCGCGCAGGTCATCTACGCGGTCAACTGTCTCGACCGGCCGTCTGACGCAACCGTCGAGGAGATTCAGGCGTCGGTGCCAGCGTTCGAGGCGGCCTCGCCCACGCTCGGGTCGTTGTTCGCCTGGACGCCGCTCGCCTGCACCCAGTGGCCGGTCGAGGCGGCCTCGCCGGTGCCCGAGATCGACGCCCAAGGTGCCGCTCCGATCCTGGTCGTCGGGACGACCCGTGACCCCGCCACGCCCTACGTCGCGGCGCAGGCGCTCGCCGAGCAGCTCGACTCTGGGGTGCTGCTCACTCGTGAGGGCGACGGTCACACCGGCTACAACGTGGGCAACGAGTGCATCGATGACGCGGTCGACGCCTATCTGGTCGACGGCACCGTCCCGCCGGAGGGCACGCGCTGCTGACCCGCACGGCATCCGGCGCCCGTCCGCTCAGCCCGGACGTCATACAAGTCGTCGCCGGTACGCCTCCGGGCGGATGACGTCTCGCGCGTCAGGCGGCTCCCAGGATCCGGGTCACCGCGACCAGGATCGTGACCCGGGTGGGGTTCGGCCGGGGTTGGCGGTAGCGCTCGGCATACCTGCGCACGGACTCGGCGACGTCGGCCGGGTCGCGCGACACCTGAGCTATGCCTTCGAGCGTCGACCAGCGCCGCCCGTCGACCTGGCAGATCGCGACCCGCGCGGCTGACGCGCTGCGGTCCACGTTGCGCACCTTGACGCTGCCGTCGCGAGTGATGACGCGGGCGGTCATCGAGGCCGGGTCGAACGTGGCGCCGACCGCCACGACGTGCGGCGACCCGTCGACGCGGAGCGTCGTGAGCGAGCACAGATGCCGCGCCGTCCAGAACGCCAGCAGCGCGGGATCATCCGGGTCCACCGTGCGGACGGTAGTCGAGGGCGGTCGCCTGATCGGCCGCGGGACAGGGAGCGCATACGCTCACACGATCGACCAAGCCGTCGTCCGTTTGGGCAGTTCGCCGCGCGGCCGCTGTCCGTGCTCTCGCCCGAGCCGTACAACGGAGGTCGGACTGTGCGCGAAGGGAGGCCCGATGACGCCGCAGGCTCGTTCCGGCGTCTCCGCGGCGGCGATGGGCAGCGAGGACTCGGCCGCCGAGGCACGACTGGCCGCGTTTCGACTGACCGAGGCGGTACAGATCCGCGAGACCGGAGACGAGCTCGCGGACCGGCTGGCCGAGGCGGTGAGCCAGGGTTGGCACGACGTCGTCCGGTTGCTGTTGTACGCGGACGCCGTCGTGGCGTGGACGGCGGGCGACCCCCGGCTCGAGGAGACGCTGGAGCGGTTGCGGGATCGCGCCCAACGCGAGGGGGACGACGTCGGCGTGGCGACTGCGCTGTCGATGCTGGCGGAGGTTCGCAGCACGACAGAGTCTGCGCGCATCCGCGAGGAGTCCGACCACGATCTCGCCCGTGCCACGGCGCTGCTGGCCGTCGCCGAGGGCGGGGCGCTCGAACGGGCTCGGGCGTTCATGTCATGTGCGGCCGCCTACCAGCGGCGGGAGCTGTGGGAGCTCGAGGAGGAGATGTACGAGCGCGCCTCAGCGTTGCTCCCCGACTGCGAGGAACCCCTGCTGGACCGTGTCGTCTTGGTAAACCTGACCGGTTCGCAAGCGCTGCACGCCTGCGCGCTGCGCGAGGTCGGCGAGCTGGAGCAGGCGGGCACCCGGCTGACGCCGGGGCTGGAGGCGGCCGAGGCGGCACTGCGGGTCGACATGCCAGACACCTACCAGGTCGATGTGCGCATCTTCCGCCACCTGCTTGTCGCCGTGGTGGGTGCCGTGGAGGTGGAGCCGGCTGCGGCGCTGACGGGCAGCATCGAGACGGCTGGCAACCCGTGGCCAGAGGCGTGGTACGGATCGCTGTCGCTGGCGGAGGCGGTACGGGCCGCCGATCGGGGCGACTGGGCAGAGGCCGCGCGCTTGGCATCGGACGCGTTGGCGCGGCTGGGAGAGACGTCGTCGCCAGAACTCGGACTGGCGCTGCGCGTTGCCGCGGAGGCCGACGCGGCCCTCGGTGCTCCTGGCGCCGGACACGGGCTCCGCTGGGCACAGCACTCCGCCCAGCGGCGCTGGGCGTCCCGGATGCGCCTGCTCGGATCGGCCCGTGCCCGGTTGCTCACCGAGCAGCTGCGGGTGGAGCGCGACCTGCACGAGACGTACGCGAATGTCGACGAGCTCACCGGGGTGGCGAACCGGCGCGGATACGCCCGGCATCTAGATGTGCTGCGCGCCGGCCGAGGAGCGCGTCGGTTGGGCGTGCTGATGGTGGACGTCGACAGCTTCAAAGGGGTCAATGACAGCCGCGGCCACCGGGTGGGAGACGAGGTGCTGAGGCGCGTGGCGACAGCTCTGACTCGTGCCACCCGTCCCACCGACCTGGTCGCACGGGTGGGTGGTGACGAGTTCGTGGTCGTCGTCGCAGACGCCGACGCCGACGCCGCCCATCGCCTGGCCACCCGCTTCGCCACGGCGCTCAACGAGGAGACCTGGGACGACTTGTCGACCGGCCTGGCGGTCACCGTCAGCGTCGGGGTCAGTGCCGGTGTCGCCGGTGACGACCTCGAGCGTCTCGTCGAGTCCGCCGACCAGGCGCTGTACGTCGCCAAGGCGCGTGGAAGCGGCCAGGTACACAGCTGCTGACCTCCTGATCCCGCTCGTCAGGTCATCAACTGGCCGCTGATACGCCACCGCACGCACGACGTCCCGGGTGCGGACGGTAGTCGAGTGGCAGCCATCGGCTTCGGCACGCAGGGTGGTCGCGCATGGACTTGAACGGGGCGGGGGCGCTGGTTGACGGGTCGAGATGTAGGCCGGTTGGCTGAACGGGCGCGAGCGACCGATGCTGTGGCGACGTCCGAGCTCGACGTGGTCGACTCGGAGAGTTGCGCTCGGGTGGTCGCCGACGCCGCCCAGGCGCCCGACGGGCTGGACATTCTGGTGCTGGCAACCGGTGTGGCAGCGTTGGGTCCTGCGGCAGGCACCCCCGACGCGGTCGCGTACGAGCTGCTCCCGGTCAACACCCTGGGTCCGATCGCGCTCACCCGCGCCGCCCTCGCGGAACTCGGCGGTGGCGGCGTGGTCGCGGTGCTGAGCGCGGTGCCGGCGTATGCCCTCACAGCGAACATGGCGGTGTAACTCGGTGAGCAAGGCGCCCTGTCCGCCTACCTGACGGCTGTGCGCCGTGAGGCACGTCGGCGAGGCATCGGTGTGCTCGACATCCGCCCACCGCACCTGGACACGGGCCTGGTCGATCGTTCGATCGCTGGTGAACCGCCCCGCTTCCGCCCGGTCACGACATCGATGAGCTGGTCGTCCTCGTCGTCGAGGGCATCCGCGACCAGCGGCGCGAGCTGGTGTACGACGCGGGTGTCCGTGCTATCGGGTTGCGCTGACCCGCCGATACACTTGCGCGGTTGCCGTCGCGCCCGCGGCGGCGCGCCGCCTTAGCTCAGTCGGCCAGAGCAACGCACTCGTAATGCGTAGGTCGTGGGTTCGACTCCCACAGGCGGCTCTCGCATCGCCGCAGGTCAGGAGCCTGTCTTACTGTTGTGTGATGGGCAGAACGGTGGCCTCGTGACACGCTGGTGACACGGGAGCAATCGCGCGCGCCGCGTCCAGTCGCTCCGCCACCCCGTCGAGGTCGTCGTCGAACAACCCTGAGTACACGTCCAGCGTCATGCTCGCGGAAGCGTGCCCGAGCATCCGCTGCACGGCCTTCACGTTCGCCCCGGCGCTCACCGCGAGCGATGCCGCCGTGTGCCGCAGCTCGTGCGGCGTCAGACCGTCGAGCCCGGCGTCGACTGCTGCCCGGTCGAACACGTCTCGCCGGAAGTTGAGGTTACGGAGCACCGCGCCGCTGCTCGTGACGAACACGAGATCCTCGGGTGCTCTCCCGGCGACCAGCGCGGCCAGGTCGTCGAGCAGGAAGCGAGGCACCGGCACCGAGCGGT
>JACCWP010000067.1 GCA_013697585.1 Nocardioidaceae bacterium
CCCCCCCCCCGGCCGTTCCGGGCCGGCTTGCTCCTCGTCGCCCGGTTCACCGATGGAGGGTCCGGTGCTGGAGCGGTCGGGGCGGGTGACGAACCGGTAGCCGACGTGGCGCACCGTGCCGATCAACGTCTCGTGGTCGGTGCCGAGCTTGGCCCGCAAGCGACGGACGTGGACGTCGATCGTGCGGGTGCCACCGAAGTAGTCGTAGCCCCATACCTCCTGCAGCAGCTGTTGGCGGGTGAACACCCGGCCCGGGTGCTGTGCCAGGAACTTCACCAGCTCGAACTCCTTGAAGGTCAGGTCGAGCAGGCGGCCTTCCAATCGGGCCGAGTACGCGGCCTCGTCAATCACCAGGCCACTGGCGCGGATCACGTGCTGGTCATCGGTCCCACCCCGAAGCTGCGCAAGCCGGCCGGCCGCCAGCCGCAGCCGGGCCTCGACCTCGGCCGGTCCGGCGCCGACCAGCACGACGTCGTCCATGCCCCAGTCGTGCGAGACCACAGCCAGGCCGCCCTCGGTGACGACGAGCAGCAACGGCATGTCGATGCCGGTGGCGCGGATCATCCGGGTCAGGCTGCGGGCGTGGGCGAGGTCGACTCGGCCGTCGACGAGCGCCGCGTCGGCGATCGGCACCTCGATCAGCGCCGACACCTCCGGCGGGAGCACGGTGATCTTGTGACTGAGCAGGCCGAGTGCCGGCAGGACATCGTGGGCGTTGGCCGCGGGGACATCGCTCAGCAGCAGCAGGCTCCCCATGGCGGTGTCCTTCCGGGGGCAGTGGCGGGCCCTGCAGGGGACTGGTCGGCAGCAACGAAACAGCAAAGGCCCAGGGCAGTTCGCCTGGGCCTCATCGCATGCCCGAGAATAGACCAGGTGTCGGCCGACGAGCGCTCCGAAGCCGGCGAGATCACGCTTCGCTATTGGGCGGCGCTGCGGTCCGCCGCGGGGCTCGCCGCGGAGCGGGTCCCGGCCGGGTCCCTGGCCTCGGCGCTCGACACCGCACGAGGCCGGCACGGGGACCGCTTCGTGCAGGTGGTGGGGTTGTGCTCGGTGCTGGTCGACGAGCAGCCGGTCGGGTCGCGCGACGCCGCCGCTGTCGATCTCCCCCCGGGCGCCGTCGTCGACCTGTTGCCGCCCTTCGCCGGCGGCTGATCGAGCCGGTGGACAGACCATCCGCATGGTGAGACTTCGATACCGCTGTGTCAGGCTGGTCCAGACAGACACACCTGACAGTTTCGTTTTGAGAACACGTCCACAACCAAGGAGTCCACACATGAGCCGCACCGCCGTACTCGTCGATGCCGACTGGGTCGAGCACCACCTCGACGACCCCTCGGTCGTGCTCGTCGAGGTCGACGAGGACACCAGCGCGTACGACAAGGGCCACCTGCGGGGCGCGGTCAAGATCGACTGGAAGAGCGACCTGCAGGACCCGGTCCGGCGTGATTTCGTCAACCGCGAGCAGTTCGAGGAGTTGCTCGGCACGCGCGGCATCGGCAACGACGACACCGTGGTCCTCTACGGAGGAAACAACAACTGGTTCGCCGCGTACGCGTACTGGTACTTCAAACTCTATGGCAACCACAACGTGCGGCTGCTCGACGGCGGGCGCAAGAAGTGGGAGCTGGAGAGCCGCGAGCTGGTCACCGACGAGCCGCAGCGCGAGCCGACCACCTACACCGCGCAGGACCCCGACCTGTCGATCCGCGCGTTCCGGGACGAGACCGTGGCCGCGATCGGCTCGCTCAACCTGGTCGACGTGCGCAGCCCCGACGAGTACGCCGGCCGGCTGCTCGCTCCCGCGCACCTGCCGCAGGAGTCGGCGCAGCGTGGTGGGCACATCCCGACGGCCGCCAACGTGCCGTGGAGCAAGGCGGCCAACGAGGACGGCACCTTCAAGTCCGACGACGAGCTGCAAGACCTCTACTCCGCCGCGGGCGTCGACAGCAACCGGGACACGATCGCCTACTGCCGGATCGGGGAGCGCAGCGCGCACACCTGGTTCGTGCTGCATGAGCTGCTGGACCAGCCGAACGTCAAGAACTACGACGGGTCCTGGACCGAGTACGGCTCGTTGGTGGGCGTACCGGTCGCCACCGGCGACGAGCCCGGGTCGGCCTGAGTGTGCGGAGCCAAGACCGGCGGTCCGTCGCTCGAGGGCGTCGACCTGCGCACCCAGGCGGTCATCCAGGGGGTGGTGCTCTCTGACGAGGCGCCGGTCTCGGGTGCCTACGTGCGGCTGCTCGACCAGGGCGGCGAGTTCACGGCCGAGGTGCCGACCTCAGCGACGGGTCAGTTCCGATTCTTCGGGGCCAGCGGGCGGTGGACCGTGCGGGCGCTGGCGCCGGGACTGGCGCCTGCCGAGCGCCAGGTCGTCGCCGCCATCGGTGAGGTCGTCGAGGTCACCCTCACCCTCTGACCCCGGCTGTCCGCTCGCCGCCTCTGCCTGACGTCGCCCATCCCCGCCGCCCGCCCCGCCCACCCCTGCCACCCGCGCCTCTCGCCTCCTCCTGCGCTTTTCGCTGGTGACCCAGCGAAA
>JACCWP010000099.1 GCA_013697585.1 Nocardioidaceae bacterium
TGCTGGCCGAGGTCGGACTCCACCGCCCCCGCTGTCGCCAGCTCTGTCATCTGGGCACCCTTCCTCACGCTCGGCAGCCACCCAACCACCCCGCCGGTGGCTAGCACACCACACCTGGGTGACGCCACGCAGTCCGGTATCAGCCCGCACGCCGGCAGCGCTGGCGACAACCGACCGGAGCGACACGGTGCCTCGGTCGTAAGGTCGGCACATGGCCGCAGACGACACGATCGAGCGCGAAGCCGACGGCAGCTTCGCCCGCGACACCCGGTACCTGGACGCCCGCATCACCGCCGACGGGCGCGACGGCTGGCCGGTGGAACCCGGTCGATACCGCCTGGTTGCGGCGCGGGCTTGCCCGTGGGCGAGTCGCGCCATCATCGTGCGCCGGTTGTTGGGACTGGAGCAGGCGCTCTCCCTCGGTCTGCCCGGTCCTACCCACGACGAGGACAGCTGGACCTTCGACCTCGACCCAGATGGGCGCGACCCGGTGCTCGGCATCGAGCGACTCAAGGATGCCTACGAGGCCGCGGTCCCGAGCTATCCGCGCGGCATCACGGTGCCGGCCATCGTCGACGTGCCGACCGGCGCGGTGGTCACCAACGACTACCAGCAGATCACCATCGACCTCGAGACGCAGTGGCAGGCGTACCAGCGAGACGGCGCCCCCGAGCTCTATCCCGAGGCGCTGCGGGCGCAGATCGACGAGATCAGCGAGGCCAACTACCGCGACGTCAACAACGCCGTCTACGAGGCTGGCTTCGCGTCTAGCCAGCAGGCGTACGAGAGGGCGTACCACCGACTGTTCGACCAGCTTGACCGGCTGGGCGAGCGTCTGGCCGACCAGCGCTACCTGGTCGGCGACACCATCACCGAGGCGGACGTCCGGCTCTGGGTCACCCTGGTGCGCTTCGACGCCGCCTACCACGGCCACTTCAAGGCCAACCGGCACAAGCTCACCGAGCTGCCGGTGCTGTGGGCCTACACGCGCGACCTGTTCCAGACCCCCGGGTTCGGCGACACCATCGACTTCGTCCAGATCAAGCAGCACTACTACGGCGTGCACCACACGATCAACCCGAGCGGTGTGGTGCCGCTCGGCCCGGACGTCTCGGGCTTCCTCACCCCGCACCACCGTGCGCAGCTGGGCGGCGCCCCGTTCGGCGACGGCACCCCACCCGGGCCGGTGCCGGACGGCGAGCGGGTGCCGCCGATCAGCTGAGCTACATGTCCATCCCGCCGTTGACCGAGATGACGCTGCCGGTGATGTAGCCCGCGTCGTCGTCGACGAGGAACGCCACGGCTCGCGCGATCTCCGACGCCTGGCCCAGCCGCCCGACCGGTACCCGGGCGACGATCTTGTCGAACGCCTCCGGTGCGATCGCCGCCACCATCTCCGTCTCGATGTAGCCCGGCGCCACGCAGTTGACCGTGATGCCCTTGTTGGCCGTCTCGCGGGCCAGGCTCTGCGTCAGCCCGAACAGCCCGGCCTTCGATGCGGCGTAGTTGACCTGCCCGATGTTGCCCATCTGCCCGATCACCGAGCTGATGTTGACGATGCGCCCGAACTTGCGCTCCAGCATGTGGTCGAGCACCGGCTTGGTCATGTAGAACGCGCCGGAGAGGTTGACGCGCAGCACCGCGTGCCAGTCCTCGACCGACATCTTGCGCATCGTCTTGTCGACGGTGACGCCGGCGTTGTTGACGAGGTAGTCGACGCGCCCGTAGTTCTCCAGCACCTCGCCGACGACGCGCTGGCAGTCCTCGGGGACGCCGACGTTGCCCTGGTGCACCGAGACCGATGCGCCCTCGGCGGCGAGCTTGCCCGCCAGCTCCTCGGCGGCTTTGCTGTTGGACGAGTAACCGGCGGCGACGTGCACCCCGGACCGGGCGAGCGTCGTCGTGATGGCCGCCCCGATCCCGCGGGCGCCGCCCGTGACGATGGCGACGCGGCGCTCGGACTCGTGCATGATGTCGGTCATTGATGCCCCTTGCTGTGGATGGTGTGCACTACTCGCCGAACGCGACACGGACGTCGTCGCTGGTGGTGGCCACGGACGGGGCCCGTGGCGCGGTGTCGTCGGCCGGACC
>JACCWP010000100.1 GCA_013697585.1 Nocardioidaceae bacterium
CGGGTGATCGACGGGTTCTCGCTCTTGCGGGCGATCTTGTCGACCTCGTCGATGTAGATGATCCCGGTCTCGGCCTTCTTGACGTCGTAGTCGGCGGCCTGGATCAGCTTGAGCAGGATGTTCTCGACGTCCTCGCCCACGTACCCGGCCTCGGTGAGCGCGGTGGCATCGGCGATGGCGAACGGCACATTGAGCATGCGGGCCAGGGTCTGAGCGAGATAGGTCTTGCCGCACCCGGTCGGCCCGATGACGAGAATGTTGGACTTCGCGAGCTCGACCGTCTCGTCCTTGGCGTGCTTGCCGCCCGCCGCGGCGGCCTGGACTCGCTTGTAATGGTTGTAGACGGCCACGGCAAGCGCCTTCTTGGCGTTGTCCTGCCCGATCACATAGGCGTTGAGGAACTCGAAGATCTCCGCGGGCTTGGGCAGCTGCTCGAGGCTGACCTCGGTGCCGTCGGAAAGCTCTTCCTCGATGATCTCGTTGCACAGGTCGATGCACTCGTCGCAGATATAGACGCCGGGGCCAGCAATGAGCTTCTTGACCTGCTTTTGGCTCTTGCCGCAGAACGAGCACTTCAGCAGGTCGCCGCCGTCTCCGATGCGTGCCACTGAGGGCTCCTTCCTAGTCCGGCGCCGGGGTGCCCCGCGCGGTGACCGACACCGGTCGGCACCCGGTCTCGACCGTACCCCGTACCACCCCCCGCCGCGGCGGGAAGCGCCGGACCGCGGCGTACGCCAGGGGCGAACACCGCCAGCCGACGTCACGGCACGGGGTGGTGTTCAGACCCGGGCCGGAGCCGGTCGCAGCGACTCGAGCACGCTGTCAACCAAGCCGTACTCGACCGCCTGCTCGGCGGTGAGAATCTTGTCCCGCTCGATGTCGTGGCTGATCTCCTCGACCGACTTGCCGGTCTGGTCGGCGAGCATCTGCTCGAGCAGGGAGCGCAGACGGAGGATCTCGTTGGCCTGAATCTCCAGGTCGGATGCCTGACCATAGGTGCCCTCGGTCGCCGGCTGGTGGATCAGGATGCGGCTGTTGGGCAGCGCCAGCCGCTTGCCCTTGGTGCCGGCCGCCAGCAGCACCGCGGCCGCAGAGGCTGCCTGGCCGAGACAGATCGTCTGCACGTCCGGCTTGATGTAGCGCATCGTGTCGTAGATCGCCGTCAGTGCCGTGAAAGATCCGCCGGGCGAGTTGATGTAGATGCCGATGTCGCGATCGGTGTCCATCTGCTGCAGGCACAGCAGCTGGGCCATGACGGCGTTGGCCACGTCGTCGGAGATCGGGGTGCCGATGAAGATGATGCGGTCCTCGAACAGCTTGGTGTACGGGTCGATTCGCCGGAAGCCGTAGGAGGTGCGCTCCTCCCACTGCGGGATGTAGTAGTTCATGTCGGCACCTCTCACTTCCGCGCGGGCCGACCCTGTGCGGCGACCTCGCCCGCACTGGCGACCACGTGGTCGATGAAGCCGTACTCGCGCGCCTGCTCGGGGGTGAACCAGCGGTCGCGGTCGGCGTCGGCCTCGATCTGATCGACGGTCTGGCCGGTGTGGCTGGAGATCAGCCCGAACATCTGTTTCTTGATGTGCAGCGACTGCTCGGCCTGGATCTTGATGTCGCTGGCGGTGCCCCCGAGCCCCCCGGACGGCTGGTGCATCATGATCCGCGAGTGCGGCAGCGCGTAGCGCTTGCCCGCCGCGCCAGCGCAGACCAGGAACTGGCCCATGGACGCGGCCAGGCCCATCGCCACGGTGGCGACGTCGTTGGAGATGAACTGCATCGTGTCGTAGATCGCCATGCCGGAGTCGACCGAACCGCCCGGCGAGTTGATGTAGAGGAAGATGTCCCGGCTCGGGTCGTCGGCGTTGAGCAGCAGCAGCTGGGCGCAGATCGCGTTCGCGTTCTGGTCGCGCACCTCGGAGCCGAGGAACACGATCCGCTCCTTGAGCAAGCGCTGGTAGATGTGGTCGTCAAGACCTTGCCCGTTGTCCTGTGCGGCCGCGCGCGGGGACTCGATTGCGTCGATGGGGTTCACGCGCTCGACCCTAGCGGCGACGGGCGACCGGCCCACGTGGACGAGGCGACTGTTCGCTGACGGCGCACTCACGCTCAGCACCTGTGACGGCGCGACTCAGCCGACCAGCAGGGCGAGAAGTGCGCGTGCGTACGCACTCTCCGGATCGGCGTCGGCGTGCCGCTGCGGTCCGACGGCGGTGGTGACTTCGACGACAGCTCCGGGCGGGATCGCCTCCAGCCGGACGAACGCTGCACCGAGCCGCTCGCGCAGCTGGGTCTCGCGGGGCAGCCACACGACCTCGTGCTGCTCGATGCTGTCCAGCGCCCACTCGACCGTGCCGTTGAACCCGATCACGCGTCCGGCCGGCAGGTCGTGCACCTCCACGGTCATGTCGCTGACGACGAACACGTCGTCGTCCATCTCGCGGTCGGGCACGACAAACCGGTCGCCGGAGGCGGGCTCCCATGCCAGGCCGGCCTCGCGCAGCCTTCGAGCGAGCTCCAGGGTGATCACCACTCGAGTCTGCCGAGCCACGCGCCCACCCCCGCCCCCGGGGTGCCGGTCCGAATCCGACCATCTCGACCCGCCGCCTGCGTCGAGCGGGTTACCAGACCGGGACGCTGCTGGTCTATGTTGCCGGACACGTCCACCAGCCAGGAGCAGTCGGGCACGCCCTGAGATCGGGCTCGCGGCGCTGCTCCGCCAGGGAAGGTTCATCGATGAGAAGTCGGGCAATCGCAGTCATCAGCGCCGTGCTCCTGCTCAGCGTGCTGGCTACGTCGTCGTACGCGCACGACGCCGGCAAGGGGAGATCGAATCCACCGCCTCAGGCGGCGCAGGCACGCGAGTTCGACAACGTCGTGGCAGCCAACGCCAGCGAGAGCAGCAACGCCCCCCGCAGCCACGCGCCGTGCATCCGTGGGATGGCAGCCAAGACCTTCCCGTGCAGCGGCGTGGACATGATGAGCCACCTCACCCTGGACGACCTTGGCCTCAGCTTTGCCAACGACATCTGGGGCTGGACCGACCGGCGGACGGGCGACGAGTACGCCTTGATCGGCGGAATCGAGGGGACCGTCTTCGTCGACATCAGTGACCCCAAGCGTCCCGACGTGATCGGTAGCCTGCCCACCCACTCCACCGCTGGCGGCCAGTTCTGGCGCGACATCAAGATCTACGCGCACCACGCATACATCGTCTCCGAGAACGATGACCACGGCATGCAGGTCTTTGACCTGACCGAGCTGCGGGGTGTCCGTGGCGAGCCGGTGACCTTCGACGAGACGGCGCTCTACGACGACATCGATCACGCCCACAACGTCAACATCAACACCGATACCGGTTTTGCCTACGTCATCGGCTCCGACACGTGTGACGGCGGTCTGCACATGGTTGACCTCCAGGACCCGACCGACCCGACGTTCGCCGGCTGCTTCTCCGAGCACGGCTACATCCACGACACCCAGTGCGAGATCTACACCGGCCCGGACGTGGCGCACCGCGGGCGGGAGATCTGCTTCAGCTCGGCCGCAACGTTCAACGACTTCAGCCCCGAGGGCATCGTCAACTCGGTGTCTATCGTCGACGTGACCGACAAGTCCCACCCGGTGGCGCTGTCCCGTTTCGAGTACCCCCTCGACGGCTACAGCCACCAAGGCTGGCTCACGCCCAACCAGCGCTACTTCCTGCACAACGACGAGCTCGACGAGATCTTCCACGAGGTGTCCACGACCACCCGGATCTTCGACGTCCGCGATCTCGACAACCCGCGACTGGCCGGGACCACTGACAACGGCAACACCTCGATCGGCCACAACCTCTACACCGAGGACGACAGGGCCTACGCGTCCAACTACACCTCGGGGCTGCGCATCTTCGACACCAGCCGTGTCGCGGCCGGTGAGCTGCCCGAGGTCGGCTACTTCGACCTCTACCCCGAGAACGACAACGCAACGTTCGAGGGCGGCACGTGGAGCAACTACCCGTACTACGAGCAGAAGGTCGTCGCAGTGAGCAGCATCGACCGCGGGCTGTTCGTGCTCAAGCCGCGAGGCAGGGTCGGCTCCTAGCTAGGCGGCCGGCCCGCGGCGGGCGAGGACCGCGAAGGCAGGCAAGGCTCGTCTGACAGGGCCCCTACGAGCGGCACCGACCAGGTCGTGACCGTGGGGACGGGGGGTCAGCGCGTGTCGTCCGCCGAGTCCGACGGTGCGTCCGCCGGTCGGTCGTCCGAGTCCCCCGACAGTTCGGCAGCGGGCGCCTGCTCCGCGTACGTGCCGTCGGGCTGCAAGGTGGCCAGCTCGACGGTGGTGCCGGACCGGTCAGTGACCGCCGCGTGCTCGACCACGTGGGCCAGCGCCTTCGCGCGGACGACCTCGGACACGAGTGTCGGCATGTGGTCGTGCTCGGTCATGTGCTTGAGATACTCCTGCGGCGCGACGCCGGCCTGCTGGGCCCGCCGGACCAGGTGCTGGGTGAGCTCGGCCTCGCTGACACCCATCTGCTCCTGCTGCGCGATCTCGTCGAGGACGAACTGCGCCGTGATGGCGTCGCGCACCCGGCGGTCGAGCTCGGCCTCGAACTCGTCGGCCGTCTGCTCCTCGGACTCGAGGAACTGTTCGTGGGTCATGCCGGCGTGCGCAAGCTGCTGGGCGATCTGGTCGCGGCGACCGCGCAGCTCATCGGCGACCACGCCGTCGGGCAGCGGAACCTCGACCTTCTCCAGCAGGGCTTCGAGCACCGCGTCCCGCGCAGCCCCTGCCTGCTCGATCCGCTTCGCACGGGTCAGCCGTTCACGCAGGTCGGCGCGCAGCTCGTCGACGGTGTCGAACTCGCTTGCCTCCTGGGCGAAGTCGTCCCCGAGCTCGGGCAGCGTCTGCTCCTGCACCTGGCGTACGGTCACCTCGATCTCGACCTCGTCACCGGCCAGGTCGCCGCCAACCAGCGTGCTGGCGAAGGTCGCGGACTCACCGGCGGACAGACCCACGAGTGCCTCGTCGAGGCCGTCGACCATGGTGCCCTTGCCGACCTGATAGCTCTGCCCTTCGACCTCTCCACCCTCGACCGCCTTGCCGTCGGAGCTGGCCTTGAGGTCGATGGTCACCAGGTCACCGTCGACCGCGGCCCGCTCCACGTCGGTGCGGCTGGCGAAGCGTTCGCGGAGTCCTTGCAGCTGCTCCTCGACCTCGTCGTCGCTCACCGAGACGTCGTCCACGGTGGCCTCGAGGCCGTCATAGGCGGGGAGCTCGAAGTCGGGACGGATGTCGACCTCGGCGGTGAACGTGAGCACGTCGCCGTCCTCGAACTTGGTCACGTCGACCTCAGGCTGGCTGAGCGGCTGCAGGTCGTTGTCCTGCAACGCCTGCACATAGACCTTGGGCAGCGCGTCGTTGACCGCCTCGTCGAGAACCGCGCCGCGGCCGACGCGCTGGTCGACGACGATCGGGGGCACCTTGCCGCGGCGAAAGCCCGGCACCTGGATCTGCTTGCCGAACTTCTGGTACGCCGCGTCGACGCTGGGCTTGAGCTCGTCGAACGGGACCTCGATGGTCAGCTTGACCCGGGTCGGGCTGACGGTCTCGGCGGCACTCTTCACGGTGTGATGACTCCTCGGTGCGGGGTGCGGGGTGGGGGTGGGCGGTCGGGGCGACAGGACTCGAACCTGCGGTCTCCTGCTCCCAAAGCAGGCGCGCTAGCCACTACGCCACGCCCCGCAACGACCGGTCGAGTCTAGTGGACCGCCGCGCCCGCGCAGAACGCTGCGCCGCTTGGGACTGGCCCACCCCAGTCGGGTGTCGACGCGGGAACGTACGGTTCGCGCCATGACTCGCGCGCCGCCCTGCCGCGAGCACCTGGTGGGGAGGTACTGATGGACCTACCCGGGTGAGGATGTGCTGGTGACACGGCAGAACGGATTC
Source organism: Nocardioidaceae bacterium (assembly GCA_013697585.1). Classification (GTDB taxonomy): domain Bacteria; phylum Actinomycetota; class Actinomycetes; order Propionibacteriales; family Nocardioidaceae; genus JACCWP01. Next base: position 5,929 of record JACCWP010000100.1, read on the forward strand.
GACTGGACCGGTGAGGTGCCACTCAGGTGGCGCGACCTCGACGCGTACGGACACGTCTACTACGGGGAGTACCTGACGCTGCTCGACGAGGCTCGCGTGGCCATGCTCAAGGCGGCGCTCGGCCCAACTGACCCGCAGTTCGTCGTGGCCAGGGTCGAGCTCGACTACCGCAGCCAGGTGACGGTCGAGGACGGCCCCCTCGCCGCGGAGGTGCAGGTCGAGCGTGTCGGCAACAGCAGCCTCACGCTGCGCGAGCGGCTGAGCAGCAACGACGGCCGACTGGTCCTCGAGTCGCGCGTCGTCGTCGTGCTGTACGACCTCGACGCGCGGAAGCCTCGCCAGGTGACCGACGAGGAGCGGCACGCGCTCAGCTGATTCCCGGCTCTGGCCGTGGCTGCTCGCGCAACCGCGAGACGGTAGGCCGCTGCTCGTCTCAAGCTCAAGCTGAGCCGGGGCGGGGGCCACAGGCTCGAGAACGCCCAGTTGTTGACCGCCGTTGCACGTGCCCCGCGCGTGAGCCGTGGGCTTGTCAGCGGCCAGCCCGACTGCGCCCCGGACTCCGGCCCAGCCGTTCCTGAGATCGCGGGGAGTCGTACCCGCCGGTCTACGGCCCCACGCGTCGCCGTGACCAGCCGTGGGATCATGAGCACGTCGCACGGGCCTGAGCCCGTGCTCGCGGGTGTAGCTCAATGGCAGAGCCCCAGCCTTCCAAGCTGGTCATGCCGGTTCGATCCCGGTCACCCGCTCCGACTTCTTCGCAGCTCAGAGGCGGTTTTGCGGACCTCGGGCGAGTGACCTCCACGCCGCCGCTCACCGCGACGCCGAGAGCGCCCGCGCGCTGGACTCGCACGCAGCTGGCGGACGGGTGGTCCCGATCAGACGGCAGCCACTGGCTACTGGGCGCTCCGCCTCTCGCGACACCAGGTAGCGGCCGCGGGTGGGGCAGCGGGAAACCGACCCGTCGCACGGTCCCACTTTGGGACTACTCTTGTCCCATGACTGAGTTGCACGTCCGGAACCTCCCCCCGGAGGTACACGACCTGCTCCGGCAACGGGCTTCCGCCGAGGGACGGTCGATGTCGGCGCAGGCCGTCGCCCTTCTGCGGAAGGCGCTCCAGCCTGCGGTCGACCGGACCGTACAGCAGCGGATCGCCGCCGAGCGCCTGCAAGAGATCCGGCACCGCAACCGACTCACAGGCAGTGACACCCCCTCCGAAGCCCTCGTACGCCAGGACCGGGACACGGCCAGGTGACGGTGGTCGTCGTGGTCGACGCGTCCGTCGCGCTGAAGTGGGTCGTGACCGAGGCGGGCTCCGACGAAGCCAGCCAGCTGCTGGCTGACATGGTGGACCGCCAGCTCTCCCTGGTCGCTCCCGAACACCTGGTGGGCGAGATCGGCAACGGACTCCGCAAGCGGGTCGCCCAAGACACACTCAGCACCGACGACGCGTTGACCGCGTTGGATGCGATCGCCGCGCTGGACCTCGAGTTGATCGGAGGCTCAGAACGCTGGTTCCGGTCTCTGCGTGCCGCTCTGGAGTGGGAGGTGACCACCTACGATGCGTTGTACGTCCTGCTTGCAGTCGACCTCGATGCAGAGCTGATCACCGCCGACTCGCGGCTGGCGGAGTCTGCCGGCCGCAAGTCCCTCCCCGTGCGCCGGCTCACCGGCTAGCGATGGTGCTTGATCTACCCAGGCGGCTTGGGCCACTGACGCCCGCGCTGATCGCCCGCGCGGCTGGGCGTCGGCGAAGGATCAATCCCAGCTCGGGGGCCAGCCTGGCTGCGTCCGGGGCAACGAGGCGCGTGGCGATGCCGATACGCCGATACCCCACACGTCGGGTGACGGCACTACGCGGCGAAGGCGCCGGATGTGGACGCGCTCGAAGTGGCGCCAAAGCTCATGATCCGCCTCGTCCATGGTGAGGGAGCCGACCACGTTGTCTCGTTCGTACCCGTCTGATGCCACATCGCTCTCGTTGTCAATCAGCCACTGCTGCGCCAGGCAGAGCCACAGCACCGGGTCAACGATCAACCAGGCCCACCCGGTCGAGGAACTCCCGCGAGCGTTGCACCACCAGCGCCGCCGCGTCCGCGTCGTACGACGGCAGCGAGCTATCGGCGAACAGGTGCCCGTCGCCCGGGTAGACGAACAGCTCGGCCAGCTCAGGCCCGACCCTCTCGACCAGCTCGCGGGCGGCGTCGATGTCGCCTTCCATCGCGAAGAAGGGGTCCTTGTCCATGCCATGGATCTGCACCGGCACCGCGTTCGGCCACGGCCCGAACGCCCACTCGCCGGTGATCGGGATGCAGGACTCGTAAAGCAGCGCGCCGCGCGCGCCGGGCCGGGTCTGGGCGAATTGCTGCGCCATGCCGGCACCCCAGGAGAAGCCGGCATACACCAGGCCCTCGGACAGGGCGGCCACCGCCCGGTCGGCGCGCTCACCGAGCACCTCGTCCCCGATGCTCCGGATGTGTGCGACGCCGTCGTCGATGCTCGCCGGTCGCTCGCCGTCGAACAGGTCCGGCGTGTGCACGGTGTGCCCGCCGGCGCGCAGATCCTCGGCGAACGCGCGGATCCCGTCCGTCAGTCCCTGCACGTGGTGGAACAACACAACGTCAGCCATCTCTAACACTCCCTGTTCATCGGGCGACGGCGATCGAATGATCCATAAGAATGGTTCAGGATATGCCGGTCAATGAGCAGGTCCCGGACTACGACCTCGACGAAATGGTCGTGGTCACCGCGCCCGAGCAGCTGCGTGCGCTGGCCGACCGGTTGCGCGCCACCCTCCTGGAGCTGCTCCTCGAGCGGGCTGCCACGGTGACCGAGATGGCGGCCTCTAGCCCACCGATGCCCCAAACCTCCCCGACGCCGAGCGCGACCCGACCTACTGACGCGACCTGCGCCCGCACCGACAGACGGTCCTGCCGGTGGGCGCTGCGGCGGTACGCCGCAGGCACGGCGACACGGTGGAGTCTCGGTTGCGACGCACGAGTTCTGCATCGCGTGATGGGTTCAACCACGGCAACCGGCGTCCCCTTCGACGCTCGCCAGCGCGGAGCATTCTGTGCGAAGGCGCTGGAGCGTGGTCGCGGCGTCGTGGCTGCTACCTCTTCTGCCGCCGGCTGCCGGCGTGCCAGTCCTCCTGGATCCCGACGTCACCCTGCTCGATGCCGGCCGAGGCCAGCTGAGGTCGCTCCCGCATGCTGCGCTTGAGCTCGGAGAAGCCAGGGAACCGAGCGAGTCCGACCACGTGGTCCCACAGCTCCAGGGCTTCCTCCTTGCTGGGCGGGCGGCTGATGACGGGTCCGAAGAAGCTGATGCCGTCCGGCGGGTCGAAGCAGATGATCGGGGTGCCCACGTCCTTGCCGGTCAGCGATAGTGCCTCATCGGTCTCGGCCTGGATCAATGGATCCACGGAGTCGTCGTCGAGCGCATCGGCAAGCTCGGTCGGCAGCTTGGCCTCAACCAGGATCGGTGCGAGGAACTCCCGGGTGCCTGGGTGCCCCACGTCGGCGTCGCTGCGCACCTCATGGATGGCTGCGCCGAGCGCCTCGTACAACGCTCCGACGGCGTCCCCGCCGTGCTCGACGCGCGTCTTCGCCACCACCCGGAGCAGCCGCAGCCCGGCCGCGTGTCCGGCCTCGTACTCTGGCGGGAAATGCTCGTCGTAGTCGATGTGGGCGTTGAGCAGCCGCAAGGAGATGAACCGCCAGTCGACCTGATAGTCCCGCTGCGCAGAAACCAGGCGAACCCACTTGCTGGTCATCCAGCAGAACGGGCAGACGGGATCGAAGTAGAACGCGATGTCGGCAGCCATGCATGGAACCTAGCCCGCACCCGGCTCGCCCTACACGTCCCCCACAGTGCTGCCCGACGGGGCGGGCCGGCGTGGAGAAGCAGACGTTCGGTGGGGGCCACTCTCGGGGCACGGGTCACCAGCTGACGAGCTTCCAGATCTCCGGTCGCGGACCCTCGTGCGGCCCGATCTCGGCAAAAATCTCCACCGCCTCCTTGAGGTGCACCATCGCCTCGTCATGGCGTCCGGAGGCGTGCAGCAGGTCGGCGAGGTTGTTGTACAGGGCGGCTTCCCGGTGCCGGTCACCCTGGGCGGTGCACAGCTCCAGGGCCGCGACGGTCAGCTCCATGGCGTCGTCCAGCTCGCCGCGAGCCCGGTGCGCCAGCGCCAGGTTGTTGAGTGCCGCGACCCGCAGGTCGAGGTCGCCGACCTGCTCGGCAAGGTTACGACTGCGGCGCAACGTCTCGAGCGCTCGGTCGAGCTCACCGTCGGCTGTGGCAAGCATCCCAAGCAGGTTGTACGCCTGGCACTGCGCCCGGGAGTCGCCGGCGTCCTCGGCCAACGACTCGGCCCCGCTGGCCAGCAGCCGGGCAGCGACGCGGTCGCCGCGCGAGTGTGCGGTCAGGCTGAGGTCAGCGGTGATGCTGGCCCGGGCCGCCAGGTGATCGGCCGCCGATCCCTGCAACGCGGCCCGCAGGTGTGCGTCGGCGAGCGCGTACTCCCCGCGGCGGTGCCGCAGCCGTCCGAGACGATGCTCCACGTCTGGCAGGTCGGCCGCCGCTGCTGCGGCGGCGGCCGTCTCGAGGCTGCGCAGTGCCGCGGCATAGTCACCTAGCACGGTCTGCACATCCCCGATCTCGGTCTGCAGCCCGGCCTCGTCGCCGCCGCCCAGCGCGAGCGCCGCGCGAAAGTGCGCCAACGCCTCGCCGTTGGCAAACAC
>JACCWP010000118.1 GCA_013697585.1 Nocardioidaceae bacterium
CGCTGATGCTGCTCGGGCGTGCGGGCTCGGGCAAGACGACCCTTGCCCAACAGTGGGCGATGGGCCGGTGCGGACTCCCCGGATTCTCGACGTTGCTCGGGCTCCCGGTCCCCCCCGGTGAGAGGCGCACGCTCTATCTGGCGATGGACCGGCCCCGGCAGGCGGTCCGCTCGATCCGTCGCATGGTCACCTCTGAGATGAGGGAGGGCGCTAACGAGCGTCTGACGTTCTGGCCCGGTCCGCCGCCCGTCGATCTGACCCGCAACCCCGACGCGCTGGGGGAGATGTGCGCCACCGCCGACGCTGATTCCGTCGTGGTGGACTCGCTCAAGGATGCCGGGAGCGTCGTGGACGACGAGGGCGGCACCGGGTGGAACGCTGCCCGGCAGCGGGCCCTGGTGGCCGGGATCGCGGTCCTTGAGTTGCACCACCCGCGCAAGAGCGACGGAGACACCCCGACCCTTGAGACCGCCTACGGCTCGACGTGGCTCACGGCGGGTGCGGGGTCGGTGCTGGCGATCACCGGCAAGCCGGGCGACGCGCTGGTGCGGGTGGACCACCTTGAGCAGCCCGCCGAGCCCGGACGAGGTCAGCGTCTCCTAGGCAGAACACCGAGCGCCCAAGGATCGCTGGTCGAGAGATCCCGGCTGGACCGCATGCCGTACGTCCGCGCCGTTGATGGCACTCCTCAACCAGCGGGGCTTGCAGGCGGGGAGGCGGCGACCGCGTCGGCAACGAACTGCTGGGCAGCCGCGTCCGAGGCGACTCCGGTCAGCTTGCGGATCGTGCTCCACGGCGTCGCGAGCCAGGTCAGATCGAGGTCCTGGTCGCTTGGCCACGGGCGACCAGGGTCGACCCCGCGAGACTCGCTTCGAGTCTGCGCAATCGCTTCCTTCACGATCTCGTCCATCTGCGCGAAGGCCGCCAGTCGGGCCGCGCCGAGGTCCGCCACGACCCGGTCGATCTCCTCGGCGCTGCGGCGTCGCCGGCGCGGGGCGAGGCGCTTGGCGGCCTCGAGGTCCACCGAGGACCAGGGGCTGTGTGCCAGCAAGTCTTCGGCGGGCCAGGTGCCGGGCGGAAGAGCCACATGCTCACGGCGCCACCGGCGCGCCCCCCGCTGCCACCAGGGGAGAGTCGAGACGCTGCGGTGCAGCCCGTGCATCCGCCGCCCGACTTCCTCCATGCCGATCCGGATCCGGTGCCGAGCCTCAGCGGGCCCGATCCTCCACGGGCTCGCCACAGACGGCTGGAACTCGTCATCGCCCAGTGCGGCGAGAGTCTCGGCCACTGCCGTCAGCGCGCTCACCAGGCTCTCCTCGATGTGACCGCGGAAGGCCGCGAGGAGGGGGGCGAGGATCGGTTGCCACAGACCGACGCCCTTGACCTCGAGCTCGCCTGTCAGTAGGTCCCCTCCTCCGGCAGCCCGGACTATGCGGCAGCGGACCTCCAGCCACGGCAGGCGCCCGTCGACATGGAACAGCGCCTCGGGACGCGGCGTCACGACCACTTCGCCGGTCAACTCGGCCAGCGAGCTACGCATCCGCACCTCGACCAGGTCGGCGAGTCCCCGCAGCCACAGGTCCGCGCGCCCGGCTCCTTCGTACCGCATCCAGCTCAGGCGTACGTCGCGCTGCAAGCCCTCCACGGCGGCACTCAGCTCACCACTGCTGAGCCGGTCGGCCGCGATCCGGTAGCCGGCGCCGGGGGCGAGGTGACTGCCGGACGTCAGCACAACGGGCGGCGTGCCGGTGTCCGAGTGGGGAAGCTGGACCGTGTCGTCGGCAGCCACGGTGAGCTGCTCGATCTCGCTGGTCAACAGGTCCCAGGCTCGCTGCCAGGCGTGGTCGGGTGGCCAGTTGAGCGCTGTCTCGCTTCGCCACTGCACGTGCCCACCGTAGGCGCTGACTGTCTGTCGAGTTCGTGGTGACTGGTGACCCACTGGCGAGGTGAAGGCTCAGGCTGTGCCGACGACGCGCCAAGGACTTCGCACGTTGGGTTCGTCCGACCTCAAAGCATTGTGCGACTTTGATGATGTGTTGTTGGTGACCGGGCAGACGATGCCGCAAGCCGTTGAGCTTGCGGGACGAGTCGGGCGACGCGGCCCGCCGAGCAGGGTCGTGTGTCTCTGCACGGTGC
>JACCWP010000204.1 GCA_013697585.1 Nocardioidaceae bacterium
GCGCTGGCCAAGCCCCTGCCCAACCGAGCGGCGCATGTCGAGCGGCAGCGGCGTCAGCCCGCCACCGGGGTGGCCCTGCGCCGGTCGTCCGGGCGGTGAAACACTGGGTCGGTGAACCGTCGCACCACCACCATGACGACGGCTGCCGTCGTGCTGGTCGCTCTGGTGGTGGTCGCGTTCTTGCTGCCCGTCCCGTACGTGACTTTGCAGCCAGGACCTACTCGTGACGTCCTGGCGATGCCCGACGGCGAGCCGGTGGTGCAGGTTGACGGCCAACAGACCTTTCCGACCGAAGGGTCGCTGTCACTGACCACCGTGTCGGTAACCGCAGCGGGACAAGACATCGGGCTGGTCGAGGCGTTGCGCGCATGGTTCTCGCCCGACGACGCGGTGGTGCCGCGGGACGTGATCTATGCGCCGTCGCAGACCGTGCAGGAGGCCGAGCAAGAATCGGCCGCCCAGATGACCGACTCGCAAAGCATCGCTGCCGTGGCCGCGCTGCGGCTGCTGGGGGAGCCGGTCGAGGAGCAGCTCAAGGTCGTCGACGTCGACGAGTCCGGGCCAGCCGAGGGGGAGCTGAAGGCGGGCGACCAGGTGGTCGCGATCGACGGGCAAGAGTTTGCGGCTGCCACCTCTGGTCTGCGGCTGCTGCGCGAGCGTGAGCCGGGCGACGAGGTCCGGCTCGCCGTGCTGCGCTCGGGCGCCGAGCTGGACGTGCGACTCACCTCGGTCGAGAGCGACGACGAAGCGGGCGTCCCCGTCATCGGTGTGCAGGTCGGGGTCGACTACGACATCCCGGTCGACGTCACGATCAACCTCGGTGGCGGGATCGGCGGTCCGAGCGCGGGCAGCGTGTTCGCCATCGCGATCTATGACCTGCTCACCGAGGGCAGCCTCACGGGTGGGATGGCAGTAGCGGGAACCGGCACGATCGATGCAGAGGGCGTCGTGGGACCCATCGGAGGCATCCAGCAAAAGGTCGTGGGCGCGCAGTCCGAGGGTGCGACGGTGTTCCTCGTGCCCGAGGAGAACTGCGAGGAGGCGGCCGGGGCCGAGGTCGACGACATCACCCTGGTCGAGGTGCACGAGCTGTCCGAGGCCGTCGACTCGCTCGAGGCCCTGGCCGACGACTCGGCCGCGGACGTGCCGACGTGCGGGTGAGCGAGTCCGGACTGCGGCGCGCCGTCCTCGAGATCGACGCCGCGCTGGTCGACGCCGGGTGGGACCAGCCGGCCCGGCTCTACGCGCTGGTCGACACCGGCCGCCTGCTGCAGCAGGAACCCGCGCTTGCCGACAGCCTCGGACTCGCCGGTGCCGGCGGCTATACCGCGGTGGAGCAGGAGGCGCTCGGCGAGGAGTCGCTGGAGGAGGTGCTCGTCGGCATCGAGTGGCCGCCCGAGGTCGATGGCTGTGCCGCTGCGGTCGAGCGGCTGGTGCTGCCGCCCTCGGCCGAGGCAACGTTGCCCGCCGACGCGGCCGCGTTGCGCTCGTACGCAGCCGAGCACCCTGAACGCCACGAGGTGCGCATCGTCGCGGCCATGTTGCGCGACGGGCGGGCACACTGCGCCCTGCGGGTGCGCGGCCACGACGCTCCGGCCGAGCTGCTGGAAGGACCCGAGCTCGTCCCGGGGCTGGTGCGGCTTATCGCCGACACGCTGGACGTAGGGTTGAGCGGTGAGTGACGAGAAGGCGACCGTCGCCGGTGCGGGGTCAGCGGGGCAGCGTCGATCGGTGCTGCTCCCCACTCTGGTCACACTCGGCGTGCTGTTGCTGCTGGTCGCGGTCTTCACCGGGATCTGGACCGACCGGCTCTGGTTCCAGTCGGTCGACTACTCCGGTGTGTTCACCAGCGTGCTGGTCACCCGGGCGGTCCTGTTCGTCGTCGGGGCGCTCCTGCTCGCAGGTCTGGCGGCGCTCAACATCGTGCTTGCCTACCGGTCCCGCCCCTTCGTACGCGCCGCCGCGGCAAGTCGCAACGAGGCGCTCGACCGCTGGCGCACGTCGATCGAGCCGATCCGCGGCCGGGTCGTGGTCATCGTTGTCTCCGTGCTCGGGGTGCTGGCCGGAAGCGTCAGCGCAGGGCAGTGGCAGGACTACATGCTCTGGCGCAACCGGGTCGAGTGGGGCGCCAACGACGTCTACTTCGACCGTGACATCGGGTTCTTCGTCTTCGAGTACCCATGGCTGAGGTTCGCGACGTCGTTCCTGTTCGTCGCGCTGGCGGTCAGCATCATCGCGGTGGCCGTCACCCATTACCTGTTCGGTGGCATCGACCTGCAGGCCCGGCGCGGCCGGCTGAGCGGCGCGGCGCAGACCCACCTGTCGATCCTGGTCGGCCTGTTCGTGCTGCTGAAGGCCTGGGCGTACTGGCTGGACCGGTTCGGCTACGCGATCGCCGACGGGGGGCGGTTCACCGGCATCCAGTTCACGGACGCCAACGCACGCCTGCCGGCCAAGAACGTCCTCATCGTGATCGCGTTGATCTGTGCGTTGCTGCTGTTCGCTAACGCCATCTGGCGCAACTGGCTGCTGCCTGGTCTGGGTCTCGGCCTGCTCGCTCTCAGCTCGATCCTGCTGTCCGGCGTGTGGCCGGCGATCATGCAGCAGTTCGAGGTCGGGCCGTCAGAGGCGGACAAGGAGAGCCCGTACATCGCGTTGAACATCGAGGCGACGCGAGACGCGTACGGCGTGAGCGATGTCCAGGAGACGCCGTACAACGCGACGACGGCGGTGACGGCCGACGATCTGGAGGCGCAGAGCGAGGCGCTGCCCAACACCCGGTTGCTCGACCCGACGCTGGTCTCCCCGGCATTCACCCAGCTGGAACAGGTGCGCGGCTACTACTCGGTTCCCGAGACGCTCGACGTCGACCGCTACGCGTTCGAGGAGGGCGCCAACCCACAAGACGTCGTGGTGACCGCCCGCGAGATCAACCTCGACGGGCTGGCCGCGTCGCAGCGCAACTGGACCAACGACCACACCGTCTACACCCACGGCTACGGCGTCATCGCCGCCTACGGTGACCGCAGAGGCCCGGAGGGCCAGCCCGACTTCGCCGAGTCGCAAATTCCACCCCAAGGCGCCATCAGCGACCTGTCCACGGAGCAGACCGAGGGCGGCGAGGTCTATGAGCCGCGGGTCTACTTCGGGGAGGACACACCCGAGTACTCGATCGTCGGCGGCCCCGAGGGTGACCCCGTCGAGGTGGACTTCCCGACGTCGGAGGACAGCTCGTCCGAACCCACGCTCACCACTTACGAGGGCGGCGGTGGAGTGCCTGTCGGCGGCATCGTCAACCAGGCCTTGTACGCGCTGAAGTTCGGCGAGCCCAATATCGTGCTGTCTGGCCGGGTCAACGAGGAGTCGCAGATCCTCTACGACCGCGACCCGCGCGACCGGGTGGAGAGTGTCGCGCCCTGGCTCACGGTGGACGGCAACGCCTACCCGGCAGTGGTGGGTGACGAGCTGCTCTGGATCATCGACGGCTACACGACGAGCAACTCCTACCCGCAGTCGGAGCGGGTCGACCTCGACGCGGCGACCACGGACACCAACACTCAGATCGGCTCGACGGCGGCGTTGCCGAGCGACCAGATCAACTACCTGCGCAACTCGGTCAAGGCGACCGTGGACGCCTACACCGGTGACGTGACCCTCTACGCCTGGGACGAGAGCGACCCGGTCCTGCAGGTGTGGCAGAACGCCTTTCCCGACACCGTGCAACCCAAAGATGCGATCTCTGACGAGCTGCTCGCTCACCTGCGCTACCCCGAGGACTACTTCAAGGTGCAGCGCGAGATCCTGCAGACCTATCACGTCGAGGACCCGCTGACGTTCTTCGGTGGCTCGGAGCGCTGGGAGGTGCCGACCGACCCCGCGGACCAGGCGGAGAACACCTTGCAGCCGCCCTACTACCTGTCGGTGCAGATGCCCGCGCTGACCGAGACCGGCGAGGTCGACCTCGAGGCGCCGCCGGGTGATCCGACCTTCGCACTGACCAGCGTCTATGCCCCGGTGGGCAGGCAGAACCTCGCGTCCTTCGTGTCCGTCGACTCGGACCCGGCCAGCGAGACTTACGGACAGCTCAGCCTGCTCGTGCCGCCGGCCGACCGGATCTCCGGGCCGGAACAGATCGCCACCCAGTTCCAAAGCGACGAGTCTGTCGCCAACGCGCTGCTGAGCTTCCGGCAGGCTGGCGTGACCGAGTTGTACGGCAACCTCCTGACCGTGCCGGCCGGCAACGGCCTGCTCTACGTCCAGCCGATCTACACCCAGCGCGAGAGCACCACCGGCACGGGTACGTACCCGCAGCTCCAGTTCGTGCTCGCGTCCTTCGGCACCAACGTCGGCATCGGCGAGAACCTCGAAGAGGCACTCGCCGACGCGCTCGGCGAGCCGACCGATCCCAAGGACGAACCCCCACCCGACGGCCCGCCGCCTGATAATGAGCCCCCCGGCCCGGACAACCAGCCTCCGACGCCAGCTGGTGTGGAGGAGCTGCTGACCAAGGCGGCCAGGGTCTATGCGAAGGCGCAGGACGCGTTCGCAGGCGGCGACCTCGGTGAGTACCAGGAGCGGATCGAGCAGTACAACCGGCTGGTCGACCGTGCCACCGCGCTGCTGGAGGAGCCGACCACCCAGCCCACGGCGCTGTCCAACGGCGGCTGAGGTTGAACCGTCCGCCGGCCAAGCCCTATGCTGAGCGACGCCGACGCGGGGTGGAGCAGCTCGGTAGCTCGCTGGGCTCATAACCCAGAGGTCGCAGGTTCAAATCCTGCCCCCGCTACCGTGTGATGTCTCAAGACATCGGCGACAACGGACCTGCGATTTTGTAGGTCCGTTGGTCATTTCGGGGTGGGTCCGGGTGGTCGTCCGGTGGGTTGGTAGTCGCGTCGGGGGTCGATGGTGAGGTCGCGGAGGAGTTCTCCCGTGGCGGCGTCGATGACGCGGATGTCGAGGTCTTGGACGAGCAGGAAGACGTAGGTTCCGGCGTAGGTTCGTCCGACGCCGATGTGGCGTAGTCGGCCGGCCACACGCAGGGCCGCAGCAGCTGCGGACATGCCCGAAACCACCCGGCTCGCCGAGACCATCCAGACCTGGTGGCCACAGGTCGCGGCGTTCCTGCGGTTGCGGGTCACCAACGCCCGCACCGAGGGCGGGAACAGAGTGATCAAGCAGATCAAGCGAGTCGCGCTTGCGACCTCGGTGGCCCTGCCGGATTGTTCGGGGCCTGTAGGTCAGGCGGCCAGCCGGTGCGCTGCGGCGTCGATGTCGGCCCTGCTGCCGCGGTTGTACGGCAGCCGGCTGAGCAGGTTCCCCATGGCACAGGTGTCGGTGACCGCAGCGAACACGAGGCCGCCGCCTACGGCGCCGGCCAGGAATCGTGCCTTGGGAACCCAGAGGCTGGCGGCGATGCTGGTGGCGACTATGGCACCGGCGGTCAGCCGGACCTGACGCTCCAGCGTCCACTTGGGTTCACCCTGCTCGACGTCGTGGCCGCTGGCGCGCCAGGCATTGAGGCCGCCTTCGAGGACGACGGCGTCGCGGTGTCCGTGCTCGTCCAGGACGGCGGCGGCCTGTCGGGCCCGGCCGCCGGATTGACACACCACCAGCAGGCGGGTCCCGTCAGCCTCGGCCAGCCGCTCCGCGTGTCGGTTGAGGTCGGCCAGCGGGATGTTGTGCGAGTTCGGGATGCGTGCGGTCTCGTACTCGGCCGGGGTGCGGACGTCGAGTATGCGCATGCTGTCGCCGAAGGCCGAGTTGCTCATTTCGCTGGCGTTCATGGTGGAGACGGTCAACGGGTGTCCTCTCGTGGGTGCTGCCCGGTCGTGGGCCGGTGCTGGCCGGTCGGTCTGTGCGTTTCAGGCTCGGCCGGTGAGTATGAGGTTCCAGTACAGGGCGGGCAGGCCGTAGCGCTTGAGGTACCACATGTCCTTGCGCTCCTTGGTGGTGTCGATGAACGGGATGGTTGGTGCCGGCTGCATGGAGTAGTCGAACTCGGCCAGCAGCATCTTGTTCCGCGCGGTGGTTAGCGGGCAGGAGGCGTACCCCTCGTACCGGGCCGTGTCCGGCTTGTCGGCCATGGTGGCGAGCAGGTTCTGGGCGACGACAGGCGCCTGCTTGTCGATCTCCACGTATCCGGCCCTGCTGGTAGTAGTGCGTCTGTGCCGGCTCGATCATGGCGATGTCGTCAACGCCGGCGCGTCGCAGTCTCGCCGCGACGCTGATCCCGGCGCTGCCGCCGCCCACGATGAGAACACGATGGTGCATCGGTGACACTGCCATAAGGCCTCCATCGGTCGAGTTCTGGGCTGACACGTCGCCGGTCGACGACGCGCTCAGTTACGCAGTGATCGGTGATTGAGTGGGCTGGTCAGCCGGTGGCCCAGCCCTTGTCGACGGCGGTGCTGTAGTCGTCGTCGACCAGGACCACGTCGTGGCCTGCCCGGTCGAGCAGGCTGGTCGCGATCGAGGCCCGGAAGCCGGATGCGCAGTGCACCCACAGCTGGCCGTCGGGAATCTCGTCGAGGCGATCCAGCAACGAGTTCAGCGGTACGTGCACCGAACCCGGGACCTCGCCCGTGACGCGTTCGTCGTCACGACGGACGTCGAGGACGGTGAAGCCGGTAGCGGCGGCGTTGATGAGCTCGGCGAGCTGCGCGAAGGTGGCCCGCGGATACTTGCGCGTGTCCTGCCCGTCAGCCAGCTCGGACGGGGTGCCGACCGCGGCGCCAGCGGGTCGGTCGATGCCAATGCGGACTAACTGGCGCTGCGCGTCGGCGACCTGCTGTGCGCTCTCGCCGATCAGCGTGATCGGGGTGTCCCACGGGATGACCCACCCAAGATACGTCGAGAACTGTCCGCCCAGCTCGATGCCCACGCTGCCTGCTAGATGGTCGGCGGCGTAGGCGACCCGGGCCCGCAGGTCGACCGCCCACTCACCGGCCGCGATCCGCTTGCGGAGCTGCTCGCCGTCGACCGGCTTCGGGGCGGACAGGTCGACCGGCCCGGCGCCGGCGCGGTTCAAGGCACCCATGTGGGCGTAATAGCTGGGAAATGCGGTCAGCCCGGCGACCAGCCGCTCGACGAACGTGTCCTCGTCATCCTCGGTGAGCGCATCGTTGCCGGCACGCTCCTGCCCGATGGTGCTGTCCTCGCCGCCGCTGGCCGACCCCGACGAGCAGAAGCTGCCGAACCCGTGCGTCGGAAAGACCGCTGCATCCTCGTCCAGCAGGTCCGCGAGCCGCCTGGCCGAGCGGTACTGGGCCCGGGTGAGCTCCTCGGTACGGTCCGGGTCCACCAAATCGGTACGGCCCACGCTGCCATACAGCAGCGACCCGCCGGTGAACACCGCCGCGGGCGTGCTGTCGTCGTCGGCGGCGCTGATGACGTAGGACAGGTGGTGGTCGGTGTGCCCGGAGGTGGCCACTGCTCGCACCCGGAGGCTGCCGAAGTCGAGGGTGTCGCCGTCATGGACCGGGTGCCGGTCGAACGCCACGTCGTCGTGGGCCGACACCACGTAGGTCGCACCGGTGCGCTGGGCCAGCTCCAGGCCCCCGGAGACGTAGTCGTTGTGGATGTGCGTCTCCAGCACCGCCATACAGGTGACGCCGAACTGGGACAGCAGCGTCTCGACCCGGTCCAGGTCGCGCTGGGGGTCGACCACGATCGCCGTCGAGCCGTCGTGGGCGACGTAGCTGCGGTCGCCCAGCTCATTCGTCTCGATCCTTTCGACGTGCAGCACGGGAGCCCTCCTGGTTGCGGTTCAGTCCACCTGACCGTACATTTACTCTGACCGTACATTCGGACAGCCAAGGCTGCAAGGGCTCAGGAGGTATCAATGTCGACGGCGACGACGCCACCGTCTACATCGGGCGTGTCTGCAGTGCACGGGCCGACACCGCTGGACCGCGAAAGCCCGCTGCCGCTGTGGGCCCAGATCTTCGCCGACCTGCAGCGGCGCCTGCAGGTGGGAGAGTTCACCACCTCGTTCCCCGGTGAGATGTCGCTGACCCAGGAGTACCAGGTGAGCCGGCACACCGTTCGTGAGGCCGTTCGACGGCTGCGGGAGCAGGGCCTCGTGCGCGGCGAGAGAGGGCGCGCCTCCAAGGTGAGCCCGCCGGCCGAGATCGAGCAGCCGCTGGGGACGCTGTACAGCCTGTTCGCCTCCGTGCAGGCCGCCGGCCAGCAGCAACGCAGCACGGTGCGGGCCTTGGACGTTCGCGCCGATGGCGTCATCGCGGCCCGGCTCGGGTTGGAGGAGTCCACCCCGCTGCTGTATCTGGAGCGGATCCGGCTGGCCGACGGCGAACCCCTGGCCGTCGACCGGGTCTGGTTGCCGGCCCGGTTTGCCGCGCCCCTGCTCGACGCCGACTTCACCCACACCGCCCTGTACGACGAGCTCGACCGCCGCTGCGGGGTCCGGCTGTCCGGCGGCGACGAGCACATCCGAGCGGTGGTCCCCACCCGGGCCGAACAAGGCCTGCTGCACGCACCGGACGGCGTGGCCGCCTTCGCGATCGAACGGTTGTCGTGCGCCGGCGGTCAGCCCGCCGAATGGCGCCACACCCTCGTCCGCGGTGACCGCTTCGCCGTCAGCGCACAGTTCTCCGCCCGCACCGGGTACCGGCTCGGCATCGCCGAACAACCGGCCCACCAGGTCACCCCCCGGCACCCTCCTCGTGCGGGAAGCACTCGATGACCCCTCCGACGGCCCCCGAGGTGACCCCCGCCGAGGCTGTCCAGCTGGTGCGAGAAGGTGCCGTCCTGCTCGACGTTCGCGAGGACTCCGAATGGGCCGCCGGGCACGCCGAGGCGGCGGTGCACATGCCACTCGGACAGCTCGACCCCGACCGCCTACTCGAAGGCCACCCGGTCGTGGCGGTGTGTCGCTCGGGCAACCGCGCCGGCAAGGCCGCGGCCCGGCTGCAGACTCAGGGTTTCGACGTGCACAACCTCGCCGGCGGCATGGCCGCCTGGGAGCAGGCCGGCCTACCCCTGGTCACCGACTCCGGCGCGCCCGGACGCGTCGCGTGACACTCCTGGCCGCACTGGGCCTCGGACTGCTGATCGGAACGGTGCTCGGCGCCCTCGGCGGCGGCGGCGCCATCCTGACCGTGCCGGCCCTGGTGTACCTGCTCGGCCAGACAGCGCAGGATGCCACCACCAGCAGCCTCGTGATCGTCGGTCTCACCTCAGTCGTCGGCGTGCTGGCCCATATCAGGACTGGCGACGTGCGGTGGCGCACCGGGGTCGCCTTCGGAGCCGCCGGCATCCTCGCCGCCCTTGCCGGCAGCGTGCTGAACCGACAGGTCGACCAGCACGTCCTGCTCATCGGCTTCGCAGTTGTCATGGTGCTCGCCGCCGCCGGCATGCTGCGCGGGAAGCAAGGCGGTGGCCCCGATGAGGACGCCGCCGGCGCGGGCGATGCCGGGGCGGACGCGGATAGCAACGCCGGCGATGCGACTCCGCGCCCGAGGCGGCTCATGCGGGCAGCCGTGCCTGTGCGGGTGCTCGCGGCCGGCCTGGCGGTCGGGTTCCTCACCGGCTTCTTCGGCGTCGGCGGCGGGTTCGTCATCGTCCCCGCCCTGGTGTTGGCTCTGGGCCTGCCGATGCAGACTGCAGTGGGCACCTCGCTGCTGGTGGTGGCCATCAACTCCGTCGCCTCCCTGGCGGCGCGGGCAGGCAGCGCACACTTCGACTGGGACCTGATCATCCCGTTCACCCTAGGCGCGATGCTCGCCATCACGGTGGGCAAACGGATCGCCGACCGGGTCCCGAACCGCACCCTCGGCCGCGCGTTTGCTGTGCTGCTGCTTGCCGTGGCCGCCTACACCGGCATCCACTCGGCCCTCCAGCTCACCAACCCGGACACCGCCGCGGCCAACACCCCGGCCAATACCGCACCCGCGGTGCCGCAGGTCGCACCCGCCGACGCGGCGCGACTCATCGCCGCCGGCGACGTCACGGTCCTCGACGTACGGACCCCGCCGGAGTTCGACGCCGGGCACGTCCGCGGCGCGCTCAATCTCGACGTCGACGTCGACGCTGACGACTTCTTCGCTCGGGTGGATCGGCACCCTGGTCGACGGTGAGCGGTACCTCGTCTACTGCGAGTCCGGCACCCGGTCAGCAGCCGCGTCTGCCGACCTCCAACGGCTCGGCTTTGACGTCGTCGACGCCGGAGCCTAGGCCGAGCTCGCCGAGTCGGCGCGCCGGATTCGACGGCATCCCAGTCACCGGCCACTCCCAGCGCTCCGGCCACGCCACAACCGCCGCGGTGAACGGCGTTCGATCTACCGGATCGCCGCGCAGACCCGTCACCGCGACCTCGGCACGTTGCTGAACCACTACATCCGCCCCGCGGAGGCGCTCGCGACCACCACGAGCTGCGACCTCGGACTCTGAGGCGGCCCCTTCGACCAAGGTGGCCGGACGGTTCTGTCGGTGGTGCCTGACATCGTTACTCCTACGGCACGAATGGAGTGGCGAAGAAGGAGAGTGACCGAGCGATGATCACAGAAGATGACTTGAAATGGTGGCTCGAGACCGCGGCCCAGCAGGAGTGGATTTGGGCCAAGACCTACGCCGACACGGCGCCCCACTCGTACATCGTCGAGGGCCGCACGCCCAGCCTCGACCATGACGACTACGTGCGCGCCGGACGGGTGATCCACACCTTCGGGCGCCCTGCGAAGTTCTATGGCATGACGAGCATCTACCTCACCAGCCCGGACGGGCGCCTGAAGTGGTGGACCATGGATGCCGACGTGCGAGACACGGGCCTCATCAATCAGGCCACGACCGAACGCCTCTACGGCGTGCAGAACGCGCCGGCAACTGAGTCCGGCATCGAGACGCAGTACGACGCCGTCGCCTCGTCATACGACGAGCGCCACCCGACGTCAGACGCGTTGGCGACCGCCCTTCGCGATGCGGTTGCGTCCTTGGCGGGGGAGTACCCGCCGGCTGTGCTCGACGTCGGGTGCGGCACAGGCAGGCTGCTGGATCTCGGTATAGCCAAGCCAGATCGATATGCCGGTGTCGACCCGAGTACGCCGATGCTGAACCAACTCGTGCGAAAGCACCTCAATGTCGGGGCGATCTACCCGATGCGCATCGAGGACGCACTCACCCGGCCACTCTTCACGCCCGGCCAGTTCGAGGTCGTGACGATCGTCGGCGAGAGCTCCGAGGAACTGCCCGCCGAGACCATCCGCGCCCTGGAGTCGATCGCGAGCCGAGGAGTGATCGTGGCGTCTGGTGAAGAGGTCAAGATCTTCTGGACGGCCGTCGACTCATCGACGTCGAGCTTGTTCGCCAGGCGCATCGCGACCACGGTGCTCTGTGATCCGTGCTCGAACGGCAGGCCCATACCGAGGTCCGTGGCCAGGCACAACGAGCCGACGACCTCGGCAGTCCTCACCTCGTCCCCTGCACGCCTCAAGCGTGACAGGGGTAGAGCGCGGCCGCTAGGACCACGCCGATCTCGATCGCGTGCTTGAGCCCTGCCAGACGGGCTGACGGACCTGGCCCATGAGGATTCGAACGCGTTCTGGTTGAGCGTCGCCCCAGTGGGCCCGTCGGAGTAGCGTCGCGGGGAGAAACGGGTTATCGGGTGGGGGTAGGCGAAGGGAGGGCTGACATGTTCGTGCAGGTGATCCAGGGCCATGTGTCCGATGCGGCAGGGGTGCGTGCGCAGCTGGACAAGTGGGTGGCCGAGGTGGCCCCGGGGGCGGCGGGGTGGCTGGGCAGCACGTCCGGGGTGACTGACGCCGGCCAGGCGGTTGTGCTTGCACGTTTCGAGTCGAAGGAGGCGGCGCAGCAAAACGCCGATCGGCCGGAGCAGACCGCGTGGTGGAACGAGATGGCAGCGCTGTTCACTGATGAGCCGGTGTTTCACGACAGCACGTCGGTTGAAGTGGACACACCTGTTGACCCGTCCCGGGCCGGGTTCGTTCAGGTCATGCAGGGTCGTTCGAGCGACCCGGACCGTGCCCGTGAGTTGATGGCGAACGATCCGACGGACTGGCGCGCATTCCGACCGGACATCCTCGGCACCTTGTCGATCGGGCACGATGGCGACGCGTGGACGATGGCCATCTATTTCACGTCAGAAGAGGCTGCTCGTGAGGGCGAGCAGAAGGAGCCGCCGCCTGAGATGCAGGAAATGATGCAGGAGATGGAGGCGCTCACCATCGGAGAGCCCGCCTTCTTCGACCTCAAGGACCCCTGGCTCAACGCGCCGGGCTGACACGGCCGGTTTCGCCCGGACCAGCGTCTTGACAGATGCGGATGGCACTGGACCAGCTGGACGCGCATTTCCTCAGCGACCCAGCGGGCAGCGTTGCCCTGACGCCTTACTGCGGGACTCGCGGGGGTGGGTCTCGTACATGCGCCAGGCAACCAAAAGGCCGGAGGCGGCCGTGAGTGCGGCAACGGTCCAGATTGCTTCCCGGATTCCGAAGGCGTCCGCGAGGATGCCGGTGAGGAGGGCGCCGACGGCGAATCCGAGGTCGCGCCACAGCCGGTAGACGCCGAGGGCGCGGGCACGCCAGGAGGGGTGGGCGACGTCTCCGATGCTGGCGAGCAGGGTGGGGTAGACCATCGCGGTGCCGGCGCCGAGAACGACCGAGGCGATCGCCCAGTTGGCGAAGGTGTGGCTGGCTGCGATGAAGGCGAGGGCCGCGGCTTGGAGGAGCATCCCTGTGGTGATCAGGTGTCTGCGGCCCCAGCGATCCGACAGGGCGCCGGTGGCGAGCTGTCCGAGTCCCCAGACAGCGGGGTAGAGGGCGACGAGGATGCCGGTCTTGCCAAGGGTGAGGCCGACGGAGGTGAACAGGACGGGGAAGATGCCCCAGGCGAGGCCGTCGTTGAGGTTGTTGACCAGGCCGGCTTGGCTGGCCGAGGAGAGGGCTGGTTCGCGGAGGCTGGTCTGTGCGAACACCTGCCGGTCGGTCAGATCACTGGGCTCGGCGTGCGTGCTGGCTTCGTGGTTGGCGTGGCCACGGGTCTCCCGAACGGCGAGGGTCGAGAGGCCGAGGCCGAGGGCGGCATACGCGATGCCGACCAGGAACGGTTCGGGTCGTAGACCGGCGTGGGCGGCAATGTTGCCGGTGAGCAGCGCGGTGAGGGCGAGGGCGAGATAGCCGGCGGACTCGTTGAAGCTTATCGCGAGACCGCGCCGGCGGGGGCCGACGAGGTCGATCTTCATGATGACGGTCGTGGACCAGGTCAGGCCCTGGCTGATGCCGAGCAAGACGTTGGCGGCGACGACGATCCACCAGTTGGGAGCCCAGATCAGCAGCAGCGGGACAGGTACGGCGACTAACCAGCCGGCGACGAGGACGGGTTTGCGGCCGTAGCGCTCCGACCAGGTCCCCGCGAGGTAGTTGGTGAACGCCTTGGCCAGGCCAAAGGCGAAGATGTAGGTGAGCGCTGCGGTGTAGGAGTCGAGCCCGAACACCTGGGTGGCCAGCAGCGGCAGGACGGTGCGCTCCTGGCCGAGCATCCCACCGACCAGCGCGTTGACCGCGACCAGGAGGACGAACTGGGCTGCGTTGGCGCGGAGCCCGAGAACCGGTGTCGCGGTTTCCCGGGTCGACTTCATCGGGTGGATTTCACGGGGCGGATTCCAGCCTCTGACCGTTGGCCTCTGCCCAGTCCTGTGGGCTGCCAGCCAGGACGCTGACGTGAGTGAAGCCTTTGCCGCCCAGGAGGCTCGCGGCCCCCATGGCTCGCTCTCCGTGGCCGCACATCACCACCGTCGGTACGTCGGTGAGCCGGTCGAAGGCGCCCGGGAGGTCGCCGAGCTCGATGTGCAACGCGCCCGGCACGTGTCCGGCCCGGAACTCGGACTCCTGTCTGACGTCGAGCACCCGGACGGCGTCGTCGGCTGTCGCCTCGAGCAGGTGCACCGAGGTCGTGGACAGTCTTGCGGCAGTCCATGAGTCGATGCCGCCTGCGAGCTCTCCGACGATGTTGTCGTACCCGATCTTGGCGGCCTGCCACAGGATCTCGTCGAGGTCCTGGTCCGGTTCGCGCACGATGACGAGCGGGTGATCGTGGGCAGGAAGCCACCCCAGCCAGCTGGCGAAGGCCGGCCGCAGCGGAATCGACAGCGCGCCGGTCGGGTGAGACCGGGCGAAAGAGGGGACGGGTCTGACGTCGAGGATGGTCGCACCGGAGGCCTGCGCGGCGGCGACTGCCGTTGGTGTCATCGACGCGACGGCCAACTGCCGGGGGAGCACGGCGGGGCCGCGACGGTTCGCCTCGCCGAGTCGACGGAAGTATGGCGGGTACGAGCCCAGGCTGCCCAACAGCTCGGCGACGAACGCGTCCTCGTCACGTACCCGCAAGAGAGGGTTCCCGGCGCGTTCGGCACCGATCGTGCTGGTCCGCTGCGCACCGGCGGGTGCGGCGCAGAACGAACCCGCCCCGTGCGTGGGCCACACGGCGACGCGGTCGGGCAGCTCGAGGAGTCGCTGAACCGACCGGTACTGCGCGCGTGCCAACTGCTCGGTCCGAGCTGGGTCGACCAGGTCTGTGCGGGCGACCGCCCCCACGAGCAGCGATCCACCGGTGAAGACTCCGACCGGCTGGCCACCGTCGAGCAGCAGGTACGAGAGGTGCTCGTCGGTGTGCCCAGGGGTGCCCAACCCCCGCAGCCGGAGGCCGCCGAGGTCGATCTCGTCGCCGTCGCGGAGTCCGGTGTGGCCGAACTCGCACTGTCCCGCGGCCGAGGCCAGCACCGTCGCACCGTCGGTCGAGGCGAGCTGGCGGGCGCCGGAGAGGAAGTCAGCATGGAGGTGCGTGTCGGCGGCGAAGGCCACCCTGAGCCCTTGGCGGGCACCGTCCATCGCCCTGAGATCGCGGCTGGCGTCCACGGCCAGGGCACGGCCGTCACCGAGGTCGACGAGGTAGGCGGTGTTGCCCAGGCCATCGTCCACGACGGGGATGAGACGGGGGACCGTCACGTGGTCTCCGTCCCCTGCGCGCCGGGTTTGCGGGCGCAGACCAGGACGTAGCCGAGGTAGGGGATCGCGCGAGACATCCGGGGCATCAGCCAGGCCATCTTGCGAAGGTACGCCGGACGGCTGATCGCTCGCGCCATCACCGCGGGGGCGTGACCGCGGTCGTCGGCCAGGAAACCCCGGGCGGTCATCATCTCGAACGGCCCGGACTCGGTGCGGATGTCGACAAGACCTGCGCCGCCGTAGATCCCGGTCCACTCCTCGATCGAGTCGAACCGCATCCCGGGGCAGACGTGGCCGAGGAACACCGCGCGGGCCTCGCCGGTGGGTGGTTCGCGCAGTAGAACTCGGTGGCCAGCACGCGGCCTCCAGGCCGGGTGACCCGAGCGAACTCGGCGGCGGCACGGCGGCAGCTGACGAACATGGTGACCGCCTCCGCGACTACCACGTCAAAGGTGTCATCGGGGTAGGGCAGCGACCGGATGTCGGCGTCCTCGACACTCACGCGATCCGCCAACCGCGCGGCGCGGACGTTCGCCTCGGCACGGTCGCGCATCAACGGGCGATGTCGGCGGCGACCACCTGGGGCCCGTACTCCTGCGCCAAACGGATCGCGGTGGTGCCGACACCGCAGCCGATGTCCAGGACCTTCTCGCCCTCGCTGACGGCGGCCAGTTCCAGGAGGCGGTCGGTGGAGGCCCGGCCACCGGGGTGGATGACCCGCTTGCCCAGCACCGCCAGGAACGCGTAGCAGTCCAGGTCCTGCACCTGGTCGCTCGTCAGCGTTGCCATCACATCCACCCAAACGTAATTCAAGTGAACTATTGAATAGTGTCGCGCCGGGCCCAGCTTGTCAAGAGAGATCGCGAATAAGGGTCGGGGCGCGCCGCATACTCAAGGTGTGGGCGACTGTTGCGAACCCGACGGGTACGACGCGGCGTTCAGCGACCGGTTCGCCCGCCGGGTGGCCCGCCGGTACCGCAGGCGCGGCCTGAGCCAGTCGTCGAGAGCGATCGTGTCCTTCCTGAGCGAGCGTGGGATCGCGGGAGCGAGCGTCCTGGAGATCGGTGGCGGCGTCGGCGAGATCCAGGTCGAACTGCTGCGACGCGGGGCAACCCGGGCGACCAACCTGGAGATCTCCACCAACTACGAGTCCGAAGCCGTCGAACTGCTCGACCGCGCCGGCATGCGGGACCGCGTCGATCGCCGCTTCGTCGACATCGCACAAGTCCCCGACGAGGTGGAGCTGACCGACGTCGTCGTTCTGCACCGAGTGTCTGCTGTTATCCCGACTACCGACGGCTGCTCGCTGCGGCCGGCAGCAAGGCCGACCGGCTGCTGGTGTTCAGCCATCCGCCGCGCAACGTAGCTACGAGGACGGTGTTGTGGTGGGACAACGCCAGGCGAAGACTGAAGGGGGACAGCTTCCGCACGTTCGCGCACCCGCCAGCCGCGATGCTCGGCGTGCTCTCCGAGGCCGGGCTGCAGGGCACCTATCGGTGGTGCGGGTTCGGGTGGCAGGTGGTCGGACTGGAACGCTGATCGCTCCGGTTGATCGCTGCGGGTCAGGCGGGCTTGGCGTACGCCTTGATGCCGGTGTCCAGCAGCACGCACGGCT
>JACCWP010000218.1 GCA_013697585.1 Nocardioidaceae bacterium
ACGCCACGGCGCCCACCGACGCGACGCGCGGGCTGCGACCGCTGCCGACCGCGCGGAACAGGGTGAACCGCAGCTGCCAGGCACGCGCGGGCGTGTGTGTCCGCACCGTGTCGACGGCGACGCTCGCGACGCTGTCGGGCTGCGGACCCTGCGACGAGTCGTGGATGCCCCTCAGCCGACCCTGCCAGTGGCCGAGCACGTCCCAGCTGCCGGTGCGGTCGCCGGTCGTCCGCACCCGTACCTCCGGCTGCAGCCAGGTGCCCTTCGGCGTCCTGGCCGACCACGAGGGCACCACCTCGCGGAACGCGAAGCCGGGCTGGACCCAGGGCGACACCCAGCGCCCGTAGGCGTAGCGGCGCGTCGGCGCCGAGCCGTACGGGTCCCGCCAGCGGCGTACGCCCACCGGCTCGCCGATGCGGATGGCGTCGCCGGCGACCACGACTCCGTTGCGTTCGCCGCCGCGGAACCGCCGGTCGGTCGACCAGCGCACCAGCCCTGCGCGCACCGGGCGGGCGTCGGCCCGGTCGTTGGCGGTGTCGGTCGTGGTCGGCGCGGCGGTGGCGGAGGTGGTTGCGGTGGCGGCGGTGGCGGTGCCGGTGGCGGTGGTGGTGGCGGCGCTCGGTGCGGCCGGCGCTGCGGCCAGGATCGCGGCAAGCACGCCGACGGCGGAGGGGCGAAGGACGATCACGTCGCCAGACCCTACGCGCTGGCTCGACCCGGTGACACTACGTAGCGACGCCCGGCCGAGTCGTGAGCGAGGTGGACCGATGTCGTGCCCGGACGGCGGCTGTGACGCCCCGGTTGGCACGACATCTGCCTGGCGGGGGACCGATGACTTGCCATTGCGGGGGTGGTGACCACCCCGAGGGCACGAGATCGGGTCAGCCGCCGGTGACGTCGGCGACGACCGTGTCGTCGCGCGCAGCCCGTACGCACCCGGCAACGAGCCGGGTCAGATCTGGCGCGGGCACCAACGCGGCCAGCCGGGACGGCGTCCGCGGCAGGCCGAGTCGCTCGGCGCCATCGGCTGCCAGGTCGTCCACGTACGGCGCGAGATCGGTCCAGACCCCCTGCACCTCGCGGCAATAGCTGGCCGCGCCGGCCGGCCCGATGCCGGTGAACCCTTGCAGCAGCTGCTCGGTCTTGCGGCCGACGTCGTTGCCGCGGGCGTGGTCGTGCAGCCGACGAAGATCGCCGCGCCACGTCGTCAGCGTGCGCTCGGCGGCCTCGCCGAGCTGGGTCGCGGTGCGCTCGTCGTAGCGGCGGTAGTTGCCACGACCAAGGGCGTCGACTCGTTGCTGCCAGGTGCTGGCCACCATCGCCTGCGGAGTCCGGTAACCGGCGGTGGACAGCTCCCGGGCCGCCGCTACCGCGATGTCCGACGAGATCCGGGCCGACAGCAACAGGGACAGCACCAGCAACCGCCACAACGGGGAGGGCTGGTCTCGCAAGGTGATGCCAGCGGCACGTGCGAACGGTTGACCATGCCGCTCGAGCAGCGCCGACACCACCCGCTCGCGCTTTCCGCTCACGACGCTTAGCGTCCGGGCCGCGTTGAGGCTGGGCAAGTCCAACCCTGCGAGGCCGACGGATGTCGTGCCGATGCGGTGCCTGCGACCCCTTGGATGACACGAGAATCGGGGTGGCGGGGACGCATTTCGTGCCGTTGCGGGGGTGCGGACCACCGTAGGGGCACGACATCGGCCCGGCCCAAGCGAGGCCGACGGATGTCGTGCCGTTGCGGTGCCTGCTACCCCTTGGATGGCACGACATCGGTCAGGAGGTGTTCAGCCGCGCCAGCCGCCGCGACGGAGCAGCCGTTCCAGCTGGTCACCGACGCGCTGCTGGTGGCGGCGGACTGCGTACGAGCTGAACAGGAGCAGCCGCGGGCCCCCGATGGAGATCTCGTTGGCCCGTTCGAGGTCGGACTCCCACTGCCGCACCGCGAGGTGCGGGATGCCGTGCACCTCGCAGCCAGCGTCGTACCTGCGCCACTCGACATCGAGGTAGTACTTGCCGTCGGCGCGCCTGCCTACCGACTGTCGGTCCGGCTCCGGCAGCCGCCGTTCACGCCGGATGAGGTCGAAGTCACGCTCGGGCAGGGACTGGACCCCACCGGCGGCGTCCAGGATCGACTCGATGATGAGCCCCCGGTGCCGGCACGGTCCTCGGCGGGTCAGCGCGTCGCGCAGGTCACGGGTGACCACCAGCCTCTGCTGCACGCCGGCCAGCACCAGGCTGCGGGCATGACGCTCCTGACCCCAGGCGCACCAGCTGGCCTCGTCGACGAGGCTGCGCTGCGGCCGAGTCCGTCGTGGCGTACGCAACGGGTGGACGTCAGCATCACTGAGCTCGCGCGACCAGTGCGGTACACACAGGGGATGGGCCGGTCGGCGCCGCCCCTCCGGAATGACCACGCGGGGGAGCGGGCTGGTGAAGCCCTCCAGGCCATCGCGCAAGAGCGCGGTCATGCCGCCGAGGGCCGATCCAGGCGGGCTGCCGAGCAGCGCCACCCACTCCGTCTGCGGGGCAGTCAGCGGCCCGTTGTGCCGCACGATGATGCCGCGTCTGGGCCGCTGCCACCGCCTGGCCGCGAGCTGAGCGCGGACGTGCCCTCGACCGAATGCCGCGCACGCCTCTGCCGCGGTCAGCACACCGTCACGGTCCGGGACCGGGAGTTCTGTCGCAAGAACCATCGCCATGTCGACACGATGGGCCCGCTTGAGCCAGGTGGGGCAGACTGTCCACAGGCCAGCATCCCGGCCGGTCGCAGCCTTCGACCGACGTCGTGCCCGTACGGCGGCCCGCACTCCCGCAACGGCACGACATCCGTCCCCGGCCTCGCGCTCGCGCGCGCCGGACCAGTGTCGTGCCCGTACGGCGGCCCGCACCCCCGCAACGGCACGACATCCGCCCCCAGCCTCGCGCGCGCCGGACCAGTGTCGTGCCCGTACGGCGGCCCACACTCCCGCAACGGCACGACATCCGTCCCCCGCCTCGCCTGGGGCCGCGGATACCCTGGTCTCGTGAGCCTCCGCCTGTACGACACGGCCACCCGTGCGGTGCAGGCCCTCGACCCGGTGCACCCCGGCCGGGTGGGGATCTATCACTGCGGGTTGACGGTGCAGGCGGCCCCGCACGTCGGCCACATCCGCAAGGAGGTGGTGTTCGACGTGCTGCGGCGCTGGCTGGAGCACGCCGGTCTCGACGTGCGGGTGATCGCCAACGTCACCGACATCGACGACAAGGTGCTGGTCAAGTCGGCCGAGCAGGGGATCGAGTGGTGGGAGCTGGCCTACGCCAACGAGCGCCGGCTGCACGAGGCGTACGAGACGCTCGGCTGCCTCCCACCATCCTACGAACCGCGGGCGACCGGCCACGTACCGGAGATGCTGGAATTGGTCGCCAGCCTGATCGACCGCGGGCACGCGTATGCGGCCGGCGACGGCTCGGGCGACGTCTACTTCGACGTGCGGTCGTGGCCGGCCTACGGCGAGCTGTCCCGGCAACGGATCGACGACATGGAGGCCGCGGCCGACGCCGACCCGCGCGGCAAGCGCGACCCTCGCGACTTCGCGCTGTGGAAGGGGCACAAGCCCACCGAGCCGGCGACCGCCTCGTGGGCGTCGCCATGGGGACGCGGTCGCCCGGGCTGGCACCTGGAGTGCTCGGCCATGGCGGCGAAGTATCTCGGCGCCGAGTTCGACATCCACGGCGGCGGGCTCGACCTGAGGTTCCCGCACCACGAGAACGAGCTCGCCCAGTCGACGGCCGCGGGCCAGCGGTTCGCGCGGCTGTGGATGCACAACGCGATGCTCACCACGGCCGGCGCGAAGATGAGCAAGTCGCTCGGCAACTCGGCGCTGGTGTCAGAGGTGGTCAAGCGGATCCGTCCCATCGAGCTGCGCTACTACTTGGTCGCGCCGCACTACCGCTCGATAGTGGAGCTTTCCGACGAGTCGCTGCACAACGCCGCGGTCGCCTTCGCTCGTGTCGAGGGGTTCGTCCTTCGTGCCACCGACGTGACCGGCGGCGTCGACCCGGCCAACGGCATGCCCTGCGCCGACTTCGTCACCGCGATGGACGACGACATGTCCACTCCCGCGGCGCTGGCCGCCGTGCACGGGGTCGTACGTCAGGGCAACACGCTGATCCTGGCCGGGGACTCGGCGGCCCTGCGGGGCACCCTCGCCTCCGTACGCCGGATGCTCGACGTGCTCGGCCTCGACCCGCTGCACCCGCACTGGGCCGCCTCGGGCGCTGTCGCGCGTGACCCGGCGAGGTCGCTGCTGGCGACGCTGGTCGAGGCGCTGCTCGAGCAGCGGCAGTTGGCGCGGGAGCGCCGTGACTGGGCTGCTGCCGACGCCGTACGGGACCGGCTCAAGGCTGCCGGCGTCGAGGTCGAGGACACCGCGGCCGGACCGCGCTGGTCGCAGGCTCGGACCTGAGGCGCCGGCAGATGGCGGGCAACAGCAAGCGCCGGGGGGCCGTACGACGCACGGACAAGGCCAACCCCACGGCAGGGTCGGGGGGACGGGTGCGCCGCGGCCTGGAGGGCAAGGGCCCGACGCCCAAGGCGAGCGAGCGGCCAGGGCACAAGGCCTACCGGCAGCCGCGCGCCACCGACCGGCAGCCCACGCGCAAGCGGCCGACCAGGCGCGGCGGTGCTGTCGCCGGGGAGTGGG
>JACCWP010000294.1 GCA_013697585.1 Nocardioidaceae bacterium
GGCCGGTGCGGAGGCCGCCAGCCACCCCACCGGGGAGTCCGCCGACGGCACCGACGAGCCCGCGCACGACGACGGGCCGTCCGATGGGGAGGGCTCGTCGAGCTCCACCCGCCGTCGCCGGAGGCGGCGGCGCAAGGGCGAGTCGGATGCGCCGTCAGAAGACGACCCCGAGAACACCGTGGTCAAGGTCCGTGCCCGGCGAAACGCCGCCGACGGCATCACCAGCGTGGAGGGATCGACCCGGCTGGAGGCCAAGCGGCAACGCCGCCGGGAGGGCCGGGACGCGGGCCGGCGACGGGTCCCCATCCTCAGCGAGTCCGAGTTCCTGGCTCGCCGCGAGTCCGTCAGCCGCGAGATGGTCGTACGGCAGCGCGGCGACCTCATCCAGATCGGTGTCCTCGAGGACAATGTCCTCGTCGAGCACTACGTCGCTCGCGAGTCGCAGGTGTCGCTGATCGGCAACGTCTACCTCGGCCGGGTGCAGAACGTGCTGCCCAGCATGGAGGCGGCATTCGTCGACATCGGCAAGGGCCGCAACGCGATCCTCTACGCCGGCGAGGTCGACTGGAAGTCGTTGGGCTTCGAGGGCAAGCCGCGCAAGATCGAGGATGCCCTGTCGTCCGGCCAGTCGGTGCTCGTCCAGGTCAGCAAGGATCCGGTGGGGCACAAGGGTGCTCGGCTGACCGGTCAGATCAGCCTGCCCGGCCGGTTCCTGGTGTACGTACCGCGGGGTCACACCAGCGGCATCTCACGCAAGCTCCCCGACGGGGAGCGCAGCCGCCTCAAGGGGCTGCTCAAGGACATCCTTCCCGACGACGCGGGCGTCATCGTCCGGACTGCCGCCGAAGGGGCCTCCGAGGACCAGCTCACCCGTGACGTGGCCACCCTGACCGCACGCTGGGACGACATCGAAAAGAAGTCCACGTCCGGCCAAGGGCCCAAGCTGCTGTACGGCGAGCCAGACGTGATGATCAGGGTGGTCCGCGACCTGTTCAACGAGGACTTCACCCGGCTCGCCGTCCAGGGAGACGACGCATGGGACAGCGTCGACGCCTACGTACGGCACGTCGCCCCGGACCTGTCCGAACGGCTCGAGCGCTTCACTGGCGACGACGTGTTCTCCGCGCACCGCGTCGACGAGCAGATCGTCAAGGCGCTCGACCGCAAGGTGTGGCTGCCGTCGGGCGGTTCTCTGGTCATCGACCGTACGGAGGCGATGACCGTCGTCGACGTCAACACCGGCAAGTTCACGGGCTCGGGCGGCAATCTCGAGGAGACCGTCACTCGCAACAACCTGGAGGCGGCCGAGGAGGTCGTCCGCCAGCTCCGGCTGCGCGACATCGGCGGGATCATCGTCATCGACTTCATCGACATGGTGCTCGAGTCCAACCGGGACCTCGTTCTGCGTCGGATGGTGGAGTGCCTCGGCCGCGACCGCACCCGGCACCAGGTGGCCGAGGTGACGTCCCTGGGTCTGGTGCAGATGACTCGCAAGAAGATCGGCACCGGGTTGCTGGAGGCGTTCGGGCAGGCCTGCGAGCAGTGCCACGGTCGAGGGGTGATCATGCACACCGATCCGGTGGAGCCCGCCTCGACCGATGAGGAGACCGGCGGTCGTCGGGGGGGCCGGCGGCGGGGCGGTCGCTCCCGCGGTGGCTCGGACGACACGGCCGATCTCGCGACCACCGACGAGCCGACGGACGCGCAGCCGGGCGAGGCGCGCGACGTCACGACCGAGACCGCCCAGTCGGACCCGGCAGGGTCCAACGTGGACGCCGAGCAGCCGCAGCCGGCCTGAGCTGGTGGGCTGGGTCGCTTTGACCCTGGCCGGACACCGTCCGTAGACTCGGGTGTCCGTGCGTAGCGGCGCGTCCTCGTGGCGTGCTGCAGACGACGCACTCCCATGAGTCGAGACGAGAGTGAGCCCACGGTGTACGCGATCGTGCGCAGTGGCGCCCGCCAGCAGAAGGTTGTTGTCGGGGACGTCATCGAGATCGACCACGGGGCCGGCGCGCCGGGCGACAGCCTGTCGCTGCGTGCGGTGCTCGTGGTCGACGGCGACAGCGTCACGTCCGATCCCGCCACGCTGGCAGACGTGGACGTGACCGCAGAGGTGGTGGGCGCGAGCCGCGGGCCCAAGATCGACATCTTGAAGTTCAAGAGCAAGACCGGCTACCGCAGGCGCCAGGGCCACCGGCAGCGCTACACCACCGTCAAGGTCACCGGCATCACCGGCGCCTGATCGACCCACCAAGGACACGTGAGCGAGGACTGACCCATGGCACACAAGAAGGGCGCCGCCTCTACCCGGAACGGTCGCGACTCCAACTCGCAGCGCCTGGGCGTCAAGCGGTTCGGCGGTCAGGTGGTCAACGCCGGCGAGATCATCGTGCGCCAACGTGGTACCCACTTCCACCCCGGCAGCGGAGTGGGCCGCGGCGGTGACGACACCCTGTTCGCGCTCACCGGTGGCGCGGTCGCATTCGGCACCCGCCGCGGCCGGCGCGTCATCAACGTCGTTCCCGCCGCCGACTGACGCGTCAGCGAGCAGCTGACAGGCGCTCGACCCCACGACTTGTCACCGCTTCACGGGCCTCGAGGCCCGACAGACGGTGCCAACTTGCGGTGCGGCGCGGCCCGGCCGCTGTGCGCCTGCTCACCGACGGCTTCAGGGAGGAGCGCCGCGTGGCCGTGCCGAGCTTCGTCGACCGAGTGGTGCTGCACGTCGCCGCCGGGCGCGGAGGTGGCGGCGTGGCCTCGGTCCATCGCGAGAAGTTCAAGCCGCTCGGCGGCCCCGACGGCGGCAACGGTGGCAACGGCGGAGATGTCGTTCTGCGGGTCGACCCCGATGTCACGACGCTGGTCGACTACCACCACCAACCGCATCGCCGCGCCGGGCACGGCGCGCACGGGGCAGGCGCCAACCGCAGCGGGAGCCAGGGCCAGTCGTTGATTCTGGCCGTCCCCGACGGGACGCTTGTACGCGACTCCGACGGCGGTGTGCTCGCCGACCTGGTGGGCGCCGGCACCGACCTGCTCGTCGCGCAGGGCGGCCGGGGCGGGCTCGGCAACGCGGCGCTCGCATCACCGCGTCGCAAGGCGCCGGGCTTCGCGCTGAAGGGCGAACCGGGCGACGAGCGGACGATCGTGCTCGAGCTCAAGGTCGTCGCCGACGTGGGCTTGGTCGGGTTCCCCAGCGCGGGCAAGTCCAGCCTGGTGGCGTCGATCTCCCGGGCTCGGCCCAAGATCGCCGACTACCCGTTCACCACTCTCGTACCCAACCTCGGTGTCGTGACCGCAGGGGACACCACTTTCACTGCCGCCGACGTGCCCGGGCTGATCGAGGGTGCCAGCGAGGGCCGGGGGCTCGGGCACGACTTCCTGCGCCACGTCGAGCGCTGCGCTGCGCTGGTCCACGTGATCGACTGCGCCACCATCGAGCCTGGTCGCGATCCGCTGAGCGACCTCGAGGTCATCGAGGCCGAGCTGGCGCGCTACGGCGGGTTGGCCGACCGCCCGCGGCTCGTGGCGCTGAACAAGGTCGACGTGCCCGACGGGCGCGAGCTTGCCGAGCTGGTGCGGCCCGACCTCGAGGCACGCGGCCTGACGGTCCTCGCCGTGTCGGCCGCCTCGCGGGAGGGCCTTCGCGAGCTGACGTACGCGATGGGGCGGGTCGTGGCCGAGGCGCGCGCGGCCCGACCGGCCGCGGAGCCGACCCGGATAGTCCTGCACCCACCTGCCGTTGGCGGGGCCGAGTTCACGGTGGCGCGAGAGGCGCAAGTGTGGCGGGTGCGCGGGGTCAAGCCTCAACGGTGGGTCGGGCAGACCGACTTCTCCAACGACGAGGCGGTCGGATATCTCGCCGACCGGCTGGCCCGCCTGGGCGTCGAGGAACGGCTGCTCGAGCTGGGCGCCCGGCCCGGAGACGCGGTCGCGATCGGTCGCGACGACGACGCCGTCGTGTTCGACTTCGACCCGGCCATCGGGGCCGGCGCAGAGTCTCGGCTCGGCCCCCGCACCCCGCACGGTCCCCGCGGCACCGACCACCGCCTCGACTAGACCGCGATCAGCGGCCGGTGGTTGCGTGGTCAGCCGCTGATCGGGGTGCGCGCTAGGGTTTGTCCCACAGGCATCGACCCGGCCATCACCGGCGAGCCTCCGGAAGAACAGGCCGACTGCTGCGTGAGCACGGGCGGCCCCAGTAGAACCGGACGGGACCGGCCCGTCACAGCCGACGAACGAGCGGCCCCCGCCCGACCACCCGGTCGGCGAGGCACGCGAGGTGGTACCGCGGTGCCCGCCGAGACCGGCGGGTGTCGTCCTCGCACCCGGCACGGCAGTGCGAGGAGTACGCATGGCCTACCCCAAGGGCACGGTCTCGCAGTCCGATGGGGGCGGCGTCGCGTCGGCGCCGTCCTTCCCTGCTCTCGAACGCGAGGTCCTCGCGCACTGGCGCGCCGACGGCACCTTCCAGGCCTCGATCGACCGGCGCGATGCCGGTGCAGACGGCAGCAACGAGTTCGTCGTCTATGACGGGCCACCCTTCGCCAACGGGCTGCCGCACTACGGGCACCTGCTGACCGGGTACGTCAAGGACGTCGTCCCCCGCTACCAGACCATGCGCGGCCGCCGGGTCGAGCGCCGTTTCGGCTGGGACTGCCACGGCCTGCCGGCCGAGGTGGATGCCGAGAAGCAGCTCGGGATTGGGCACAAGGCCGAGATCGAGGCGATGGGCGTCGAGGCCTTTAACGACGTCTGCCGTCGCTCGGTGCTGCGCTACACCCGCGACTGGCAGCAGTACGTCGAGCGGCAGGCCCGGTGGGTTGACTTCGACAACGACTACAAGACCCTCGATACCGACTACATGGAGTCGGTCATGTGGGCCTTCAAGTCTCTGCACGACAAGGGTCTGGTCTACGAGGGGTTTCGGGTGCTCGCGTACTGCTGGCGCTGCGAGACACCGCTGTCCAACACCGAGACCC
>JACCWP010000254.1 GCA_013697585.1 Nocardioidaceae bacterium
GCCCCGACCTGCGCGCCGAGCACTCTCCCGACGGCACCGTCACGGCATGGGGCGACGCGCTGGCGGCCGGCGCGTTCGGGGAGCGGGTGCGCGCCCTCGGGTGGGCGCACGGCCTGGTCGCCGACGAGCGCGACGACGACATCTCCCGGCCGGGCGATCGGGTCTACCGGTGGACGCTCAGGTCGCGTCCGTAGAATCGCTCATCGTGGCCAAGAAGGACAAGAACCTCGAGCGCAACGAGCGCCGGGAGCGGATGGAGCGGATGCGCCGTGAGGCGCAGCGCGCCGAGCGCCGCCGCACGCTGACCGTCGTCGGCGCCTGCGCCGTGGTCGCGCTGGTCATCGTCAGCCTCACCGGCTGGAAGCTGTATCAGGACAACCAGGAGGCGGCGGCGATCGAGGGCACGCCTCTCGCCGACATCGGCGTCAGCGCCGGCGCCGCCGGGTGCCAGGACATCGTGACGGAGCCAGCCGAAGGCAGCAGCCAGCACGAGGAGACCGGCACGACGATCGACTACCCGGACGCACCGCCAGCGTTCGGACCGCACTGGGACGACCAGCCGGAGTTCGATCGGCACTTCTCGACCGCCGAGGACCGGCTGCCCGTCGAGCGGCTCGTGCACTACGCCGAGCACGGCTACGCGACGCTGTGGTACGACGAGACCATCGCCGACGACCCCGAGCAGCTGGCCGTCGTCGAAGACCTCGGCGCCAAGTTCGACATCGACGACCCGGGAACCATCGAGGAGCTCAACGCCAACAAGTTCGTCGCGGTGCCGTGGACCAGCGAGGACGGTGAGCCCTTCCCCGACGGCGCGCACGTCGCGCTCACGCACTGGTCGGCCGCGACCGAGGGCGGCGAGGGCATCTGGCAGTACTGCGACCAACCGAGCGGCGAGGTCGTCGAGACGTTCATGGCCGACTATCCGGCCAGCGACTCCCCCGAACCGACGGCTGGGTGAGATGACCTGCCCGTGACGGCTCGCCGGTAGGCCGCCACGATGCTGGGGGTCAGCTCGCCCCAGTCGTAGGCCGCGACCGTGCGCAGGCCGGCGCGAGCCAGCGCCTGGCGACGGTCGGCGTCGTCGAGCAGTGCTCCCGCCTGCTGGGCGAGGGCGCGCCAGTCGCCGGGCGCGACCAGGACGCCTGCCGCTCCGCCGTCGAGCACGGCACGAAACGATCCGAGGTCGCTGGCGAGCACCGGGACACCGGCCGCCATCGCCTCGGCGAGCACGATGCCGAAGCTCTCCCCGCCGAGATTCGGCGCGCACAGCAGATCCATCCGACGCAGCGCCTCGACCTTCGCAGCATCGCTGACCGTGCCGGTGACCTCGACCCGGTCCCGCACCTGCGGTGCCACCCGGCTGCGTACGACGGCGGCGTCGGCCGGACCAACCACCAGCAGCCGCACGTCTGGCCGGGTCGTGGACAGGTGGTCGAACGCGCGCAACAGCACCGCCAAGCCCTTGCGAGCGTCGGCGCCCCGGCCGAGAAAGCCGAGGGTGCAGCCGCCGGCTCGTGGCACGGGCCCGCGAGCGACGGGCCGGTAGTCGGCGAGCGCGATCCCGTTGGGGATCAGCAGCGGGCGCAGCGGCGACTGCAACGACATCGTGCGCGCGGCACCGTGGGACACCGCGATGGCCACCCGAACCTTGCGCAGCGCCGGCCCGATCATCGGCAGCGCCACCGCCAGCGCGCGAGAACGTGTGTAGTCAGCGTGGTAGGTCGCGACGACGGGGCGGTCGGTGAGCGCGGTGGCCAGCAGCGACAGGCTGGGCGCGGCGGGTTCGTGCACGTGCACCACGTCGAAGTCGCCCTCGGTGAGCCAGCGGCGTACGCGCACAGTGGACACCGCTCCGCAGGCCACTCTGGCCACGGAACCGTTGTACGGAACGGGCATGGCGCGGCCTGTCGTCGCGACGAGCTCGACCCGGCTGGCGCCCGGTGCGATGACCGAGACGTGGTGCCCACCCCGGGCCAGCGCCCGGCTCAGGTCGCGGACGTGCGACTGCACACCGCCCGGGACGTCCCACGAGTACGGCGACACCATGCCGATCCGCACGTCGCCTCCAGTGGGTCTGCGGCTCCGGCGATCCTCGCACGGTCGAATAGCATCGCTCGAGTGAGCACGGTCGCCGTCGTCAGCGGCTACTTCAACCCGCTGCACGTCGGGCACCTGCGGCTGCTGGAGGCAGCCCGCGACGGTGCCGCCCGGTTGATCGTCATCGTCAACAACGACGAGCAGCAGCGGGCTAAGAAGGGGTTGCTCCTCACTCCCGAGGATCAGCGCCTGCGCCTGGTGCTTGCCCTGCGCGCGGTCGACGAGGGCTTCGTAGCGGTCGACACCGGCCCCGGTGTCGGGGAGTCGCTGCTGCGCGTACGCGAGCGCAACCCGGAGGCAACGATCCTGTTCTGCAACGGTGGCGACCGACGTGGTGTCGACGACGTGCCCGAGCATGAGCGCCGCAGCTGTGTCGCGGCAGGCATCGAGATGCGGTTCGGGGTGGGCGGTGCCGACAAGGCCGACTCCAGCAGCAGGATCATCACCGCGCTGCTGCCGGACTGACGCGGCAGTGACAACGCGCCTTGCGGCCACGGTACCCGACCTGCTCGCGGGCTGGCTGCGCACCGACCCGAGCCGCCCGGCGGTCACCTGGCTCGACCCGCCGAGCGGGGCCCGGGTGGAGCTGAGCCGGACCACGCTCGCCAACTGGGTCGCCAAGATCGGTGGCCTGCTGCAGGACGTCGTGGGGGTCGAGCGGGGCACGACCGTCCGGCTCGACCTGCCGACCCACTGGCTTGGGGTCGCCTGGCCACTGGCCTGCTGGTCGGTGGGTTGCGTGGTGTTCCCCGCCAACCGGGAGGGCGCACCGACCGATGTCGTCGTGGTGGGCGACGACCGCGAGACTCCCGCCGCGGACGGACTGGTCGTGGTCGGTACCGCGCCGCTGGGCGGCCGGTCTCGGATACCGGTGCCGCCGGGAGCCTTGGACGCGGGGGCAGAGGTGCTGGGCCAGCCCGACGACCTGGTCGCGTACGAGCCCCCGGACGCCGCCACCCCCGCTACCGGCGGCCTCGACCACACCGGCCTGCTGGCGGCCGCGACCGACCGCGCCGAGTCGCTCGGGCTCCGGCCCGGTGGTCGGCTCGCCACCGACCTGTCGCCGAGCAGTGCCGCGGGGCTGATCGAGACCGTGCTGGTGCCCCTGGTCGCTGGCGGTTCGCTCGTGCTGGTCACTGCGGGCGGCGCAGAGACCCTGGCCAGCGAGCGTCCGGACGTCGTCGCCGGCACCCTGCGTCCGACGCCGACCACTGGTTAGGCTGCGCGCCCATGACCTGGATGGTGACTGGCGGCGCCGGCTACATCGGCGCCCACGTCGTGCGGTCCTTCCAGCACGCGGGGCTTCCCGTCATCGTGCTGGACGACCTGTCGAGCGGCCGCGCGTCGTTCGTCCCCGATGACGTGTCGCTGCACCGCGGGAGCGTGCTCGACGGCGAGCTGATGCGCCGGGTGATCACCCAGCACCGGGTCCGGGGTGTGGTGCACCTCGCCGGGTTCAAGTACGCAGGCGTCTCGGTCGACCGGCCACTGCACACCTACGAGCAGAACGTCGAGGGCACCCGGCGGCTGCTCCGGGCGATGTACGAGACCGGCGTGTCTAACATCGTCTTCTCCTCCAGCGCCGCGGTCTTCGGCACCCCCGACGTCGGTGTCGTCACCGAGGAGACGCCCACCGCCCCGGAGTCGCCCTACGGGGAGAGCAAGCTGGTCGGCGAGTGGCTGCTGCGCGACGTCGCCAGGGTCACCCGACTCCGGCACACCAGCCTGCGCTACTTCAACGTGGTCGGGTCGGCACACGACGACATCTACGACGCCAGCCCGCACAACCTGGTCCCCCTGGTGCTGAAGGCACTCACGGAAGGCAGCACACCGCGGATCAACGGCGACGACTACCCGACTGCCGACGGCACCTGCGTCCGGGACTACCTGCACGTCGGCGACCTCGCGGCCGCGCACGTCGCCGCCGCGACGGCGCTCGTCGAGGGTCGCGAGCTGCTGCCGGTCTACAACCTCGGCAGCGGCGACGGGCTGAGCGTCGCCGAGATCATGGCCGCGATCGGACGGGCGACTGGCATCGACTTCACCCCCCAGATCCAGCCTCGCCGGGCCGGCGACCCGGCCCGGATCGTTGCGAGCGGAGACGCAGCAGCACGCGACCTGGGGTGGCAGATGACGCTCTCGGTCGACGAGATGATGGCCAGCGCCTGGCGCGCCTGGCAGGCCTCCGCTGACGCGCCGCGCCGGTGACCGGTCGGGTCGTACGAGGTCAGCCGAGGAGGTCCCCGGCGACGGGGTTGGAGCTGATCGCGACCCGCGAGCCGATACCGCCGCCGGCCGTGCCGGGCAGCAGGTAGAGCCGCTCGGTCGTCTTGTCGCGGCCGACCAGGTCGGGGGCGCCGTCCCGGTCGAGGTCGCCCGCCCCGATCAGCAGGTCGTAGCTGTCCATGCCGGTCGCCACCAGCCGAGGCTCCAGCAGCCCGCCGGGTCCGTTGCCCGGCCACAGCCACAGCCTGCCGTCGCCGCCACGGGTCATCAGGTCCGGAGCACCGTCGTCGTCCCAGCGCCCGACGCCAAACATCTTGCCCGGCTCACCGACCGAGCTGCGCAGCTGGTAGCCGGTGCCGGTGCCGCTCGTCCCCCGGCCGGGGAACAGCCACACCGCACCGCCGGGCACCCGGGCGGCAAGGTCGGCCCTGCCGTCTCCGTCCCAGTCGCCGAGGGGGGTGAGCAGGGTGCGCTGGTCCCAGCCGCCCCAGCCACCGGCGCGCGGGGCGAAGCGTCCGTCGCCCAGACCACGCAACAGCCACAGCCGGCCGTCCTCGCGTCCCATCACGTCGCGAACGCCGTCGCCGTCCCAGTCGCCGACGATGCGCACCCAGGAATACCTCGCCCAGCGCCCGTCGAGTCGACCGGCCGGTCGCAGTCCGGTTGGGTCGCCGGCGAGCACGCTCATCCGATCGCCGTCACGGACCAGGAGATCGGGACGCGGTCCGCCGACGATCGATCTGCGCAGCCCCCGAGCGCTCCAGGCCGCCTGTGCCTTGGCGGCTGCCTGCCGGATCTGCGGGAGCTTGGCGTACAGGTAGCGACCCGGGCATGCCGTGGCCGCCGCGTCTCGGTGGCCGTTGACGGCCGGGAAGGTGTCGCCGTCGATGCGCACTGAAGCGTCGGCGGCAACGCCGTGCCGACTGAGCTTCCAGGCATAGAGCCGGCCGTACGCGCCCAGCATGGCCGCGGTGGGCTGGGCGACGTCGAAGTTGCCGATCGCCGACATCGCGAACGCCTCCTCGTTGTAGCCGAGGGTGTGCGCGCCGATGACAGGTCGCGCAATGCCACCCCAGCGGCCCTCCCAGACCCGGCCGAAGCGGTCCACCAGGAAGTTGTAGCCGATGTCGCTCCAGCCGCGGCCCTGGGTGTGGTACGCGTAGATCGCCCGCAGGATCGACGGAACCTCCGCGGCGGTGTACGCGTTGGCGTTGACCGTGTGGTGCACGAACGACCCGGTGATCTCGCCGTAGCCGGTGAACCCGTCACGCAGGCTCTCGTCGGCTCCCCACTGCGCCCGCGAGTAGATGCCAGGCCGCGGGGTCGCCGACCCGTCGCCGGCGGTGGCCGGATAGCGGGGCGAGCCGAGCCGGCTCGCCGCGGGGCTGCCGGGCACGGTTGCTGTGTCGTCGTCTCCCGGGTCGACCACGACCAGGGTCAGGCCGTCGGGTGCGCGACGGCCGGACGCAGTGACCCGCAGCTGCACGTCGTCGACCTCGCCCACGACGACCACGTCGGTGCCGGGACGAGACCGCGCGGCCTCCGCGCTGCCCGGATCGGGTCCGTGGTCCGCCTCGACGGGCAGCCGCTCCCAGTCCGTCCAGCCGGCGCCGCTGCGCGTACGCACCCACACCC
>JACCWP010000011.1 GCA_013697585.1 Nocardioidaceae bacterium
GGCTCATCCTCGAGCTGGACGGCGAGACGGTCACCGAGTGCCGCTGCGGCATCGGCTACCTCCATACCGGCATCGAGAAGACCATGGAGTACCGGAGCTGGGTGCAGGGCGTCACCCTGGTCACCCGGATGGACTACCTTGCGCCGTTCTACAACGAGGCCGTCTTCTGCATGGGCGTGGAGCGACTGCTCGACATCGAGGACGCCATCCCGGAGAAGGCCCGGTTGATGCGCATCCTCCTGATGGAGATCAACCGGATCTCGTCGCACCTGGTCGCGATCGCCACCGGTGGTATGGAGATCGGTGCGCTCACGGTCATGACGATCGGTTTCCGGGAGCGTGAGCTGGTCCTCGACCTGTTCGAGCTGGTCACGGGGCTGCGGATGAACCACGCGTTCATCCGTCCGGGCGG
The DNA here is from genome assembly GCA_013697585.1 of Nocardioidaceae bacterium. Lineage (GTDB taxonomy): Bacteria > Actinomycetota > Actinomycetes > Propionibacteriales > Nocardioidaceae > JACCWP01. Next base: position 413 of record JACCWP010000011.1, read on the forward strand.
CGTCGCGCAGGACCTGCCGCCCGGCGCGCTCGAGTCGATCCGTGAGTTCGTCAAGCTGATGAAGCGCCGCCTTCCCGAGTACGCCGCGTTCTGCAACGCCAACCCGGTCTTCAAGGGCCGCCTCGGCGGGGTGGGTCACCTCGACCTTGCCGGCTGCCTCGCCCTGGGTGCGACCGGGCCGGTGCTGCGTGCCACCGGGTACCCGTGGGACCTGCGCCGCACGCAGCCCTACTGGGGCTACGACAGCTACGACTTCGACGTCGTCACGTGGGACACCGCCGACTCGTACGGAAGGTTTCGGATCAGGCTCGAGGAGATGTGGCAGTCCCTGAGGATCGTTGAGCAGTCCGCCGACCGGTTGGCCGAGCTCGAGGGCGCACCGGTCATCGTGGCCGACAAGAAGATCGCCTGGCCGGCGCAGCTGGCCGTGGGCTCCGACGGCATGGGCAACTCACTGGACCACATCAAGCACATCATGGGCGAGTCGATGGAGGCGTTGATCCATCACTTCAAGCTGGTGACGGAGGGCTTCCGGGTGCCTGCCGGGCAGGCCTACGGAACGGTCGAGTCGCCACGCGGCGAGCTGGCCTGTCACGTCGTGTCCGACGGCGGCACGCGCCCCTACCGGGCCCACTTCCGCGACCCGTCGTTCGTCAACCTGCAGTGCACGTCGGTGATGAGCGAGGGCGGCCAGGTGGCCGACGTGATCGTCGCTGTCGCCAGCATCGACCCCGTCATGGGTGGGGTGGACCGCTGATGGCCACGTCCCAGCAGAGCGCTGGGCGGACCATCGTCCCGCACCCGTCGCCGCCCGGCAGTGGCGATGCGGCGCCACTACCGCTACCTGAGTCGACCATGGCCGAGCTCGTCCAGCTCGCCGCCGGTTATCCGCAGCCCCGCTCAGCATTGCTCCCGATGCTGCACCTGGTGCAGAGCGTCGAGGGATGCGTCACTCCGGCAGGGATCGAGGCCTGCGCCGAGGTGCTGCAGCTCAGCTCAGCCGACGTCTCGGGCGTCGCGACCTTCTACACGATGTACAAGCGACACCCGGTCGGCGACTACCACGTCGGCGTCTGCATCAACACGTTGTGCGCGGTGATGGGCGGCGACGACATCTTCGACCGACTGCGCGGCCACCTCGACGTCGGCAACGACGAGACCACCGACGACGGCCGGATCACGCTCGAGCGGGTCGAGTGCAACGCTGCCTGCGACTACGCGCCCGTCGTGATGGTCAACTGGGAGTTCTTCGACAACCAGACTCCGGAGTCGGCTTGCGATCTGGTCGACCGGCTGCGCAGCGGCGACGAGGTTCAGGCCACCCGCGGCGCACGCGTGTGCACGTGGCGCGAGGCCGAGCGCGTCCTCGCCGGCTTCCCTGACGACCGCGCCGACGAGGGTCCCGGCGCGGGTCCGGCGTCGCTGGTCGGCTTGCGGATCGCCCGTGAGCGCGGGTGGACGGCCCCACCCACCGATGAGGGGCGCGACCGCGGCGACCACGACGGCGTCGCTGCCGACCCGACCAACCCCGTGGGCGGTTCTGCCTATACCCGTGGCGACCAGGAGACCCAGATCGCCGAGTCACCCGCCCGCACCGTCGACAACACCGAGCGCACCGACGCTGAGCCCCCCGACGCTGAGCCCACCGACGCTGAGCCCACCGACGATGGCCGCACCGGGAAGGAGTCGCAGTGAGCATCGACCCGCTGACCCCGGTGCTGACCGACACCTGGGACCGTGATCGCTCATGGACGCTTGAGACCTACGAGGATGCGGGCGGCTATCGTGGCCTGCACAAGGCGCTGGCGCTCACACCGGCCGAGGTCATCTCGGCGGTCAAGGACTCCGGTCTGCGGGGCCGGGGTGGCGCTGGCTTCCCGACCGGCATGAAGTGGGACTTCATCCCCACGGGCGACGACAAGCCGCACTATCTGGTGGTCAACGCCGACGAGTCCGAGCCGGGCACCTGCAAGGACATCCCGCTGATGCTTGCGGCGCCGCACACCCTCATCGAGGGAGTGATCATCTCGTCGTACGCGATCGGGGCCAGGCACGCGTTCGTCTACGTGCGTGGCGAGGTGCTCCACGTGGTGCGTCGACTCCACCAGGCCGTCCGGGAGGCATACCGGGCGGGCCACGTGGGCGCCGACATCCATGGCTCCGGCTACGACCTCGACATCATCGTGCACGCCGGCGCGGGGGCGTACATCTGTGGGGAGGAGACGGCCCTGCTCGACTCCCTGGAGGGTCGGCGCGGTCAGCCGCGGCTGCGTCCACCGTTCCCGGCGATCGCCGGGCTCTACGCCGGCCCCACCGTCATCAACAACGTGGAGTCGATCGCCTCCGTACCCGTGATCCTCGACCAGGGGCCTGACTGGTTCAGCTCGATGGGAACCGAGAAGTCCAAGGGCATGACCCTCTACTCGGTGTCCGGTCACGTCGAACAGCCGGGCCAGTTCGAGGCCCCGCTGGGCATCACCTTGCGCCGCCTCGTCGAGCTGGCGGGCGGTGTCCGGGCTGGCCACCAGCTGAAGTTCTGGACACCAGGGGGCTCGTCGACGCCGATCCTGACCGACGAGCACCTCGACGTACCACTCGACTACGAGGGGATCGCAGCTGCCGGCTCGATGCTCGGGACGAAGGCATTGCAGATCTTTGACGAGACCGTGTCGGTCGTCCGCACCACCTTGCGCTGGGTCGAGTTCTACAAGCACGAGTCGTGCGGCAAGTGCACGCCATGCCGCGAAGGGACCTGGTGGATGGTGCAGGTGCTGCAGCGACTCGAAGCCGGCAAGGGGTCCGAGGAGGACGTCGACCTGCTGCTCGACATGTCCGACAACATGGCCGGCCGGTCGTTCTGCGCGTTGGCCGACGGCACCGCAGCCTGTGTGCTCTCCGCGATCCAGTACTTCCGGGACGAGTTCGTCGCCGGCTCGCACACCCCGGCGTGGGAGCTGTTCCCGTACGCCGCGTCCATGCTGCACCCCGTGACCTCCGCCGTGGGGGCGGCCCGATGACGACGACAGACTCGGGAACCGCCAAGGCAGGAACGGGGGGTGCGCTGGAGCCCCGCGACGACCTGGTCACGCTCGTCATCGATGACGTCGAGGTCAGCGTGCCGAAGCACACGCTGGTGATCCGGGCTGCCGAGCTCGTCGGCGTGCAGGTGCCACGGTTCTGCGACCACCCGCTGCTCGATCCGGTGGGCGCCTGCCGACAGTGCCTCGTCGAGGTCCCCGATGCAGGCAACGGTCGCGCGATGCCCAAGCCGCAGGCATCCTGCACGCTCACCGTCGCCGCAGGCATGGTCGTGCGCACACAGGCAACGTCGGCCCAGGCCGACAAGGCCCAGACCGGGATCATGGAGTTCCTGCTGGTCAACCACCCGCTGGACTGCCCGGTCTGCGACAAGGGCGGCGAGTGCCCGCTGCAGAACCAGGCGATGTCCAACGGTCGTGGCGAGGCCCGGTTCGCCGACACCAAGCGGACCTTCGCCAAGCCGATCAACATCTCTGCGCAGGTGCTGCTCGACCGTGAACGGTGTGTCCTGTGCGCTCGGTGCACCCGGTTCTCCGAGCAGATCGCCGGTGACCCGTTCATCGCGCTGATCGAGCGCGGCGCGCTGCAGCAGGTCGGCATCTACGAGCGACAGCCGTTCGAGTCCTACTTCTCGGGCAACACCATCCAGATCTGTCCGGTGGGTGCCCTCACCAGTGCTGCCTACCGCTTCCGGGCCAGGCCGTTCGACCTCGTGTCGAGCCCGGCGGTGGCCGAGCACGACTCGTGCGGTGCCGCGCTGCGAGTTGACCACCGGCGCGGCAAGGTGATGCGCCGCCTGGCCGGTGACGACCCGGAGGTCAACGAGGAATGGATCAGTGACAAGGACCGCTTCGCGTTCGCCTACGCCAGCCAGGACGACCGCTTGACCCACCCGCTCGTACGTGACCAGACCACCGGCGAGCTGCAGCCGGCGTCGTGGCCGTCCGCGTTCGCCGCTGCTGCGCGCGGCCTGGCGGCGGCCGCGCCGCAGGTCGGTGTCCTGACCGGCGGGCGGCTCACCAGGGAGGACGCCTACGCCTACGGCAAGCTGGCCCGGGCCGTGCTCGGGACCAACAACGTCGACTTCCGCGCGCGCAGGCACTCCGCCGAGGAGGCTGAGTTCCTCGCCGCGCAGGTGGCCGGTTCCGGTCTCGGGGTGACCTGCGCCGAGCTCGAGCGCGCCCGCACCGTGGTGCTTGCCGGGCTCGACCCGGAGGAGGAGGCGGCGACCATCTTCCTGCGCCTGCGCAAGGGGGTGCGCAAGCACGTCGTACGAGTCGTCGCGATCGCCAGCCACACCAGCCGCGGCCTCGCCAAGCTCGGCGCCGAGGTGCTGCACGCCGTGCCTGGTGACGAGGCGCGGACGCTGGCGGGGCTGGACGACGGTGACACTGCGCCCGACCTGGTCCTGGACGCGAACAGCGTGCTGCTGGTTGGGGAGCGGCTCGCCGGCATCCCGGGCGCCTACAGCGCCGTGCTTGCGCTCGCGGCGCGTACCGGTGCCCGGGTGGCCTGGGTACCACGCCG
>JACCWP010000032.1 GCA_013697585.1 Nocardioidaceae bacterium
CTGCGACCATCTCGTCTCCTCGTTGCCGGAGGGTACGACGACGCCATCGCACCAACCAAGGAGGCGCTGCTCGTCCAGCTTCCGGCACCGCGCTGACACGAAGCAGTCAGCGCCTCAGAATCTCGCCCCGCCTGGGCGCCCAGCCCGTGCTCAGGCCCGCTCGACCGCGCGGACCACGTGCGCCACAACAGCATCGACGGCCACGTTCTCTCGCTCGCCGGTGGACCGATCCCTTACCTCGACCACCCCGTCGCTCAGACCCTTGCCGACCACAATGATCGTCGGCACACCGATCAGCTCAGCATCGGTGAACTTCACACCTGGTGACACCTTGTCTCGGTCGTCGTACAGCACGCGTACACCGGCCGACTCGAGCTCAGTGCTCAGCCGCTCGGCGGACGAATAGATCTCTGCGTCCCGGCCGGTGGCTACCAGGTGTACGTCGGCTGGGCTGACCTCGCGCGGCCAGATGATCCCCAGGTCGTCGTGGGCGTTCTCGACGATCGCGGCGACGGCCCGCGACACTCCGACGCCGTACGAGCCCATCGTGACGGTGACGAGTTTTCCGTGCTCGTCGAGGACGCGGAGGTCGAGAGCCTCGGCAAAGCGCCGTCCCAGCTGGAAGATGTGTCCCATTTCGATGCCGCGAGCCGTCTCGAGAGCTTGCCCGCACCGCGGGCACTCGTCTCCGGCGCGCACGTCGGCCGCCTCGATGAACCCGTCGGCGACGAAGTCGCGTTCGGCCACCAAGTCGATGACGTGGCTACCGTCGAGGTTGGCCCCCGTGACCCACCTCGTGCCAGGCACGACCCGAGGGTCGAGCAGGTACCGGATACCGCTCGTGCCCTTCTCGCCCAGCGCGCCCGGTCCGATGTAGCCCTTCACGAGAGCGGGGAACGCGTCGAAGTCCGCCTCGTGGAAGGCTTCGACCTGGGCCGGCTCCACCTGGGCCTGCAGCCGCTTGAGGTCAACGTCGCGATCACCGGGCACGCCCACCGCCAGCGGCGCCCGGGTGCCGTCGGGATGGACAAGGGTGACGATGACGTTTTTGAGGGTGTCCGCCGCCGTCCATGGTCTGCCGGCACGTGGGAACTTGTCGTTGAGGTGGTCGACGAGGCTCTCGATCGTGGGGGTGGCCGGGGTCGGCTCGGCGTGGGCCTCCGGGACGCCCTCCCAGCTCAGCGGCTCGGGCGCGGGTACTCGCACGGCTTCGACGTTTGCCGCGTAGTCGCAGCGGGTGCAGCGGACGTAGGTGTCCTCGCCGTTCTCGGCGGTAGCCAGGAACTCCTCACTGGCTGAGCCGCCCATCGCGCCAGACATGGCGGCCACGATGACGTAGCTCAGCCCGAGCCGGTCGAACATCTTGATGTACGCCTCGCGGTGAGCGTCGTAGGAGATCAGAAACGCCTCGTCGCTGACGTCGAACGAGTAGGAGTCCTTCATCACGAACTCCCTACCCCTCAGCAGGCCGGCTCTCGGCCGCGCCTCGTCGCGGTACTTCGTCTGGATCTGGTACAGGGACAACGGAAAGTCCTTGTACGACGAGTACAGGTCCTTGACGAGGAGAGTGAACATCTCCTCATGCGTGGGTCCGAGAAGGTAGTCGGCGCCCTTGCGGTCCTTGAGCCGAAAGATTCCGTCGCCGTAGTCGGTCCACCGGTTGCTCGCCTCATACGGCTCACGTGGCAGCAGAGCCGGGAAGTGCACCTCTTGGGCCCCCATTGCCTCCATCTCGTCGCGGACGATCGCCTCGACGTTGCGGAGCACCTGGTAGCCCAGCGGCAGCCAGGAATAGATGCCAGGCGCAGCGCGACGGATGTAGCCGGCGCGCACGAGCAGTCGGTGGCTGGGCAGCCCCGCGTCCACGGGGTCCTCGCGCAAGGTACGCAGGAACAACGTGGACATCCGCAGCGTCACAAGAACTCCTCGAGCTCGGGTACAGGAGTCCTGAGGATATCCGTCCCGGTGACAGCAGCTCACCTGAGTTTCGATGCGAGACGAGGCGGGCTGCCTACTCCTCCATGCGAGTGATGAACGCTGCCGGAACAAACTCGGCCAGCCAAACCAGGTCGTTGCCCTCATAGAAGCCGACTCCAGCCGTGCTTGCCGAGGCGGCGTGGATCTTCAAGAGCACCGGGCTAGGGCTCTTCCGACGGCCCACCGCAACCGCCGTTTCCGTGTCGCC
>JACCWP010000047.1 GCA_013697585.1 Nocardioidaceae bacterium
GCACACCACCGGCGCGCCGGCCGGGCCGTCGGCGCAGGCGCCCAGCAGGTCGGCGACCAGCTCGTGGTCCGCAAGCAGGCTCACCACCTGATCGGCTCCGGCCGCCACCGCGCGCCGCCACACCGCAGGCTCGTCGGGTGCCGCCGTGACCAGCAACACCCCTTCGCGCCGCGGCAGCCGAAGCCCGGCCAGCGGCCCGGCGCAGTCGTCGCCCAGCAGCACCAACGGCGTCGTCGCCCACGTCCGCCGGACCTCGGGCACCTCGTCACGCCCCACCACCTGCGGGCTCGCACCGGTAGCGGCGGCAAGCCGCAGCAGACCGTCGAGCAGCCGACCGTCGCCGGTGACGACCAGCGGCCGGCCCATGCTCGTCTCGTCCATGCCCGCACCCTGGTCGTGCCGACCTTCGGTGGGGTCCCGTCCGCGGCCACCTGTGGACGGCCGGGTCGGCTGCGGCACGCGGTCGGGACGCTCGTCTAGGGTCGACGCGTGGTCACGGCGGGTGCGCACGGGTCGCGAGCGTCCGGGGGTTCGGCCGCGTTCTTCGACCTGGACAAGACCATCATTGCCCGCTCGAGCACGCTTGCCTTCAGCCGCGCGTTCTTCGAGGGCGGGCTCATCACCCGCCGCTCCGCACTTCGCAGCGCCTACGCGCAGTTCGTGTTCGGCCGCTCGGGCGCCGACCACGAGCGGATGGAGAAGATGCGCGCGTACCTCTCCCAGCTGTCGGCCGGCTGGTCGGTCGACACCGTGCGCGAGATCGTCGCCGAGACCCTGCACACCATCGTCGACCCGATGGTCTACGACGAGGCCGTCGGCCTGATCGAGGAACACCGCGCCGCCGCACGCGACGTCGTGATCGTGTCGACGTCCGGCTCGGAGGTGGTCGAACCGATCGGTGAGATGCTCGGCGTCGACCATGTGATCGCCACCCGGATGGTGGTCGAGGACGGCCGCTACACCGGCGAGATCGCGTTCTATGCCTTCGGCCCGCACAAGGCGGAGGCGATACGAGCCCTGGCCGCCGAGCACGGCTACGATCTGGCGGCCAGCTTCGGCTACTCCGACTCCGAGACCGATATCCCCATGCTCGAGGTGGTCGGCCACCCGCACGTGGTCAACCCCGACCGCGCACTGCGCCGCCAGGCCACCGCGCGGGGGTGGCCGGTGCTGCGGTTCACGACGCCCGTCGCGCTGCGCCGCCGGCTGGGTATCCGACCGCGTCCGCGACAGCTCGCCGTGCTGGTGGTCGTCGCCGCCACCGCCGGCGGTGTCGTGGTCTGGCAGGTTCAGCACCGCCGGCGGATGGCGTAGGAGGCGCCGAGCGGGCCGCGTGTCGGTGGCCGACACGCCGCTGCCTCTTCCGCTGCCGGGCTGACAGGCGTACAACATGAGGAACAAGTCAAGAGCCACACGGTGCTCGGGTACCCACGCGGCGATCACCCTTCGTAGAGGGCAGTCGCCCTCGGGACCTCCCCGGGACGACGGTTATGAGAATGCACGCCTGGTAGCCCGACCGCACCGTGCCAGCGGACGGCGTCCCCCTCGAGGTGGCGCCGTTCGCATGCGCCGGGGTCAGGGCAGCGGCGCTGCCTGTGCCCCGCGCGCGTACGCCTGTGCCGCGTACAGCAACCAGACCCGTACGCCAGCGGTGCCATCCCTCGCGTACGACTCGAGCCCGGCGTGGTAGGCCCGCGCGGTGGCCGCGTGACCGGCCTCGGGAACCGTCACCGAGGCAGGATCGACCCCCCGTTCGACCAGTATCAGTCGCTCCGCACCCCGGGCGACCATCGCGTCGTACGTCCCGAAGGCAGCGATCGTCGCGACCTCCGCGTGCACGATCGCCGCGATCGCCAGAGCGGGAGCGTCGGTCGGAGCGAGTAGCCGTCCGGCCAGCGCGTGCAACCGCGCCGCGCCGCCGGCCGATCGCGGTCGACCAAGGTCAGCCGCGCCTGCGGGAGCGGCCAGGGCGTGCATCCGGGCCAGCGCCTGGACCGGGCTCGTTCGCCAGACAGGGAGCATGCCGAGCAGCTCGGCCGACAGCCGTTGCGCTCCGGCCGCGACCGGGTCGCCTCGCCCGGCGCGCAGGTCGTCGGCCGTGCAGACGCTGCCGTCAAGCGCGGCGCTGGCAACCGCGCCCAGCAGCAGCGACGCCGCGGTGACGTCTGGCCCAGTACGGCGACGGCCGCGCTCGCGCAGCCGCGCGTCGATAC
>JACCWP010000098.1 GCA_013697585.1 Nocardioidaceae bacterium
CAAAGAGCTCTGGCGCCAGATCTGGTCCAACAATCCCAACGAGCGCCTCAACCGCGAGATCCGTCGCCGCACCGACGTCGTGGGGATCTTCCCCGATCGCAGCTCAATCATCCGCCTCGTCGGCGCGGTCCTGGCCGAGCAGCACGACGAATGGGCCGAAGGCCGCCGCTACCTCGGCCTCGACGTCCTCGCCCGCGCCCAGGCCGTCGACCTCACCACCCAGGAGGTGACCGACGAGTTGACCATCCAGGCCATCACGGCCTGAACAACAACGACGAAGGATCAACCGTCGTACACCACGTCGCAGGACTTGACCAAAGGGAGCGTCACACAATGCACGTGGCCGACCTGCAGTGACGCGTTTGCCCTCGGTTCTCGGCACGCCCCTTGGGACGCTACGCGACCGCACGGGGTGCCCATAGCGCCGCGATTCCCAGGCCTTGAACTCCGTTGCGCACCGGGGTGCTGCTGAGGATGATCGGATGTTGGTGGCTTCCTCCGGAGGCCGCGCGATCCCAGGCACGGGCGCGGAACCGCTTACGACGGCCGCCACCCACGAAGGAAGGTGCGAGCCATGGCCGCGCGCAGCACACGGATGGTCTTCTACAACGACAGTGACACCACACTCGTCCGGATCGGGGGCGCCCTCGACCACGGCATCTGGAAGCGCCAGCCACCGGCGCAGATCCCACCACTGACCAACGCCAACTGGGAGTCGGAGTCCGACGGGGTGCTCACCGGCACCGAGGGACACGTTGACTACGAGATTCGGCTCGCCTCCGGGCAGGGCGCCGGCACGTGCCACATCTACTGGGACAACCCTTACATCGGCAGCAACGAGTACGACGAGACGACGCCGGAGACCTTCCGCGTGAAGCGGCTCGGTGGGGGTGGGGACAACGCGGTCGTGCGCTTGACCTTCAGCTCGTCGTCGAGCGCCCGCGACGGCATTCCCGACGAATGGAAGCAGAACGGCGTCTCGCTCGACCCAGGCGACGGCAGCGGCCCCCAGTTCATCGATTTGCCCGCCATGGGCGCCGACGTCAACAGGCCCGACATCTTCGTCCAGGTCGACTGGATGGCCGACGGCACGCACAGCCACGCACTCAGCGCGGCCGTGATCAAGACGCTCGTCGATGCCTTCGCTGCCGCGCCGTACACGAGCCCGACCGGTTCGGTCGGCATCAACTTGCACGTCGATGCCGGACCGAACAGCATCATGGACCACGCGACCGGGACCACGTGGGGAGCGCTGTCGCGAGCCCGCCAGCTGCAGGAGGTGACGAACTTCGGCGTGGCTGTTGTCGACGCGAACAACAGCGCGACGAGCTACAACTGGACGGCCTTCGACGTGGTGCGCAACCAGCCGGGCGGCTTCCGCAGCACCGGTCGCGCGCCAATCTTCCGCTACGCCATCAGCGGTCACCAGATTGGGGTGGCGACCAACAGCGGCATCGCGCGCACCATCCCGGGCTCCGACATGATCATCAGCCTGGCGAGCTTCTCCCCGCTCACCAACCAGATCACGGCCGGGACCTTCATGCACGAGCTGGGTCACCTGCTGGGTCTCGACCACGGTGGCGCCGACGGCGTGAACAACAAGCCCAACTACGTGAGCGTTATGAACTACCTTTGGCAGACCATCGGGCTCACCAAAGGCGGCGTCACCGGCATCGTCGACTTCTCCGACGAGGCCTACGACCAGCTCTTCGAGGGCTCGCTCGACGAGCGCTCGGGCGTAGGCAGCAAAGCCGCTGGTGTGGCGATCAGCCACTGGGTCCCCACCGCGGCGGGGGGGACCGGCGCCTTCGTCCAGGTCGCCGACGGCAGCCAGCCCGTCGACTGGGACGGCGACGGGCTGGCCACCAGCCCGAGCGTCGCCTTCGACGTCAACAACGACGCCGGCCAGACTCTGCTGGTCTCCCACGACGACTGGGCGAAGCTGCGGCTGGTCGGCGGCGCGATCTCGGGACTGGGCGCGGGCTACGCACCGCCGGTGCACACCAAGACCGCCGACATTACCCCCGAGGAGGCAGACCTGGTGCTGCCTGCCGACACCACCCCGCCGGTGACCACCGCCGCTACGGCGCCGCCTCCTAACGCACGGGGCTGGCACCGCACCGACGTCGCGGTCACCCTTACGGCCACCGACGATGTGTCGGGCGTGGCTGCCACCTTCGCCGAGGTCGACGGCGGTGGTCGGGCACCGGTCACCGGGCCGCTCGTGGTGTCCAGCGAGGGCGTGCACTTAGTGGTCTTCGGGTCGGTCGACCACTCGCAGAACCTTGAGCCGGACAAGTCCCTGTCGGTGCGGATCGACAAGACCGCCCCCGAGGCCGTCATCCGGTTCGACCCGCTCGCCGACGACGTGGTGGTGCTGGCACGCGACGGGCTGTCGGGCGCCGACCCGGGCGCCGTACCGGTCGCGAGCCGCACCGACACCCAGTGGACCGTCTTTGGCTCCGACGTCGCCGAGCTGCGGGTCTACCGGTTGCTCGACCACGCCGACAATGCGACGACCCTGACGCTCAAGGTGCGCTGCTCGCCCTTCGCCTACGAGGCGAGCGTCGTGGGGCTGGTCTACGACGACGAGCCGCACCGGGAGGAGCGGGCGCGGCACGAGCGCGAGCAGGCCGAGCGGGAGAGGTCGGAGCGGGAACGTGAGGAGCGGGAACGCCGCGAACGCGAGGAGCGTGAGGAGCGGGAACGCCGCGAACTCGAGGCGGACGGGGAGTACGACGCGGCCACCGGACGTGAGCGCGAGGAGCGGGAGCAGCGCGAGCGCCGCCAGCGCGAGGAGCTGGAGAAGCACGAGCGCCAAGCGCGGCCGGAGCCCTCGACCGGTTTCGCGACGCCCAACACGCTGGTGTTCGAGCGCCTGACGGCCCGCGCCGCACCAGGCGCGCTGCTGGGTGTGCGGCAAGCGGTCAGCATCGACCGGGTCTCGGTCCGCCGCACCGTCCGGGCGAGGTACGACGCGCTCGACGACTACAGCATCGTGCAGCGGGAGACCGGCCAGGCGCCGTGCGCCGACCGCGGTCCGGCCCCTGCCTCGATGGACCACCGGGGGCTCGTGCTCGTGCAGGTCGTCACCCTGCGCGGTGGCCTGACGATCGAGGAGACCACCTGACCGACCTCAGCCGCACATGCATGCGCTCACCTGCGAGCCCCAGATTCCTGGAACAGGACCCCTCAGACGACCGAACCGGGAGGCGCCGGACGCGGCTTACTCGGCGGCACAGTCGTAGGGGCAGCGGGTCGTCGTATAGCTGGGGGAGAGCGGTCTGCCGGTGCGCTACTAAGTGCGGTTCGGTGCGGCCGTACTCCATTCGCGGTCCCTGCCCAGCGGAACCGGCTCGGTTTTTCGACTGGCTGGCGACCAGCGCCGGCCACACGCGCGACGAGCTGGTCCAGATCATGTACGGGGTAGAGGGCGAACGCGACTTGACAGAGCACGTCCTCGAGCATCTG